>DVHE01000082.1 GCA_018712245.1 Candidatus Avoscillospira avicola | reverse complement strand
GCAGCTCCAGAGCTACCTGGACGAATACTGCTTCCGCTTCAACCGCAGACGCACACCCGACCAGCTCTTCGCCAGGCTGGCCCGCGCTGTTGCTGTTTCGGCAGTTGCTGACTAAAGCCGATATGCACATTATAAAATATAGTATTGAATGTCACGCGGGCCGCCGTGTCGGATTTAAAGAAGAATTCGAAATTCTTGTACCAGGGGTCAATCCATTCGGAACCCCAGATGCCCAGCGCAGGCTTGTAATCCTTGAAGGCCAGCGCCACGCCCGGCATGGGGACGTAGCAGAAAAGGATGATCAATGCCATGCCGGGGATCATCATGGTGTAGAACATCCACTGCCTCCGGAACGCCGACTTGAAGCGCCTCCAGACGCTGGGCTTGCCGGTCTGCGGCTGCTTCTGCTCGCGTGAGGAAACCCTGCTTGCAGTTCTTGACAACATCTTCATTCCCTCCTGTACTTTTTCTTCGCAGCCCTATCCTACCACCCTATTGTCCATCTTTACAACCGCAATATATGTGTATTTCACCGAATATTCAGGAAATCCTTCTATAAAATAAATCATAAGATTAAGAGACTCATTTTTTGTAGACTTTGAAATCTGTGAATTTCCTCTAAAATCTGGATATCGCTTGGCTTCCTGCGCGCTTTTCCAAGCGTAAAAACCCATGGCCGGTACGCGTATAATCCATCGTACCTCTCGCCAGCGGCGAAGCGGGCTGCCAGGTTTTGCGTATACGCATGGGCGATTATGGAAAATCCTGCCCAGACAGCGGCTGTGGACCGCGCCAAATATTCGCTTGCATCGCGGTGCGCAGAACGCCTCGCGCAGTTTCGGGCCGATCATCATCCGCTGCTGGAGGCCCATATCTTCGGTGAGAATGATGCCGTCCTTCCCGGCTTTGGCCAGGCGGTGCGTCCCGCCGCAATCGTTTCCATTTTCTGTGGGTGGTCGAATATGCGCGGCTTTTCCGCGAAATGTGTAGGTTCGCATACTACGAAATATGTGGTATTTCTTCAAAATCGGTCTATCATCCGAAATGCAGCAAGATCGTCGGACTTGTCACCAATGTGAATAGCTGATATACTAAAAACGAAGAGACGAGAAGAGAAGGAGGAACCCTTCGTGGGATTGTTTTCCAAGCAAATGGAGCGGCCGAGCTTTTTAAATAAAATTTACTTTTCCCTGATCGCGATGGTCCTCGCCATAGCACTCTTGCTTTCCGGTATTTTGCTCGTGTCGTATTATTCATCCGTCAACAACCTGACCCGACGGTTCTTTTTCAATCTGCTGCGTCATGCTGATTACAGCATTACATATACCAACAGCCTGAGCCAGCAGCTCAGCGCTTCTTTATCCTATGACTCCAACGTCATCTCCTTCCTCAACCTGCGTACCAACGACAATGTCCAGACAGTCAAGACCCATCAGGCCGTTCGAAAAGTAGTTTTGCCCCTCTCCTATGTAGACAGTATTTACCTCTACAACAGCCATCTGGATCTGGTGCTGGACACGAAGACCGGCATCCAGAGCCGGTTGGAGGACTTCTATGACCAGGGGACCGCGGAGCAGCTGCGGCGAATCAGCGCCGACCACGCCGCGTCCTATGTGCCGTTTGTCCACGACGTGACCTTCTTCAACCGCACGTCCCGGCTCTACTCCTATATCCTTCCCAACTATGACAGAAGCGGCGTTCTCACCTCGGCCATGGTGGTCAATCTGAATGTGGACGTCCTGACCCAGTCGCTCCAGGAACTGAGCGCCGACAACGCGTATCTGAAATTTGCCGTGTTTTCCCCTGACGGCTCCTTCCTCCTCGATTCCCCCTTTGATACGGAGGCTGAACAGGCGGATCTGCAGGCGATGGTCGAACAGATTATGGCCTCCGGCAGCGGCGAGGACAGCTTCTTTTACAAGATCGGTCGGACAAACTATGTGGCCGCCTACTCCAACGCCAATTCCAACGGGTGGTATCTCTGCGGCCTCATCCCCAGCCATACGATTTTCCAGGACGTAATTACCACGACCATTCTGAGCCTGGTGTTTATTATCGCGCTCCTGGGCGCGTCGTGCTATGCGGCGCTGCTGCTGGCCAAGCGGCTCAACCGGCCGGTGGAGGTCATCAGCCAGATGGTCTCCGGCTCCGACGGTTCGCCGCTGGACGGTGTGCCGGACACGCTCCAGACCCGGGAGTTCCGCTCCATTGCCAGCGCCTTTGTGCAAATGCGGAAGAAGAACATGGAATATGCGAACTATCGCGACAAAACTGCCCTGATCGTGCGGCGGGATTTCCTTGAGAGCCTGTTTACAGGCGGCGCATTCTATTCGCAAGCCCAGGCGGCGCAGCATCTCAAGGCGCTGGGCTGCGATTTTATGCTGGCATCGCCGTGCATCATGTGCCTGTTCAGCATGGATAATTACGACTCTTTCGCACAGAACACCAATTCCCGGGAGCGGGACGCCCTGCGCTTTGCCATTGTGAACCTGGCTACCGAGCTGCTGGACGAGCATTTCTCCTGTGAAATGATCCCCCACGGCTCCAGTAAATTCGTGGCCGTGCTGGGCTGCCCGGAACGAAGCGCCGTAACCGAGCTTCGCGCCTCGCTGGAGACTGCCTTGGAAAAATTCCTCGCGGTGGTGAAAACCCATTTGGAATTCACCATGACCGTAGCGTACAGCACCTCATTTCGAGGCATAGAGCATATGCCGCAGATGTATGAGAATCTGGAAGAGCTGCTGCTCCTCCGCGTCCGCCACGGCTACGGCAAAATCCTGTCGCCCGGCATGGCGGAGGATCTGACGCTGGGCGATTTCAACGTGTCTTCCACCGCTGAGAATATTTTGGTCAGCAGTGTTCTCAACGGCAATGCCGCCCAGGCCCTGGCCCAGTTTGACGATATTGCCGACGACCTGTTCCAATACAGCTACAACGAAATCATGCCTTACCTGACGCACCTGGCTTACCGGCTGCTGAACAGTGCCAAGGAGACCAGATGCAGCGCCAGTCAGCCGATTACCGAGGCGTTCAAGGTCGTTTCGGCCCGCCTTCCGCAGTGTGAAATCGAGGCCGATTTCCGCACCTGCTTCGCTGCCTACCTCGAGCGGCTTTGCTCCATACTTGCTGCGCAAAAGTCAGGCCAGGAAACCCAGAACTCCAAGGCGCTGGTGGACCGCGTGCTCCAGATCATCGAAAGTGACTATACGAACCCGGAAATTTGTCTGGGGTCCATCGCGGACAATCTCGGCCTCTCTACCCACTATATCGGCCAGATCTTCCGTACCTCCCAGGGAAAATCGGTCTCACAGTATATTCTGGACCTGCGCCTCGAGAAGATTGCCCAGGCCATGCGGGAGAGCAGCCGTCCCTTCGCCGACATCATGGAGGAGGTCGGCTTCGAGGCCAAACAGAAAAATTATATCTATACCTGCTTCAAAAAGCACTTTGGCGTCACGGTCAAAAACTACCGGATGCAGTATAGCGATACGAAGTCATAAAACATATTGCCAGTACGCACTTCCACAGTGCGTACTGGCTTTTTCGGAGGCCACGATGCAGATGCAGACACGACACTATTTTATCTCCAACTCCGAACCGGCTGCCGCCCATACCATCGGCGTCCTGCTGGAGGGAGCGCGAGACCAAACGTTGGACTTTTGCGGTGAGACACTGCGCTTTGATCGGCAGGCCATCGCCATTGCTCTGGACGGCTGCGAGAATATCACCATTGAAAACGCGGTCATTGACTGGGACATCCCCTTCTCCGCCGAGGGAACTATTCTGACCGCGTCCCCGGAGGCTGTCACGGTGGCCATCGACCCGGAGAAATACCCCCACCATGTGGAGGACGGAACGCTGGTGTTTACCGGCCCCGGCTGGATGTCCCGCTATTTCGGCGCCATAGAATTTGACAAGGAGGGGCGAGTCCGCGCCGGGGCCGGAGACACCTTCCCGCCGGTCACTGCTGCCCTTACCGCATCCGGCGTGGAGCTGCGCGGGGCGTTTTCCGTGGTGCCCCAGGTGGGAAATACGCTGGTGCTGCGCCACGGAGTGCGGAGCCACCCCGGTTTTTTCTGCCAAAACTCCCAAAACATCACCCTCCGCAATGTCACCTTCCATGCCACCTGCGGTCTGGGCGCCTTGTTTCAGTTCTGTGAAAATATCACGGTGCAGCACGTCTCCTTTGTCCCGGGGCCTGGACGGCGTGTCCTCTCCGGCCACGACGACGGACTGCATTTCTCCAACTGCCGCGGCCAAATCCTGGTGGAGGACTGCCGCTTTCAGGGCCTGATGGACGATCCCATCAACGTTCACGGCACCAGCGTCCAGGTGCTTTCCCACAGCGGTGGCCTGGTGCAGGGGCGCTTCGGCCATCCGCAGTCCATTGGGTTCGCTACTTGGGCCGCGCCGGGAGACCAGCTCTCCGTGTTGGACTGCAGGACCCTTAATTCCCTGGGAACCGCCGTTGTCAAATCCTTCTCCCTGTCCGATCCGGTGCATTTCACCCTGGAGCTGGATCGTCCGCTCCCTGCGGGAGTTGATCTGGCTCTGGAAAATATCACCAATACGCCGCGCCTGCTCTGCCGCCGAAACTTTTTCGGCTCCTGCCGGGCCCGCGGCCTGCTGGTGACGACGCCCCGCACCGTTGTCATCGAGGATAACACCTTTGAAAGCTCTGGCTCCGCCATCCTGCTCAGCGGCGACGCCAACGCCTGGTACGAATCCGGTGCGTGCCGGGACGTGACCATCCGCCGCAATCGGTTTTTCCATTGTCTGACTTCCTACTACCAGTTCTGCGAGGGCGTGATCTCCCTCTGCCCCGAAATTCCCGACCAGGCCGGCAGCAGCGGCTTCCATGAAAATATCGCGATCACCGACAATCTGTTCGACTGTCCCGGCGTGCCGGCACTCTACGCCCACTGTGCCAGACAAATCCGGTTTTCGCAAAACACACTGGCGGATGGCAGCGACCTCCGTCAAGCCGTTAAAACCCAATATTGCACCATTGCGTTGGATTGATCGCCCTCTGAAATGGGAGCATTCGTCAGAAAAACCTTGCTGCGCTAGGATCGCGCAGCAAGGTTTTTGCTTGTTTTATTATTCCATGCCGCTCCGTGCCGTTTCGCTGGGCAGGCGGCCGATATATTTTTTGTATGTCTTTGTAAAGTAGGACCAGTGCCGGAAGCCGCTGGCTGCCGCGCTCTGCGCGATGCTCAGCTCACCGGACAGAATCAGCTCCCGTGCCCGTTCGCAGCGCATCATATTGAGATATTCCAGCACCGTTGTGCCGGTGATCTCCTTGAACGTATTGCAAATATAGGACTTGTCGAAGCCCAGATACGCGCACACATCCCCTGTGGAAATGGGCTGCGTGAAGTTCTCCTGCAGATACTCCACAGCCCGCTTCACCATGTATTCCTTAGACGCACGGCTGTGGTGGCTGCGTTCCCGCCGCTCCATCCCATGGCAGCGCGCCAGCTGCACCAGGAAGGATACCAGCCGCGCCTGGACGTCCGCCTTGTAGTAGAGCGGCTTGTCCCGAAGCTCCTGCATCAGGGAGCGGAATAGTTTGGTGCAGTCTGGATCTTGGATTAGGTGACACAGGCGGATCTCTTCCACTGGCAGACCGCTCCGGACGCAGAGGGACTTCTGCGGGATCAGGCAGGCATAGAGCGTTTCAGCGTCCTTTTCCGGAATGCTGTGAATCTCTCCGGCATTGACGACCACCAGCTCACCGGGCAAGGCAGTCACCCAGCTGCCTTGAATATTCACCCGGAGCGCGCCGGTCTCCACGCACAAGAGTTCAATATGCTCGTGCCAGTGGGCCGGCGTTAGATATCCGCAGCCCCGACTGGCCTCTGCAAAGCTATAGCTCACCGGGAAGTCCGGCTGCTGTACAAATATCTCTCTTTGGGCCGCCACAGGCAGTTCCCAACTCATGTCGCTCCCCCCTTGGCTCTATGGTATCATACAACGGGGCAAAACACCACAGAAGAAAAACCAATATTGTGCTAGATCAACCCAATCCCGCGCATTTACATCGGACCACGCCGCGAGTAAGATAGCAATATCAGAGCAACTCTCATACAGTTCTATCTACCGTGTTTTTATAGCGTCACGGCTTCATTCAAATTGCCGGAAAGGGTTTTCTATGGAAAGAAAAGAAAATTATCTTCGCGCTGTGCGATTTGAGCGCCCCGATTATATCCCCATCGTCTTTTGCATCAATGACGCTTGCTGGCAGGCCTACTCCCAGGAATTTCTGGTGGAAATGCAGCTGACCCATCCGCTGCTGTTCCCCGGGTATGTGCCGCCGGACCTTCCGTTCACACCCCAATTTGCCCGGGTAGCCCGGAAGGACCATCCCTACACCGACAGCTTCGGCTGCCGTTGGGAGACAACCACCGACGGCATCACCGGCACCGTGGTCGGCCATCCGCTGGCCGACTGGAACGACTTCCCGGCCTACCGCTTCCCGGACCCGGCAATCTGCGACGGCCTGGAGCCCATCGACTGGGCGGCGATCCGGCAGCAGATCGCCGCGACGCCTGACGACCTGCATATGGCAGGCCTGCGCCACGGACACACTTTTTTGCAGCTGTGCGATATCCGCGGCTATGAGAATCTGATCCTGGATATGATGGACAACGAGCCCCGGCTCTGGAAGCTCATCGAGGGCCTGGAGGCATTCAACCGGGAGATCGTCCGGCGCTGGCTGGACTGCGGCGTGGATGTGATGAGCTACGCCGAGGACCTGGGAATGCAGATTGGCCCCATGCTGACGCCGGAACACTTCCAAACCTATATCAAGCCCTCCTACCAGCGCCTCATCGCCCTGGCCAAGGAAAAGGGCGTGCCCGTCCATATGCACTCCGACGGCGATATCCGCACGCTGGCCGACGACCTGCTGGACGGCGGCGTGGAGATTCTCAATTTGCAGGATCTCGTCAACGGCATTGACTGGATCAAGGACCATCTCACCGGCCACGTCTGTATCGACCTCGACGTGGATCGGCAGAGAATCACCCGCTTTGGAACACCGGAGGATATTCACGCCCTGATCCGCGAGGAAGTCACCAAGCTGGGGTCTCCCCAGGGAGGACTGACCATGATCTATGGCCTCTACCCCGGCATTCCCCTGGAAAATGTCAAGGCGCTGATGGACGCCTTTGAGGCCTATATGGGCTATTACGATTGAGGAGGAACGCATCATGTATCAATTTCCCATTGGCGTGCTGCTGGAGAGCTTCCGGGAGTCGCCCCGCCAGGCCATGGAGAGCGCCAGAGCCCTGGGACTCTCCGGCGTCCAGGTCTACGCCTGCGGCGGCTACTTCGACATCGACGGCATCACGGAGACAAAAAAGCGGGAGCTTCGGACGTGGCTCAGCGACAACGGTCTGACGCTCACCGCCGTCTGCGGCGACTTTATCTGCGGCAATCCGGAGGTTCGCTTCTCTGACCCCAGCAAGAGCCAGTATATCCTGGAGAAATCCAAGCGAATTTTGGACTTTGCCAAGGAAGTGGGCACGGACATTGTCACGACCCACGTCGGCGTCGTTCCGGCAGACCCGGCCAGTGACAAATTCGCCATTGTGCAGTCCGTCTGCGGCCAGCTGGCCGAATACGCCGATCAGCTGCAGGCGCATTTTGCCATTGAAACCGGCCCAGAGGTGGCCACAACGCTGAAGCAAATGCTCGATTCGCTCTCATCCCGAGGCGTGGGCGTCAATCTGGACCCGGCCAACCTGGTCATGGTCACCGGTGACGACCCGGTTCAGGCCGTGTACACCCTCCGCGATTACATTGTCCACACCCATGCCAAGGACGGCGTGATGCTGGTGCGAGGCAACCCCGAGGTCATCTACGGCGAAATCGAAACGGAAATTCAAAATATGACGTATTTCAAGGAGGTCCCGCTGGGCCAGGGCTCCGTGCCCTTCCGGCGCTATCTGGAGGCGCTGGAGGACATCGGATACCGGGGCTATCTGACCATTGAGCGGGAGGTCGGCGAAACGCCCAAGGCGGATATCGCCGCTGCGACCGACTTCCTGAAGCGGCAAATGGAGGCGTAAGAAATGAATAAGCTGAAAATCGGAATCATCGGCGCAGGCAATATCGCGGAGGTCCATATAGAGGCCTACCGCAAAAACCCCCAAGTGGAGCTCTATGCCCTCTGTGACGTCAATCCCGTCCGTCTGGAGGAGATGGGCCGGAAGTACGGTGTGGAGCGCTGCTTCACCGAGGCCTCCGAAATGCTGGCGCTGCCGGAGCTGGACGCGGTCTCCGTCTGCACCTGGAACGCCGCCCACGCAAGCTGCGCCATGGCGGCACTGCGGGCTGGCAAACACGTCCTTTGTGAGAAACCCATGGCCACCAATGCGGCGGAGGCCATGGAGATGGCCAAGACGGCCAGAGAATGCGGAAAGCTGCTGATGATCGGCTTTGTCCGCCGGTATGGAGACGACTGCAAGCTGCTGCAAGAGTTCGCGGCCAACGGCTTTTTCGGCGGCCTGTATTACGCCAAGGCCACCTACCTCCGCCGTTTTGGGAACCCCGAAGGCTGGTTCAGCAACAAGGCCTACTCCGCCGGCGGCCCTCTGATCGACCTGGGTGTCCACGTCATCGACCTGGTGCGCTACCTGGCCGGCAATCCCAAGCCTGTTTCCGTTTACGGTGCGACCTTTGACAAACTCAAGGACCGCGACGGCATCCGGGACGCCAAGGCGTATGTGGCCGCTTCCGCCCGGTATATGGACCACGTCTTTGACGTGGAGGATCTGGCCACGGCCATGATCCGGTTTGACAACGGCCTGGTGCTCTCCGTGGAGGCCAGCTTCACCCTGAACCTGAAGCAGGACAAGGGCGAAATCGAGCTGTTCGGCGACAAGGGCGGCGCCAAGCTGGGCCAGGAGCTGGAACTTTACCATCAGATGAACGGCCACATGGTGAACACCCAGCTGGCCTGTCCCGCCGCCTGCGGCTTCGGAGATATGTTTTCCCACGAGATTGACCACTTCGTGGACTGCATTCTGAACGGCACGGCCTGCAAGAGCCCCGCCCAGGACGGCGTGGAGCTGATGCGGATTTTGGACGCCGTCTACGAAAGCGCCCGCACCGGCCACGAGGTGCTGCTGTAATTTTCGCTGCAATTCGCTGCGCCGTGATGCAGCAATAGCAACCAAATTCGTGACTTGGAGGATTCACTATGACAACCAGAGATCACATGATTACCGGCGTTCTGCTGGGGGCCGGTCAACGCGGCGAGGTCTATGCGAGCTATGCCCTGAAAAATCCCAGCGAGTTCCGCATTCTGGCCGTGGCCGAACCGCTGGAGGAGCGGCGGAAGGAAATACAGCGCCTGCATCATATCCCCGATTCCCTGGCCTTTGAGAGCTGGGAACAGCTTCTGGCCATGGATCGCTTTGCCGACTGCGTGCTGGTCTGCACTCAGGACCGCTTTCACACGGCGCCGGTCAAAAAAGCCCTGGAGAAGGGCTACCACGTGCTCTGCGAAAAGCCCATGAGCCCGCTGGAGTCGGAGTGCGTAGAAATGGGCGAATACGCCCGGCGCTACGGCAAGACGATCACCGTCTGCCATGTGCTGCGGTACTCGCCTTTCTATACACGCCTCAAAAAAATTCTCGACGCCGGCACGATTGGAGATATCGTCTCCATTCAGCACATTGAAAGCGTGGGCTACTGGCACCAGGCGCACAGCTTTGTCCGGGGCAACTGGCGGCGCAAGGACGAGACCAGTCCCATGATCTTGGCCAAATGCTGCCATGACATGGATTTGCTCCTCTGGCTGACCGGGGAGCATTGCCAGCAGGTTTCCTCCTTCGGTTCCCTGAAGCATTTCAGGCCGGAATTTGCGCCGGAGGGCGCCGCACCGCGGTGCTTTGACGGATGTAAGGTGACGGACACGTGCCCGTACTACTGCGGCAGACTTTATCTGGATCGAGAGGCCCCCGGCGTTACCGAGCTGCTGCAAAAGCTGGTAGCCCTGGATGGCAGCCGGGAGGCGGTGGAGCAAAATCTCAAAACCGGGCCCTACGGGCGGTGTGTCTACTACTGCGACAACGACGTTGTGGATCATCAGGTGGTGAATCTCCAGCTGACCCACGGCGTGACCGTCAGCTTCACGATGTGCGCGTTTACGGGCGTTGGCAGCCGCATCACGAATATCATGGGTACCCGGGGACAGATTCTCGGCGATATGGAAGGAAGCTGGCTCGAAATCCGGGATTTCCTTACAGATGACGTGACAAAAATTCAGATCCAAACTGGGTCCAGCGGCCATAGCGGCAGTGACGACGCGTTTATGAAGGGCTTCCTCCGCACCGTGGCGACGAACGGCGCCTTCGAGCTGTCCAGCGCCAGTATGTCGGTGGAGAGCCACCTGGTGGCCCTGGCGGCGGAGAAGTCCCGGACAGAGGGATGCACCATCGACATGGAACAATACCGCCAAGCGCTGCTGGACCAGCTGGCGCGGAAGGAGGCGGAGTGACCTTGGAGCAGATGACTTCCCGCCAGCGGCTGCTGGCCTGCCTCCGCCGGGAGCCCACCGACCGGGTGCCGGTTTCCTGCTACGAACTCTGCGGCTACGACGAGGATGCCTGGTATAACCACACGCCGTCCTATCGCCCACTGATGGACCAGATCCGGGCTAAAAGCGACTGCATTTTGATGTATGCGCCGCCCTTCCGGTATGATTCCGAAATAGTCACCCACAGTACCCACCGGGAAGATTCGTACACCGTGGATCACGTGACCTGGCACACGCCGCAGGGACCGTTCACCATGGTCACGAAGCAGAGCGACACGGTGATGACGCTGTGGCGGGTGGAACACTTCCTAAAGGACGCAGCAGATATCCGGCGCTTTTTGGACGTGGAGGTTCCGCCGCCGTCCCTGGACATGGAGCCTTTTTACCGCAAGCAGAAGGCGCTGGGCGAAAACGGCATCATGCTGCTGGACTTTGGCGACCCGCTCAGCGATGCAGCCGATCTGCTGGGTATGACCCAGCTGCTGATGATGCTCTTTACGGACGGCGACCTGATTCGCGCACTGCTGGAACGGCTGTTTGCCTACAAGATGCAGGCCATCGAGGCCGTGGCGCAGCACGATCTGCGGGACGTCATGGTGCGCATCTATGGAGCCGAATACTGCACGCCGCCCTATCTTCCCCCGGAGCTCTTCCCGGAGCTGGAGACGAAATACCTGACGCCGATGATTGCGCGGCTGCGGCAGGCGGGCGCGATCACGCGGATCCACTCCCACGGCAACATCCGTGAAAACCTGGATGAATTTGTCCGGACAGGCGTCCAGTGCATCGACCCCGTAGAGCCGATCCCCGACGGAAATATCTCTCTTGCCGAGGTCAAGGCCGGCTGGGGCGACAAACTCATCCTCATGGGGAACGTGGAGCTGCGGGAGCTGGAGAACGCCGCGCCGGCGCGCATTCGCCAGCTGGTGCGAGAGGCCATGGAAGCCGGCAAGCCCGGCGGCGGCTTTATCCTGATGCCCACGGCAACTCCCATCGACCTGCCGCTCCGCCCTCGGGTACTGGAAAACTTTCTTGTTTTTCTGGATGCCGCCGCGGAGTATGGGGCATACTAGCGCAGAATTGCACACAAAATATGAGGTTATAGATTATACTATGCCCCTGCCGAATCATTCGGCAGGGGCATCATTGATTCATATTCAGGTTGCTTCTTCCGTCTCTTCCTCCGCACGAACCGTGCTGCCCGTCACTGTGAAAGCATGGATTTTGCCACGCCGGAGCTCCACAGGCCAGGACCGTTCGCCGAGCCACAGCGTAGCTGTGGCAGTGGTCTTGTCTGAGGACCACCAGTCGGTATTGATGGCATAGATGGTTCTGGTGCCGTCTTCCGTTTCATAGATGCAGCTCTGCACCGTATCTGCGGACTCCATAAAGCCCTTTTGCTTTTCCCGCGCCGCTTCTTCGCGGCCCAACTGCGTCAGCAGCCTCTCGTACCATGGCCGCACCGCCGGTTCCGCCGGATATTCCCTGGCGTTGACAAAGTACACGCGGCCCCGGCCCAGCTTTCGGCAGAGCAGCAGCGGCTGGCCGCTGCGCTCCTCCAGCACCGTCACGTCCGGTGCCATCGTCACGTTGCCCAGCGTGGCGCCGTTTTCCGTCTCAGCAAAGTCCAGCAGCCGGACACCGGTAAGGCGCGCTGCGTCCAGCGGATGGCCGCCGCCGCGCAGCACAGTTTCCCGGTCAGTGTCGGTAAAGAGGTGCGGCCAGCCCAGCACCAGCGTGCCGCCCTGGGATACATAGTGCGTCAGGCGATCGATTTGCCCTTCGTCCGCCGTGTTCCAGCCGAGAAACGCCAGGGCCTCGTAGGAATCCAGCACAGCTTCCTCTGCCTCCACCGGCAGAATATCCACCGGGCCGTAGGGCGTTCTGGAATAATAGCCCTGGGGGGCGGCAGGACAGGGGTGGCGGTAGATGGCGTCCAGCACACTGTCGGGATAAAAGACGCGGATCAGGTCCCAGCTTTCCTCCGGCGCAGCAAAGGCCCACTGAGGCCCCGTCTGGGCCCATGCCTCCCGACGGCAGAAGCAGGCCCAACCGTCGTACTGGCCGTGGAGCAGCGCGATGCCGCGGTGGAGCTTGCCCCGGCGGGTGTGGGTGTTGACGTACTCCACAAACGACCGCTCCACCTGCTGATGGCGCCGCACCGGCTCGCTGAACCGGTCCCAGATGGCGAAAAACTCCTCCTGCCGGTAGAGCCCTTCCTCGGTGTTGATGTGGCTGACGCCCTGGAGATAGGAGATGTACAATGCCAGCTGGTACCGGCGGTAGCGCTCCGGGGTGTCGTGGGGCGTCGTCCCCCACTGGACTGCCAGGTGCGCGGTAAAGACGTCCCGGTGATAGGCGGTGCTGGCGCCGCGCAGGGCGGCCAGGACTACCTCCATCGGACCGTACATCAGCTCCGCGCCGCCCACTTCCAGTCCGGCCTGGAAGAAGTATTTGAACAGGACCGACGGGCCGGTATGGCGCTTCATGCCCTCCAGCAGTGTCCGCGCCCGGGACACAAACTGCTCCGCGGCGGCCTTCTGATCGGCCATGTGGGGGCTGAAGCAGAAATACGTATCATCTCCCTGGTACGTAATCGGCAGATGGTACCGTGGGAAATCCGGATGGCGCAGAATATGGTGGGACAGCTCCTCAAAGAGGATGTCGTTGGGCCAGGATTTCCGCTGGAGCCAGTAGTAGAGAGCGCCGTCGCGCTCATGGGCCTGCACGCCCACAAAGCCGGGCCCGGCCAGCATCGCCTTCGTGGGATTGGCGTTGATGCCCGGCAGCTCCCGACCGTCGAACATCAGGCAGTAATGGAGGTCCAGGCCGTTGAGAATCGGGACCAGCTTCCGCCACATGGCCTCGTTGCAGGCCCGGGTGCCGCTCCAGCGGTAAACCGGACGGAAGGTCAGCAGATTGCCCAGGCCGTTCTCCAGATACCAGATGAGGAAATCCTCCATCTGTTCCAGCTCCTGGGGCACATAGATGGCGTCGCCGCTACCCACCAGGACGCCGTCGTCCGCCCGGTCTACTATGCGGGAGATTACGGCCGTTTCGGTGTATGTGCCGACCCGCAGGGTCAGGGACTGCTGTCCGCCGGCCTCTCCCGCTTGTACGGAAAGCACATGGAGGCCCGGCTCTTGCAGAAGGACGCGCTTCGGCGCGGATAATCCCGCCGTGGCGGTAATTTCCACCTGCATTTCGGGAGCGTAGGTTTTCAGCAGAATACCGAACGTCCTGCCGCGCACCGCCGTCTCAGGGCACCAGGCGATCCGCACCGACGCGATTTTTTCCACCAGCAGCTCCGCTTGCTCTAAATTCCAGGGCAGCGGTTCCCGGTAGGCGGAGGCATTGGTCAGCTGGATGGTGTTTTCTCCCAACCTGAGGCCGCGCAGTTCAAATTCGTTCTCCGACCCCCGGAAGCACCGCTGGAACAGTTGCGCCGCTTGGGGCGTGCCGCCGTTGACCCGAACTTCCAGGTCCGTCCATTCCTTGTGGGAAAGATTCTCGCCAAACCAGTTGAAGCACTCCAGATAGCGGTTGGCCGGTGCGATGGGCGGCAGAATGTTGAAGCCCAAACGGTTGGTGAGCTGAAGGTCCTCCAAGAAAAGCGTGCCGTCGGCATCCTCCAGGGCTACTGTCACCAGGACCGCGGCGGTGGTATTCTCATCCAGGGGGATGGGGCAGGTCAGCTGCTGCCAATCCGTCGTACCGATGGGCAGAGAGACGACGCGCTGTAGGTCCGGCGGGTCATTGATGTCTCGAGGGCTTCTGCCCTCCCGCTTGTTCCACAGGTCAAATGTCACCGACGCGCAGCCGCGGGCCACCAATTCTGTCGTTTTGACCCAGAGAGAAAAGGTCCAGGAACCGCCGCCCTGGGGCACAGGATACTGGGAATTGATTTTGGGCGGACACTGGATTTTATAATAAGCGCGCCGGGGCCACGGCTCACCGTGTGCCGTCAGCTTCAGGGCATAGGCGCTGTGATGGGTCTCGGCAGTCAGGGAATCGTCGATGTCCCGGTAGTAAAAGGGCAGTCCTCCCTCGTACATCCAGGAGGGGTGCAGGGCTACATTACCCCGCAGCCGCAGCTTGATGCGGCTGTGGGCCGGGTCAAAATCCCCCAGTGCCCGGGTGTCCAGGCAGAGCGCTGCGCTCTGTCCCGCCTTGATGGCTGACGGAGTCAGAGGCAGAAGATACCGTTGAAAAAACGCCACAGTGATCGGCTCCTTACCATTTGAGATGAGAATGGGTTGCCCGTGCCGGCGGCTATGCCGCCGGCACGGGCAGGGTGTATGTCCAAAGCGTCAGTCCAGAATCCCCTGTACGGGGCCGCGGTGCATGGGGGCCTTTCTCGTGTAGCGGCTTTCCAGCTGGAGCAGTCTGCCTTCGCGGCTGCTCTTTTCAAAGCCGGTCATGATCTCCAATACGTGCAGGGTCTGTTCGCAGTCGGCGCGGAAGGGCCGCCCGGTCTGGAGGGCCTTGGCCATGTCCGCCAGGCCCAGGCCACGGCTGTTCTCCTGGTAGTCGAAGAGCAGCGGAATCTCCTTCCAGCTGCCGTCCTCGGGACGCAGGAGCTTCACCGGACCGCCGAAGCCGTTGGGGTCCGGCACGGAGAGCGTTCCCTCCGAACCGTAGATCTCCAGCCGCGCCTGGGTGTCGTAGTGGACGTCGAAGGTGGTAAGAATCGTGCCCACGGCGCCATTTTCGAAGTTCATGATGCCGGTCACATGGGTGGGTACCTCCACCTGAATGACCTGGCCTTTCTTGGGCTCGCTGGTGATGGTCCGCTGGGCAAAGCTGGCCTTGGTGACGCCGGTCAGACTGGATACGCCGCCCAGCAGGTTGACCAGAGCCGTGAGATAATAGGGGCCCATGTCCATCATCGGGCCGCCGCCGAACTGATAGTAGAACTCCGGCGACGGATGCCAGCTCTCATGGCCCCGGCAGATCATAAAGGCTGCCGCGCCCACCGGCGTGCCGATGTATCCGTCGTCGATGAGCTTGCGGCAGGTCTGAATGCCGCTGCCCAGGAAGGTATCCGGCGCGCCGCCCAGCATCAGGCCCTTCTCCCGCGCCAAGGCCACCAGCTCCTTGCCCTGCTCATAGGTCGCCGCCAGAGGCTTTTCGCTGTAGACGTGCTTCCCCGCCAGCAGTGCTGCCTTGGTAGTCTCATAATGCTCAAAGGGCCGGGTCAGGTTCAGCACGATCTGAACCTCCGGGTCTTGCAGCAGCGCCTCCTGGCTGTCATAGATCTTGGGGAAATGATATTCTGCCTGCGCCTTCTCGCATTTCTCTCGGAACAGGTCGTAGACGCCCAGGACCTCTACCTCCCGGAAGAGGTGGGTTAGATTTTGCAGGTAGATTCCGCTGATGGCGCCAACGCCCAAAATACCGATTTTCACTGGTTCCATGGCTGCTTCCTCCTATCCTTCAAACCGCTCGGTGGTCAGCCCATGGGCCACGGCGTAGGCCTTGCCCTCGGCAGCCCAGACCATGCCCCGCTCCATCAGAAGCTGTGCCTCGGGCGACTTGTCAAACACATCGTCGTGATGGCCCAGGGAGCAGTAGAACACCCGGCCATTGCCCCAGAACTTGGTCCAGGCCACCGGCATATCCACCGGCTTGTTGGAACTGTGGTAGTAGGGCACCAGGGGGAAACGGGTGGTGGCCAGAATCTCCACCGCCGGGTCGATGTGCAGGTAATACTGCTCGCTGCACACCGGGAAGTCCTCAATCCCCTCCACGATGGGACTGGAGCCACGGCGGATGTTGACCATGTAGTTGACCCCGTCGCAGCCGGGATGCGCGACCCACTGCCCGCCGGTCATGAATTGCCATTCCACGTCATTGCGGAAGGCGTCGCACATACCGCCGTGGCAGCCTGCCAGACCCACGCCGGAGGCGACGGCTTTGGACACGTTCATCGAATATTCCTGCGGGATCTCGCCCATGGTCCAGCAGGGGACGATCAGGTCCAGGGCTTTCAGTGTCTCCAGATCTGCCAAACAGTCCTGGGTATCGCTGATGGTGCAGCGGTATCCGTGCTTCTCCAGCAGCGATGCAAACCGCTTCGCTACCAGTGCCGGCTCGTGGCCGTCCCAGCCGCCCTGGAAAATCAACGCGTGTTTTTCAGACATAATTTTACCTCCTTAATTCTCAGCTTCTCGCATATCGTTTGCCTTGTCCGTCTCACGGTAGAGGAAATAATCAAAATCTGCGTGGGCGCGATGGTCGTAGCAGTCCTGGCAGCACAGGCCTACAAAGGCGCCAGTAAAGCGCCAGTGATTTCGCGCAATGGCATAGTCGTCGGACAGAACGGCATAGTCAAAGCGCGGCTCCAGCCAGTGCGCAGCGCCTGCCTGCTCATAGCCGAACCGCAGCACATCATAGCGGACCATGGCTCGCAGCACCATGGCGCCATCGGCTACGGCGATGCCAGCGCCCAGCGGATAGCTCACCGCGCCCAAGACGCTTTGCATCACGTTCAGTCGCTTCTGCCCGGCCTCGTCGCGGGTCAGATAGAGATAGTAAAAGCTCTCGGTGTCATAGAGGCAGATCAGCCCGGCCATCTGATGATAGTTCTCCGGCTCAAATTCCACCTCAGTCTCCGCCTCAAAGCAGAACGCCTGCTGCCGCCGGGCGACCAGCGCCTGCTCGTACTTGGAATGAAGGCTGTCCCGACCATAGAGCCGGAGGAAACCGGGACGCTCCCGCAGCGTCAGGACCGTCTCGCCCAGCGGGACGCGCAGCGTCTGATAGGGGTAGCCCAGCGCCTCCCTGTCAAAGTCGTCCCGTTCCGGCAGCGGCGGCACCGGGTGCGGCGGCAGCGCCGGGGCTTCCACCAGCTGCCGCGGTGTCCTGCCGCCGCCAGAGAGCCGCAGCCATCCGTCCTCTGTCCACTCCACCTTCTGAATCGCCGTTTCCCGGCCAAGAATGCAGGTCCCCTTGCTGGGCAAAGGCCGCCCCACCAGGTGGGCCAAATACCACTGCCCGTCCTGGGTCTCCACGAGGCTGCCGTGGCCCGCCTTTTGCAGCGGATTCCACGGATCATCCTGGCTGGTGAGCATCGGGGTCTCCGGGTCGCAGTCGTAAGGGCCGGTCAGGCTGTGGCTTCTCGCCACCGTGACTACGTGGTTTGTATCAGTTCCGCCTTCAGCGAGCACCAGGTAGTACCAGCCGCTGTGGCGATAGAGATGCGGTCCCTCCGCGCCGATGATTTTTTCACTGCGGTAGATGCGGTATTCCGGCCCCACCAGGCGCTTTTGCGCCGCGTCGTACTCCCGCAGCAGAATGCCGCCCCGGTTGGCCTGGTAGAGCCGGGTGTCGCAGTCGCGGTTTACCAGCCACTTCCGCCCGTCCGCGTCGTGGAACAGGGAAGGGTCAAAGCCCGTGCTGTTGAGGTAGATCGGCTCTGACCAGGGGCCTTCGATGGCCGGGGCCGTGACCAGGTAGTTGTCCGTGTCCTGGAACACGGATTCGGTCTTGACCACGGTGTAGACCAGGTAAAAGAGGCCGTCGCAGTAGCTCAGGCAGGGGGCAAACACGCCGCAGGAGCTGGGAACGCCCCGCAACTCCAGCTGGCTCACCCGGGTCAGGGGATACGCCGCAAATTCCCAATGGACCAAATCCCGGGAGTGATACACCGCGACGCCGGGGAACCACTCAAAGGTGGAGGTCGCCAGATAATAGTCGTCCCCCACCCGAATCATGGCGGGGTCTGGGTGAAAGCCCGGGAGCACCGGGTTCTTTATGAACGGCATAGGAATGACTCCTTTCTCTTCGGAGGCACAGGAGCGCGTCCTGCCAGAGACGGCGCTCACTTTGACATCAGTATAGCAGACCCATGGGCGTCCGGCATCAACAAAAAATAGGAACTTTCTTAAAACCAGGACGCCGTGCCGCAATTCTCCATATTTTATAGCGACCCACAGTTTTTGTAGCTTTGTTTCGCTGTCCTCTTTAGGGAAGTGAGCGGGCTGCCGGCCTGCGTGGAGGCGTATGGCGAGGAGAAACGCTGCTCACCGGAACCGCCGAACGAAAAGCCCACGGAAAGCCGGGGTGCAGAAATTCCCGCCGCAGAGGCTGTCTGACAACGCATGTTGAGGCTTGGCGCCAGCCGGCTTTTGGACCTTCAAACTGGAGGTCAAATCAGGACGCTGCATCTCTATAATATTGGAATAATGCCTAAATTCTGAACATCTTATAGCGATCCACAGTTTTTATAGTTGCGCTTTTCTTCCGGTTTTTTATACTGAACTTTAGAGGGGGAAATAGGATGAATCAGCGTTTTTCTTTCAATCAGGGCTGGCGGTTTGCCCGAGTCTATTGGCCGAAAGCAGTGGACCCGGCGTATCCCACGGAGGCGTTGGCAACCTGGGACCCAGTCACGCTGCCCCACACACCGCGCTATGAGCCATATGCCAATGGGGACAATCCGACCTTTCAAGGGCAAGTCATGTACCGGAAGCACTTCCCGACGCCGCAGTGCCACGGCAAGCTGGTTTTTCTGGAGTTTGAGGCCGTCATGGGCGTCACCGACGTATGGCTCAATGGTACGAAGCTGCACACAAAATTCGCGGACGCCGCGCCAGATCAGGACGGAACCGTCCACACAAACTGTGGCGGGTATCTCCCCTTTGTGGTGGAGCTGACACCCTTCCTCCGCGACGACGGCGACAATGTGCTGGTGGTGCTGGCGGACAACCGGGACGCGCCCCAGGTTCCGCCCGGCAAGCCCCAGGTAGTGCTGGATTTTACCTACTTCGGCGGCATTTACCGCAATGTGTGGCTGGATGTGCTGGAGCCCGTCCATATCACCAACGCCCTGTTTGAGGACCTCCCCCGGGGCGGCGGGGTGATCTTTACATACAAGCCCGATGGCTGTACCGTTCACACCCATGTCCGCAATACCACCGGCATGGACCAGGCACTGAAGCTCACGGTCTCCCTGGGCGATGCGGCGGAGGAATCCAGCAGCTTTGTGCTGCCGGCCCACAGTGCCCGGACTGTTACCCAGACGCTTCATCCGGCCCAGCCCGTTCTCTGGAGCCTGGATCGCCCGCATCTCTATCCGCTGACCTGCACGCTGCTCCAAAATGGAGCGGTTCTCCACCGGTACGAAGAGCAGGTGGGATTGCGGCAGATCACGTGCAGCCGGGAGCGGGGCGTGTGCATCAACGGCGTTCGTGCGCCGCTGCTATCCGGCGTCAAGCGGCACCAGGATTACCCCATTCTGGGCAATGCCGCCACACCCCTGCTCCAGCGGCAGGATGCTATTCTCTACAAGAGCGCCGGGTTTTCCGTGGTGCGGACTGCCCACTATCCCATGTCCGTCGATTTTTTGGCAGCCTGCGACCAGCTGGGCATTCTGGTCATCGAGGCCACGCCGGGCTGGCAGTGGTACCCCTCCGGTGACGATCAGCCGTTCACCACGCGGGTCCATCAGAACATCCGACAGATGGTCCGCCGGGATCGGAACCGTCCCTGCATTTTGGCCTATGAGACGGTACTCAACGAGACGTACCACATCCCGCCGGGGTACACCCGCCGCATGGAGGAGATTGCCCTGGAGGAATCCGCCGACGCCCGGGTGGCGGCGGAGAGCTACGGCTACGATCCGGCCACCAACGGCATCGATGCGCTGGCGGATTTCATCTACGGCTTCCAGGACCCGCTGGCCAAGACCTCCAAGGCTTTGATGTTCCACCGGGAGTACGGAGATATCTGGCTGGAAGCCTACGGAGGAAAGCTGTCGCGGCGCGTGACGCGGGGCCATTGCGGCAGCGAGTATCCCTGCGGCCCGGCGGAAAACCGCCGCAAGGCCAACAAACTGCTCTTTGACTTCCAGGATGATGTCTATACGCTGGCCAATTGCTTTCAGTTCTACCAGGAAAGCCCCAGCTTTGCCGGATGCGCCATTTGGACCGGCATTGACAGCCGGGGGATGTGGAGTAAAATCTCCCCCTGTGGGATCTGGGACAGCTGGCGGCTGCCAAAGACGTCCTACTATGCCATGGCCAGTCAGCGTCCCACAGCTCGGAACGCGGCTCTGGAGGCCATGGGGGTGGAGACGGGACCGGTCCTCTATCTGGCGCCGGGGGAGGGCGACGTGTACGTCTACTCCAACGGTGACTGCGTGGAGCTGGAGGTCTTCCAGGGGGCGCAGTCCTTGTACCGCTGCCGGAAGGTCCCCAGGTCGGATGGCCTCTGCACCGCGCTGCCCCATCCGCCCTTCTATTTTGACCAGGTGCCCGAGGGCACGATCCGTGCCAAGGCCTTGGATAGCGCGGGCAATCTGCTGGCGACCGCCCAGTGGTCGCCGCCGGGGCCGCCCCATCGGATGGTACTCGAGGCCACCGCAAATGCGCTGCCTTGCGGCGAGATTGTGCGGCTCCATGCCCGGGTCCTGGACGCTGAAGGGCAGCTCTGCGAAGCCTTTGAGGAGCCTGTGACCTTTACACTGGAGGGCTGCGGCGAGATCGTGGCCGACGGCCTCATATACCCCGCTGCCAATCCTGCCGTGGCTGAAGCGGGCATCGCTTCCGCATATTTCCGCACTGGCAGCAAGCCTGGGCCAGTGACAGTGTACGCCAAGGCCGGTGCGCTGGAGGCCCGATGGCACGGCGTCGTTTTGCCCGCGGCAGCGGAGGAATTGCCCTATCAAGCGCTGCTGGTGGCGCACCGCCTGCGCAGTCAGGACGACGACTGGGCGGACACGCATCCCCCGTTGGATGCTCTCCCTGTGCCTCGGCACAATCTGGCCCAGGGCTGTGCCTGTACGGCCAGCTCGCACCCGGAGGATGCTGACCGCGTGATGGGGCCGGGCCGCTTCTGGGAGACCATGTGGATTGGCGACGCCATCGGACAGCAGCCGGAATACTTCCAGGTAGACCTGGGGCATATCTGTCAGGTGGAGGACGCGATGGTCCACATCGGCGGCCAAATGGGCAGCGACTGCACCCACTATTCCTATGAAATTCATACCTCTGTGGACGGGCAAGCCTGGACGGTTCAGGCCAAGACCCGCCGCACCGCTTGGAGCAACGGTATCTTGGATGAATTTCAGGCAGACCAGGTCCGATATCTGCGGGTGGTATTCACGCAAATCGACAGTGGATTGCTGCCCGCCCTGACCAAGATCGAAATCTATTCTCCCAAAGGAAAGGAGCAGCCCCTATGCAGCCACTGAGCCGTGAAGCAGTCCGTGCCGTCATTGAGGGCCGGGGCGCGGCGGACCGTATCCCTCTGGCCTACGACCACTGGACTTATAGCAACATCATGGGTGGAGATGAGACACGTTTCCGCCAGTGGATGGCACAGTTCCCGCACGATATCCAATATTTCGAAATTCCCATGCCCGATCTTTTGCACGCGCCTGCCGACGATCCCCAATACCGCTGGACCGGTGTGGACAAGGAAGAGGACAGCGCCGCGGGGCTGGACAACCGTCCCCTGGTGGATGACTGGGAAAGCGAAGAGGCAGCCATATTCTTTGATACATTTCCTTCGGCGGAGTATCCCGGCTTGGTGCCGGAATTCCACAGTGACGGCCAGCGGTATGTTCTGGCCCGGTGGTGGTATTGCCTCTTTGAGCGGCTTTGGTCCATTCGCGGGATGGAAAACGCCCTGATGGACTTTTTCCTCCATCCGGCGTATGTCCACCAGCTTTTTGAGAAGCTCACCGCCTTTTACTGCCGCATGATGGAGCGCGTCTGTGCGGCGCACCCCGTGGACGGCTTCTTCGTGTCCGACGATCTGGGCATGCAGCACGCTGCCTTCTTCCCGGTGGAAATTTTCCAGGAGTTCTTTGTGCCTTATTATCGGCGAATCATCGAAAAGGCCCACGCCCTGGGCTGCCACTTCTGGCTCCACTCCTGCGGCAACATCGAAGCGTTTCTGCCGGATTTCATCGACATGGGCCTGGATGTCATCCACCCCATTCAGAAAAACACCATGGACCAGCGGGAGATCGCGGAGCGCTTTGGCGGACAAATCTGCATTTGGGCCGGCTTTGATGTGCAGCAAACCATCCCCTTCGGAACCGTGGAGGACGTCCGCCGGGAGGTTCGGCGTATGATTGATACATTCTGGCGGCCCGACGGCCGATTTATGCTGACTATGGGCAACGGCTCCACGCCGGACTGGAAAATTCCATGCCTGGAGGCGCTGCACGAGGAGAGCATCGTATACAAAAGTCACAAGTAAAATTGTGCAGTTTCGCTATAACTTTTGAGGTGCTGCGATTAGATGTACCGGGGCTTTCCCAGTGCAATACAATACAATAGGGAAGTGCGTCCACAGTCCGGGAACCGGACTGTATGAAATTGACGCGGACGGCCCCGCCGGTCTTGGCTGCTGATCAGCCAGAACCGGCGGGGCTGTTAACTCATAGTGGAAACGAGAAATTTGTGCTATAATGGGCGCAAACACTGGACGCCGGAGAGGGGCAGGGGAAAGACAGATGTCAACATTGAAAGTGGCTCTGGTACAAAAGAGAGCGGTACCGAATAACAAAAACAGGAACTTGGAATTGGCCGTTCAGTATATCAAGGAAGCAAGCGGCATGGGCGCAGATCTTGTGCTGTTTCCGGAGATGTGGTCCAACGGATATGCCCCGCCTTTTGATGGTGCGTTTGACAACCCGATGGACCCCGCGTTTGAAAAAGAGCGCAGGGCATGGCTGGATAGCGCCGTTACAATGGACAGCGACTATGTGGCCGCGATACAAGGCGCTGCCGCAAAATACAAGGTCGGCGTTTGCGCCACTTTTTTGTCAAAGACGGAAGACAAATTTCAAAACACCGCGATCATCATTGACCGCGGCGGAAATATCCTCCTCAATTATGCAAAAGTCCATACCTGTGATTTTTCTTTAGAAAAGCTGCTAAAGCATGGCGATGCCTTCCAGGTGTGTGATTTTGAAGGCGTCCAACTGGGAGTCATGATCTGCTATGACCGGGAATTTCCGGAAAGCGCCCGCGTCCTGATGCTGAAAGGGGCGGAAATCATTCTGGTTCCCAATGCCTGCGATATGAATCCGCCGCGAATCAATCAGCTGCGTACGAGAGCGTTTGAAAATATGGTTGGAGTCGCCATGGCAAATTATCCCGGTAAAGGATGGGGCGGTTCCTGCGCGTTTTCCCCGATTGTGTTTGATGAAAACGGGAACTGTCTGGATCAAGCGATTGTCATGGCGGATGACACGTTGGAAGATATTTTGATCGCAGCGTTTGACATGGATCGCATCAGAGCCTACCGGGCGCGGGAGACGTGGGGGAATGCCTACCGAAAGCCGGCAGCATATGGAGACTTGGTTTCCACGGAAGTAAAAGAGCCGTTTATACGCAGCAAGTAACATCCGGTGTGAAATCATTGCTTGCGTGCAGCAAAGAGCAATCCTCAAAACGAAAAAGCCGTCGCAGGAGTCAATCCTGCAACGGCTTTTTCGTTATTTACGCACTGCGAGAGAAATCCGGTTACAGCAAACTGCGCACGATCTCCACGGCGCGGCGGGCCTTGTCGGGGTTGCCGTGGAGGGTGTAGATGTCCCGGAAGATGATCTCCACGTGGCAGCCTCGGGTCAGGTCGATGGTGCGCTTGATATACGCCCGGAATGCTTCTTCGTCCAGCACATGATCCACACCCAGGAAATTGGGGCTGGGCTTCCGGGAGTAGATCACCGGGGCCTTGGAAAGCCGCTCCGCCATCTTCTCCTCGTCGCACCAGGCCGAAATGGACACCTTCCGCAGGTTCGGCAGCTTGCTCAGGCAGTCGTCCCAGATGGGGTCCACCGGCTCGCAGCAGCCGTAGTAGAAGAGGCCGAACTCCCTGGCGATCTCCTGGATATAGGGGAAGACAAATTCTGCGTACTGCTCCGGGCTGATGCCCACGCTCTCCTGGGAGTTACTGTGGCCCCAGGTCTGGGTCGAGACCACCGGCCCTGACGCCGGTAGCTCCCGGTTGAAGCAGTAGCTGCCGCTGCCCATGTAGTCGTTCCCGGCGTTGGCGAAGAGCAGGCCCTCCTGCTCCTCCCACCGCAGCAGCCGCTTCATGTCCTCCACCAGGAAGGCCATCAGCCGGTGCAGCGCCTCCGGCGCGTCAAACATAGCCAGAAACAGGTTTTCCATGCCCATCAGGTTCACCACGTGCTGCGTCGGCGCGAAGTGCCACTGGTTCAGCTCGTTCACCCGCCGCAGGGGCAGCACATCGCCCAGGATGTCCCCGGCGAAGTTCTCCAGCCGCTCCGTCGCGGCCTTGTTATAGTGAAACTCCGAGGGACGGAGCTTGGACAAATCCTCCTCCAGGTTGACCAGCACCGGCTCGTCGTGGTAACCCAGGCCCTCCGCCGCCACCGTCCGGTGGCGTTCGACGCCGAAAAACTGGCTCTCGATCTGCACTGGCACCCGGAGGAAGTCCGGCACCACTTTGTCGTCTCCAATCAGCTCCTTGGCCCGGATGGTCTGGAGCAGCTGCCCCTCCACATAGCGGGCCAGCGGGTCTTCGCACTGGAGCTGGAAGAACTCCTGCTTGCAGGTCTCCTCCTCAAAGACCACCATGGGCCGCTGACCCCGGAGGCTGTTGTGGTCATACCACGCCTGGGCCAGTGCCGCATTGTCCGGGTGTGCCGCCAGCTCTGCCTGCCGCTGCGCCAGGTCCCGGAGATACTGTTTTTCATCCATGGCGTTCGCTCCTGTTCTCCCGGGTGGCTTCCTCCGCAGCCTGGAGCAATTTCTCGCCGGTCTCCACATCGGGGCAGTCGTCCACGATCAGATGGACGCCCTCGGGCCGGAGCGCCTCGCACACCGGCACCACATCCTCCACCTCGCAGTGGACCTGGATGCGCTTGCCCGCCGCCTGAATCTGCCGCAGCAGCGGAAGCCAGTGCCGGGCAGAGGGCTGTCCGGCGCCGTAGACCCACTGCACGCCGTCCAGCTTTTCAAACTGCAAAATCCGCGCCAGGTGCTGCCGGGCTGCCGCCGGGCCGTCCAGATGGTACATCGATGCCTCCAGATAGTCCAGCTCCAGCTCCAGTCCCGGCGCGACGAAGCGCTCATATTCTTCGCTGCCCAGCATACAGGAGAAGTCGCTGCCCACCACGTACCACCGCTTCTCCGGGTGCCAGATGCCCATCCAGTTGATGGAGCCGGCCTGGTGGGGCGCGATGATCTCCGTGAGGCCGTCATAGATCCGCCGGTAGACCTCGAAGAGCTCCCGCGTTCGCGGCAGCAGCACCTCGCCGCAGTCCATCAGATCAAAGCACAGATCCTGGGGCCCCCGCAGGGAGACCAGGCCGTCGGTGCCGGGGTGGAGATCGGTGATGCCCACCAGATAGTCGCCCCGGGCGTCGGCCACGGCGGCCCGGGTCAGGGCGCAGATTTTCTTCCACCAGGGGTTTTCCGGGTCGAAGGCGATGGGCGGATAGGCGCTCCAATCCGTCACCACCGGCTCGGCCCAGCTGGTATTTTCGCCGTACTCGATGCCGCAGCCTGCCACGGCGCCCACCAGGTCCGGCCCCAGGTCCGGGTTCAGCACCGGCACGGCCTCGCCGCCGTACCAGGTATGCTCCATCCGATGCCGGGCCGCGGCCACCACATAGTCGGGATTCTCCCAACGCTCCCGGAGGGTCTCCGGCTTCGGCGGCGCGGGGACGTCCGTTTCCAGGGGTACCTCTATGGAGATCACCGGACGGTCGTGATTCTCTTTATTCCAAAATTCCAGCCATCGATTGCGCAGATGCGCCTCGTTTTGTCCGATCATGTCGCCTCGTTCCTTTCCTTTGCGTCTGTCAGCAGCACCACCGCGCCGCAGTGTTCCGCCATTTGTTCCACCCGGAGGAATCCCTCCGCGGGCGCAGCCGTCATCGTGCCGGACAACTGCCCCACCAGGTGCCAGTTCCCCACCGGGAGTGAAATGGAAATCTTGGCCGGCGGCTGGTCAAAGGTGTGGATGACCGCCAGCAGATGCGTGCCGCTCCGCCGCAGCACACACTGCCAGCCGGAGAGATGGCGGAGATTCCGGCACCCCTCGCCCAAAACCGTCGTCTCACCCTGCCGGATGATGGGCGTTGCCCGGCGGTAGAGCTCCAACGCCTGCCACATCAGGGCCTGCTGGTCCTCCTGAAGGCCGTCGATGCCGCCGGAGAGGCACAGCCGTCCCAAGAAGCCGGAAGCCAGTCGGTACCCCATCTCCCGCAGCGTCTGCCAGGGATTGAGTACCGCCCAGATTTGCAGCTGCCGGGGCGGAGACAGCCGGTGGAGCCGCGCCGCCAGCACCGGGATCTCCGGCCCCTCGTGGGCGTCGGAGAAGCTGGCCATGGCGCACCGCTCCAGGAAGGGGATGGTCAGCCGGTGGCCGCCGGAGGCGCAGCTCTCAATGACCAGGTCCGGCAGCTCCCGGCGCAGCTGGTCGAAGAAGGCCAGAACTGCCTGGAGGTGCGCATAGAGGCCGTCGCCCAGGCTGTCGCCGCCGTCGCAGCCCACGCCGATGGAACCGTTATAGTCCACTTTCAGATAGCTGAGTTCATTGTCTCGGAGGAAATCCAGGACCTTCTCCTTGAGATACGCCGCGGTGTCGGGACGGCGGAGGTCCCAGAAACTGCGGTTGTCACCGGTGACGATCACGTGGCCGCCCCGCTTCAGGTGCATCTCGTCCCAGTCGTGTTCATAGACCCGGGCGCCCTTGGTCGTCACCTCGAATTCAAACCACACGCCGGTGCGGAAGCCCTTTTCCCGCAGCGCCCGGGCCGTGGCCCGCAGGCCGCCGGGGAACCGGTCCCGGGCGTATTCCCAGTCGCCGTTGCCGCCCTGGCCGAAGGAATTGGGGATCACATTGGTCCAGCCTGCGTCGATGACCAGATAGCGGACCGGCGTTCCCGCCAGGGCGTCCGCCAGGGCCAGCATCCGCTCGTGGCTGGGGTTGCCCCAGGTGGTGCACCACTCGTTGAACACCACCGGCAGGTCCCGCTCTGATTCCGGCTGCCGCTTCGCCGCCTGCTCCAGGTGTGCATAGAGGCGCCGGCACACCGCATCCAGGTCCCGGCCCACGGCCACATAGGCCGCCGGCGCCGTGAAGCGCTGCCCCGGCGCCAGAGCCTTACTCCAGCTGGTGGACTCCACATCGCCCAGGCCGCCGGAGAGGGAATAGCAGTCGGAATCCCGGGACAGCTCCATCTGCCAGGACCCCGCGGCAGAGAGCGCCGCGCCCCAGAACACACCGGCTTCGGGGTCCTCCACGGCGCAGGTGGGGAAGTACCGCTTGGCCGGATGCGAGCCCACGACGCCGAAGCGCTCACTCTCCGGGAAGGAATAGGTCCAGGGTGTGGCCAGGTTCAGCTGCTCCACATCCTCCACGGTGTGGAGCCCCTCCATGCTCCAGCCGCCCCGGAACCGGTGCAGCCGGAGATGTTTGGCCTCCGCCGTGCAGTAGGGGCTCAGATTGTCCAGACTGAAGCTGGTGAGGAGGTCCAGCGTGACCGGCTCCGCCCCGGCGTTATATACCTCGGTCTCCACCCGGAAGGCGGCCCCCAGCCAGGTGAGCCGGTGCCATACCTCCAGGCTGTTCTCGCCCCGGAGGCGGGTCGTTACGGTGTCGCCGGTTCGGCACTGTTCGGTCAGACGGAGCTGCCGGGTGGACGCCCCATACTTGAGCGTATTGCCCGCGCCGTTGCCCTGGGCCTCGCCCCGGACCGACAGATGGACCAGGCTGCCCACCTGCCAGGCCTGGGCGTCCATGCCGATGCGCACCAGCTCCGGCACCTCCAGCCACGTCCGGCGGCGGTCATAGGCGTCCTCCTGCCGGTCCGAGGGCAGCAAAGTCAGGCTCACAGCGCCGGTCTCCTCATCCACGAGATACCGGGCCAGAACTGTGTCAAATTTGTATTCTTTTCGCTGGAAGATCATGACGCGTTTCTCCACCTCCGGAGCATTTGTTTCTTATTGATAGATGGCCAGGATGTTCTCCACCGGTGTGTCCGGCTGCAAATTGTGGGAGGGAGAGAGGATAAAGCCGCCGTTCTCACCCAGAATCTCGATCATCTCCCGGCGCTTGGCCCGGACTTCCTCCGGCGTGGCATGGGGCAGGAACTGCTGGATGTCAATGCCGCCGTGGAAGGCCAGCTGATGGCCGTACTTCTTTTTCAGCGTCCGCGGGTCCATGCCAGCTGCGCCGCTCTGAATGGGATCGAGAATTGTCACACCCGCTTCGATGAGTTCAGGGATCAGCGGCTCGATGCCGCCGCAGGAGTGGAAGAAGATCTCTACGTCGAAGTTCTTTTTAATCTCCCGGTAGAAGTTCACATACAGGTCCTTGAAGAACCGCCGGAACATATCCACGGGGATCAGCGGGCCGTTCTGGTAGCCATAGTCGCCACCGCCGTTGAGTTCGTGGATTTTTCCGTGGCCCGCTTCCAGGGTTTTGAGGGCGTGCCAGAGGCGAATTTCATTGTGCTTTTCGATCATGGCCACGGCTAAATCCTCGTCGGTCAGCAGCATCATCAGGAATGCCTCGTCTCCCACCCACATGGACAGGTGCTGCAGGCCAGAGGGGTCGCCGTGGGCCGTGATCCACTTGGGCCCCGTCTCGTTGATGGCGTCGATGTCCTCCTCAATGTGGGAGAAATCCCACCACTCTTTTTTACCGTTCCAGCCCCAGCGCCCCTCCAGATCGGAGACGTCGGTCACGTCGGCCCAGGGCCAGCGGACGGTGTTTTCGGTAGGGCCGGTGGGCGTCATAAATTCCTTACACACCGGGCCGCCGGAGACGATGATCTCGTGAGAGCCGTCCTCGAAGGTTTTGAGTGGGGGGCCAATATACCGTGGGCCTACACTCCAGCGGTCAATGCCGAAGTGCTCCCGGACGGCGTCGCGGCTCTCCAGCCCCAGGTGGTCCTGCAGCCGCTGCCAGACAATATCCTCTGCCTGAATGTCATAGGGCACTCGGTCCACCGGCTGATGGTCCAGGGTGCGCCGCACGCGTTCGTAGGATGTCATGTTGTTCCCTCCATCCAAGTCACATGGGAGGTGTCCACCAAGTGGGCGCACTCCGCCAAAATCAAGAGATTGGTACATTCACACCAGCAGCTGCCGTTGAATACGCCTCCCACGCACCGCTGGCTCTCCCAATCCGAGAGGTTCACCCGCTCGCACATATAACCGGGCAGCAGTTTCTCCCGGGGCGCGGTGATAGAGTCGTCGTTGAGCAGGCTGGCGTCCTTGGGCACGTCCCAAGACCAGATGGGGCGGGCATCCGTGGACATATACTGGCTCACCGTCAGGACCACGTCCTCAAAGAGCTCCTTATAAAGCGGGTCGCCGGTATAGCGATAGAGCCGATACAGGCTGTCGCCGGACAGGGTACAGTTGCCGGGGGCGGAGTGCTTGTTCTGCGCGTTGGCGAAGACCGAACCCACCGACTTCATATCCAGCCGTCCAAATTCGCTCTCCGGCGGGAAGTGGTAGTCGTAAGCCACGGTCCAGCTGGCGCTCATATGAGCCAAGTGTTTTGCCTTCTCCAGCCAGTGGTCGGCATGGGTCGTCTCATAGAGCACCACCAGGCTCTCCAGCAAACCCGCGCAGCTCTCACTGTCCGGGCACTGTAAAATTTCCTCCGGCCCGCCGGTGGTATAGCCGTGGGCCGCGTCCCGGTCGTAGTAGAGCTGCGTCGCGGCTTCCGCCACTTCCAAGTACCGCGGCTCTCCGAACCAGGTATAGGCCCGGCACAGGCCCGCTCCGGCGATGGCGCCGGCCGTGGAGCCGCCTACGTCAAGCTCGCCGGTGTCGATATTTACAAACTGGCCGAACTGACCGTACCGGTCCCAGAGGCCCACAAAGGCGTCGGCCAGCTTCCGGGCGCCCTGCTCCACCTCGGCAGGGATCTCCACGCCCCGTTCCCGCAGCACGTCGAAGTGCTTGAAGGTGCTGTAGAGAACGTCGCCGCTCTCCCGAATCAGATGCCAGGAGACGGTTTTGGGATCGCCCCAGCCCCGGAGGACTTCCTTGCCCCAGGCGTCGGTGGCATCCGGCAAAAATCCGCAGGGCCGCTGGGTGCGATAGAGATGGCGCAGGGTAGGCGTCGTAGACCTCGCCGGTGCCGTCGTC
>DVHE01000081.1 GCA_018712245.1 Candidatus Avoscillospira avicola | reverse complement strand
CAGACCAGCGGCATCGTCTTTGACGAGAACGCCATCGAGGGCGGCTGGGAGCAGATGTCCCAGGAAGAAATCGAAGAAACCCTCAACGAAACCGTCTCCGAGGGCATGATCCGCATCAGCATGAACACCACGCCGGTCTTCGAGGACGGAGACGCCGAGGGAAATCTAATGATTGTCAACGAGGACGTCAACCGCTATCCCCAGCAGGTGCAGATCTATCGCAACGACACCAAGGAGACCATCTACGAATCCAAGGCCATCCCTGTGGGCAGCAAGATTGAAAAGGCTGCCCTGGATGTCCACCTGGAGGCCGGCACCTATGAATGTACCGCCCTCTTCCACTCCCTTGACCCTGAAACCGGCAGCATTCTCGGCACCGCCGGTGCTGTCATCACCCTTACCATCAATCACTAAAAAGGAGATATGTTACCATGAAAAACTGCAAGAAACTCATCGCTCTCTGTCTGGCACTGGCCACCATTTTCAGCTTTACTGTCTTTGCCTCCGCCGCCGGGACGGACATCTCCGCCTCCGGTGACTCCGCATCCGCCGCTGTCAACCTGTCCTCCACCGTGGACGGTTCCCTGGATGGTGATCCTGCCCCCACGGCCATGTCTGTCACCGTCCCCACCGTGCTGCCCATCGCCGTCGGTACCGACGGCACCGTGACCACCGCCACCGATGCCAAGATCGTCAACAACTCCTACGGCGCGGTGCGGGTCGCCTCCGTCACCCTGGAAGCCGCCGGCGGCTGGCGTCTCACCGCCTTCGGCAACAAGTCCTCTCTGGCCGGCGAGAAGGTGGACAGCAACAAGCTGGGCTTCTCCATCACCCTGGGCAGCGGCGCTGCCAAGAACACCATCGCCGGCAGCTCCACCAGTCAGCAGCTCCTTTCCGCTCCTGAGACCGGCTGCTATATGTCCGGCGAGGGTGACGCTGCCCGGAACTCCGTCTCCGTCAAGTATGACGCCATCGTGACCCCCGTCTCCAAGGCTGTGACCAACACCGGCATCGCTACGGTGCTGTTTGTCGTGGAGTGGGATATCTAATGATACTGCTGCAAAAAGCGAGCTTTTTGCAGCAAGGGGATTGCACCCCCGCAGGCTCTCGGTTTTCTGCGAAAAGCTGTCGAACCTGCGGGGGTGTAGTGTGTCATTTCCGATGCGCATGTCCTCGGAAATAACGGATTTGAATTTATTCGCCATCTGCGGATGGCGAACTCTGCGAGGCTTTCTTTTTAAGCAAGCACATCTTACATCAGCCGGGGGCTCAGCTCCCGGCTTTGTCTATACGAGGAGGGAAACCCCATGAAACATTATCGTGTTCTCGCCCTGGTGCTGGCACTTTGCCTGTGCCTGGGCATCGCCACCGTGGCCTCTGCGGCACCGGCGGCCACGTCCTTCCCGGACTTTGACTCCACCCAGTGGTACGCCTCGGCTGTCCAGGCCGCCGTGGAGAACGGCCTGCTCATCGGCGACAACCACGGTCGCCTCCGTCCCCAGGACTCCATCACCCGTGCCGAGATGGCCGCCGTCCTCAACCGTGCTTTCGGCACCTACAAGACCACCAGCATCCAGCGGTTCCGGGACGTCAAGACCACCGACTGGTTTTACAAGGATCTTCAGATGGCCTACCACATGGGTACCTATGAAGGCACCAGCGCCTCTACCATGGCGCCTCGCCGGGATATCTCCCGCCAGGAGGCCATGACCGTGGTGGCCAGAGCCTTGCAACTCAACCTCAACCGTTACCGCGACACCGATCTCTCGGACTTCTCGGATGCTTGCTCTATCTCTGACTGGGCGCTGCCCTATGTCCGAGCCATGGTGGGTGCCGGGTATATCCAGGGACGCAACGGCAAGCTGGCACCTCAGGACGCCATCACCCGCGCCGAGTTTGCTCAGGTCTTCCACAATATCATCGGCACCTATCTCACCGAGGAAGGCACCTACACCGAGAGCTTCACCGGCAACGTCCTCATCCGCACCGGAGATGTGACCCTCTCCAACCTCACCGTAGACGGCGACCTGATCATCGGCTGCGGTGTGGCCGAAGAAGCCGTCACCCTCTCCAATGTCACCGTCACCGGGCGGCTGGTGGCCTGGGGCGGCGGCACCGACGCGGTGTTCTGCAATGACGGCACCAAGATGCCCGAAGTCCTGGTCTGCCGGGTGGATAATGCCGTCAAGGTGATCTATGACCGGGATTCCACCCTGGCCGTCTATGACGACATCCAGGTGGGCATCACCGCCCGCGCCAAGGCATTCCCCGAGACAGAGGTCATCTTCTATGACATTTCTGACATTCTGGAAGAGCAGGAAAACCTGGATCAGACCGTGACGGATCAGCAGATCTCCGTCACCATCCCGGCGGACTTCTTCCTGGAGAAAGAAGACCTGGTGGCCGAGGGTACCCTGGCCAACCACAGTGAGAAGGACACCTACGAGATCTATCTCACCGTGGACGGTGAGCCTGTCACCGAGACTGCCACGCTGGCACCTGGGGCTGCCCTGTCCGGTATCCGGCTTCTGAATACGCTGTCGTTGGGCGACTATGACGCCACTGCCCATGTGACGGCCATCCGGGACGGCGCCATTCTCGGCACTCTCCAGGTGGAGACGGCCATCCATGTGGCTGAGCAGTGGAACTTGGGAGGTGATGCGGCATGAAGCGGCTGACCATTCTTTTGGCTGTAATTTTGGCGCTTTCCATCTTTGCCTCTGCTGCGGAGACCACCACCGCCGAAGTGCCTGTGACCCTGACAGTCATTGAGAGCCAGCGGCAGATCTCCGTCACCGTCCCGGCGGCGCTGCCGGTGTCGGTGGTGGACGGCAAGGTGCTGACGGCCAGCAACGCTGCCATCCGCAACCACGGGAAAGACCCGGTGGCCGTCACGGCCATCTGGGTGAAGCCCGGTGCCTATGACATCGGCAGCTTTGACCACTTCTCCGGCCTGGCCGGTACCATTGCCCTGTCTCTCAACGGCTGCGGCACCACCGGAGCAGGCTCACTGCCCATGACCGACGCCGCCTTCCCGGCCATTGAGGCGGGCGAATCCCTGGCGCTGCGCTACCAGGCCAAGGTGGCGCTGGCCGAGACCCAGGATCACGCTGCCGCTGCCTCGGTGGTGTTCACCATCTCCATTGTGGATTGAGGGTGGCGTTATGGGTATGAAACGATTGTTGGCACTGGCTGTGGCCTTGTGCCTCTGCCTGAGTATCCTGCCCGGCGCTGCCTGGGAAACAACCTCCGGCACCATTGGGGAGAGTCATGTCTCCTGGAACTTCGACGAGACCTCCGGGCGGCTGACCATCTCCGGCAGCGGCGGGTGTGAGGCGTTCACTAGTCCCGAGGATCAGCCGTGGGCGGCGCTCCGGGGCGAGATCCGGGAGGTCTGGTTCTATGACCAGGCGGACTTGGCCATTGAAAATCTGGCCTACTGGTTTACCGACTGCGTCAATCTCACCATGGCGGAGGTGCCGTATACTACCAAGATTATCGGCGAGGGTGCTTTCGCCGGCTGCTCCAGTATATACGGAGATTGTCCATTTGTACCGGGATAATGCGAGCTGGTATGTTCCGGGTCGCTGGGGACTCGGATATCTGAACCGTCAGCAGCAAAAAGGCGATAGCCTTTGTAAAACTGAAATGGCTGTGTTTTA
>DVHE01000080.1 GCA_018712245.1 Candidatus Avoscillospira avicola | reverse complement strand
GGCGAGATGTTCCAGGTGACCACCCTGGATCTTGCCAATGTGCCCAAGACCGAGGACGGAAAGGTGGACTTCACCCAGGACTTCTACGGCAAGCCCACCAACCTCACCGTGTCCGGCCAGCTCAACGGCGAGACCTTCGCCATGGCCTTCAAGAACATCTACACCTTCGGCCCCACCTTCCGGGCGGAAAACTCCAACACCACCCGCCACGCTGCGGAGTTCTGGATGATTGAGCCGGAGATTGCCTTCGCTGACCTGGGTGACGATATGCGTCTTGCTGAGGACATGATCAAGTATATCATCGCCTACGTGCTGGAGCACGCTCCCGAGGAGATGGCTTTCTTCAATCAGTTTGTGGATAAGGGCCTGCTGGAGCGGCTGAACCACGTGCTGAGCTCCGACTTCGGCCACGTGACCTACACGGAAGCCATTGAGATTCTGGAAAAGCACAACGACCAGTTTGCTTTCCCGGTGCACTGGGGCAGCGACCTGCAAACCGAGCACGAGCGGTATCTGACGGAAGTGGTATTCAAGAAGCCGGTATTCGTCACCGACTACCCCAAGGAGATCAAGGCTTTCTATATGAAGCTGAACCCGGACGGCAAGACCGTGGCTGCCATGGACTGCCTGGTGCCCGGCATCGGCGAGATTATCGGCGGCAGCCAGCGTGAGGACGACTACGAGGTTTTGAAGAACCGCATTGAGGAGCTGGGCATGAAGCCGGAGGATTACGACTTCTACCTGGATCTGCGGAAGTACGGCACCGCCCGCCACGCCGGATTCGGCCTGGGCTTCGAGCGCTGCGTCATGTACCTCACCGGCATGGGCAACATCCGCGACGTCCTCCCCTTCCCCCGGACTGTCAACAACTGCGAACTGTAAGCCAACAGGCCGCCCCCAGGGGCGGCCTGTGCTTTTAGCCTGAATTAGGAGATGATCCCATTGCGAAATTTGGAAATCGAGAAGACCATGTATGAAATGGCCACGACATTTCTCAAAAAGCGCTTTCCCAAAGGCTGGGGCGGCGTGGCCGTCATCCACACCGAGCAGGGCAGCTATTTTACCAGCGTGGCGCTGGAGAGCGCCAACGCCTCGGTGCTGCTGTGCATTGAGGCCGGCGCCATGTGCGAGGCCCATAAATATCAGGAAAAAGTGACCCACTGCCTGTGCGTCGTCCGGGAGGATGAAAACGCGCCCTTCTGCGTGCTGTCTCCCTGCGGCGTCTGCCAGGAGCGGCTGCGCTACTGGGGCGAGGACGTGCAGGTCGGCGTCACCACCACGGACGGCTCGCTCCTCTTTGTGCCGCTTCGGGAATTGCAGCCCCACCACTGGAGCGCAGCCTACCCCGCGGAGGAGCTGGAGCACTACGAAGCTCCGGCGTGCCCCTGCCAGGCGTGAAGCCAGCGGAACCTTCCATCCCTATCCCCCCCCCAATCCGAAAGGAGACATCCCCTTGGAAGAGAAAAAGCAAACTGTGATCCACAAGACCGTCAAATCCGGCATCACCTTCGGCAGCGCCCTGGCCATGGTCATCAGCTACACCACCTGGCACTCGGTGGGCTGGGCCATCATCCATGGCCTTCTGAGCTGGGTGTATGTCATCTACTTTGTCATCCGCTACTAACCTCCCCGTCGAAAGGAGAACGCCATATGAAAAAGCTGGCGCTGCTGGTCTACCCTGCCTTCAGCCTGCAAGAGGTGATGAACCTCTCCAGTCTGTTCCTGTGGCACTATGAGATCGCCACAGAGGTCCTCTCCACCAGTCTCGACCCCGTAAAAAGCGAAGAGGGCATTGTGGTGCTACCCCAAGTCACCACCGATCAATTCCGGACGAGTGATTATCAATGCCTGATCCTGCCCGGATGCAGTGATTTCACCGAGCTTTGCCGGGATCAAAAGCTCCTCTCTTTCCTGCAAGGCTTTCAGGGCAATTCTGACTTCCCCATCGGCGCCATCTGCGGCGGGCCGATGCTGCTGGCCCGGGCCGGACTGCTGCGGGGCCGCCCCTTTACCGCCTCCATCTATCAGGAGTACTTTGATATTTGTCCCTTCCTGGAGCGGGAACACTTTGTGGCCGCTCCGGCGGTGGTGTCTCCGCCCATTGTGACGGCGGGCGGCGGCAACTTCAACGGCTTCGCCGTGGAGATGGCGCGGCTGCTGGGACTCCCCTGCCGGGACCGCATTTTCGCCGGCTATATGGACCAATGCACGCCCGAAGATTATTTGCCGCACCTTCCCCCCGAGGCTCTGGAGGAAATGACAGAAATGCTGGGCAATTGGTAAGGGCAACGGGCAAAAGCGCAGAACCGTTTTCACGGTTCTGCACTTTTTGTGTGTTTGGGCAGGATGTAGTTTCTTCGGGGATCAGGTCATCAGCAGCTCCATGACGTACATCTCGAGCTTTTCATAGTTGCGCTCGGCGATGCACTGGGCCTGGAAGGCCTTGTCGAACCGGGCCACCTTCTCCTCCAGCATCATGGCGATCTTCATGGAGTTCTGGATGTGGCGGTACTGGTCCTCGGGCTTCTGCGTCCGCATGGCCTTCACGTCCAGGCCGACCATCTCGCCGCCCGCGCCGTAGTTGTGGTCGCACAGCACCTTGATCTGGTTGAAGGCGCCCCGCAGGCTCTCCACGCCGAAGCTCTTGTCCTGGTCATACCGGCAGCCGTTCTGGTCGTTCAGATGCACGGAGCCCAGCTTGCCGAACTTCAGGGCGAAGGCCATCTCATTGGCCGGGTCCAGACCAGCCAGGATGGCGTGAGCCGACTCCAGCACCGCGCCAACGCGGGCCGGGTCCTTCGTAGCGGCGGACACGGCCATCACGTGACCGATGGTGCCGCAGTAGCTCCGGTCGATGGGCTCGTTGGGCTTGGACTCAATCAGAATCTTGATCTTCTCGTCGTAGGCCAGCATCTGGTCGATGGAGTCGATCAGCGCGCCGATCTTCTCCACCGGGTCCTTGGACTCGGCGCACAGCGTGCCCTCGCGGGCCAGCCACAGGACGATGTTCTTCGCGCCCATGGCGTTGGCGATGTCGATGGACCGCTTGGCGCGCCACATGGCGAACTCATAGTCCTCCTTGGAGTTGGAGGTGAAGCCGCCGTCGGTGGTGTGGGGGTCCATCCAGAGACGAGGCGCCACGAATTCCGCCACCAGGCCGTACTTGTCCAGCGTGGCCTTGACGTCCTTGGCGTAGTCGATGATCTGCTTCTCGGTCATGTTGTTCATATCCGGCACGGCGTCGTCGTCGTGGAACTGCACGCCGCTCAGGCCGATCTCGGCGAACTTCTTGAACTTCTCCTCCAGGGGTACCGTGGGGCGCACACCGGGGCCAAAGGCCTCCACGCCCTCGTTGACGTTCCAGGGACCGGCAGTAAATTTGAATCTCGACATAGGGGTTCCTCCTTCTCGTTTGGAAGTTATTTCTCAGCCAACGGCTGCTTTGCCCGGGAACAGGTCAAATCATTTACCAGAGCTGCTTGCCCAGCGCCTCCGCCGAGGCGAAGGGGCCGGGGATGGTGGCCACGCCGCGATGCTCGCCCAAATAGTCCGAATCGAAGGTGATGGCGGTGCCGTCCCGATCTTCGAACCGCTGCTCCGGCTCAAAGGCATAGCCCAGGATGTCGCTGTTGACGACGCCGGTCTGGAAGCCCTGGAGGAAGTCATAGAGGTTGGTCTCCAGACGGTACTTGCCGTCCTCTTCCACCAGCTTCACCCAGACCCGATTTTCCGTGTCCACCAGATTGCCCTGCTCGTGCTTCCAGGCCTTGGCGCCGTTGAAGTAGGCGTTGCCGCGGGCCCAGACGGGCAGGTGCGCGAAGTGGTACTCCGTCAGCTTGAACATATTGGCGGGCTTGTCCAGCTCGAACCAGGAGACCCACTCGTCGTAGGTAGGATATTCGTCAAAGACGTGGGTGCCCACTTCCTGGTTGTCCGGCTTCATGCCGAAGCCCATGTCGCCCAGGTCGTCCGCGACATCCACCGGCCAATTCTGCACAAAGATGTTGTTATAGAACCGGTCGTCGCCGTGGAGGATGGTCATAAAGCCGGCCACCTCGGTGCGATGGCGGATGTGGTAGGGGGTGTAGCGGGGCTGGTTGATGCCCTTGACCGTCTGATCGGTGCCGGCGCCCACGGAGGTGAAGGAGCCCAGCATCAGGTTGTGGACGCAGGCGACGCCCTCGGTGGCGATGCGCAGGGCCGCCTTGGAGAGCAGGATGTTGTTGTCGATCAGCGTGGGGCCGTGGCCGACTTCCACGAAGATGTCCTGGCTCATCATGCCGCCGGCCTGGTTGGAGGCGCAGTCGGGCCGATAGTTGTGGTGCATCAGGTTCTGGGTGATCCGGGTGCCCTGGGCCTGCCAGTCGCACCAGACGCCCATGGTGCAGTGGTGGAAGTGGTTGCGGCGGATGACCACGTCGATGGCGGCGTGGAACTTGATGCCGGCGATCTCAGCGCCGCCCAGTTGCTGCATATTGTTGATGTGGTGGATGTGGCAGTCCTCCACGGTGCTGAACACGCAGCCCATGCGCCCGACGATACCGGTCTGCTCGCAGTGGTGGATGTGGCAGCGGCGGATGATGTGGCTGCCCACCTTCTCCTTGAGCCAGCCGTGGTACTGGCCGCGGCAGACGGCGTCGCGCTCCATCTGCGTGGGGCTCTTGACGTGCTTGCGAGTGAAGTAGTGGTCGTTCTCGGGGTCATAGTACTTGCCCAGGGAGATGCCGCAGCACTTGCTGTTGCTGATGTCGCAGTCCTCGATGATCCAGCCCTTGGACCAGTGGGGGCCGACCATGCCGTCCTGGTAGGCGGCGGGAGGCGCCCAGGTAGTGGCGGCCTTCTCAACCTTAAAGCCGCTGAAGGTGATGTAGCCCACGCCGGTCTTGGAGGGCATGAAGCAGTTGCGGCGGACGTTGATGTCCACATGTTCCGCGTTGGGGTCCTTGCCCTGGAAGTTGGCGTAGATCACGGTCTCGTTGCCGTCCTGCTCGGTGTACCACTTGTAGATGGAGTACTCCGGCTCCCAGGAAGGGGCGTACACTTCGCCCTTGATGCACTCTTCCAGCGTCTCGGTTTCATAGAGCTGCCGGTCATTGAGGTAGACTGCGCCGGTGTGGCGCACCGTGGGGGCAAAGTACCAGTCGCCGCCGACCATGGTGGTATAAGGATTGTAGTCGCCGAAGACGCCGTTGTCCACCCGGCAGACCCAGACGTTGCCCTGGTAGGGCTTCCAGGTCTTGATGTCCTCCGCGCCGGTGATGACGGCGCCCAGGGGCACCTCGCTGCGGTAGACAATGCGGGCATCCTCGGTGCCGGCGTTGACCGGGTTCACGTACTCCCGGTAAATGCCGGGGGCTACCACGACTTCGTCGCCGGGCTTGGCCACCTTGGCCGCCTCATTGATGTGCTTGAAGGGCATCTCTCGGGTGCCGTTCCCTTCCCGCCCCGCCTGGGCATTGACATAAATAATCACGCGTTTACCTTCTTTCCTCAGGTTTCGATCGATGCCAAGCATAAGTCTCACTTTACACAATCTGTTTCAAATAGCATCTCACAAATTTGGGCATCTTGCAAGAGGGAATTTCCAAATTGAAGCATTTATAAACCCACAGGCTTGCACCGCAGAGACGCCTGAATGCAAAAATGCCGTTCCCACGGTGCAGCCCATGGGAACGGCATTCTTTTTCGCGTGTGACCCGGCGCCAGATCACCGGGTATATTCAAATTCCAGGTCGTAGATGCTGACGGTGTCGCCGTCGCGGATGCCCAGCTCCTCCAGCCGGGCGAAGAGGCCGGACTGGCGCAGCTGCCGGTCAAAGTACATCCGGGACTCATAGTCGTCGAAGTTGATGTCGTTGAGAAGCCGCTCCAGCCATCCGCCGGAGACCACCCAGAGGTCCTCGTCGTAGCGCTGGATCTGCACCTCGTCTACGCTGCCGGCCTGGGCCAGCGGCTTGACGTACTCCGGCTCGTAGACCGTCACCGGCGGCAGCGTCCGGAGCTTTTCCGCGATAGCCAGCACCAGCGCCCGGGTGCCCTGGTGGGCGGCGGCGGAGATCTCGAAGAACTCGTAGCCCTTTTCGGTCACGTAGGAGCGCAGCCGCTCCAGGTTGTCGCTGCCCTCCGGCAGCAGGTCCACCTTATTGGCCGCCACCAGCATGGGCCGCTTCGCCAGCTCCGGGGAATACTGCTCCAGCTCCTGGTTGATCTTCTCAAAATCCTCCACCGGGTCGCGGTCCTCGCTGCCGGAAACGTCAACTAGGTGAACCAGCAGGCGGCAGCGGTCGATGTGCCGCAGGAAATCATGGCCCAGGCCCAGGCCGTCGGCGGCGCCCTCGATGATGCCGGGGATGTCAGCCATGACGAAGGAGACGCCCTCCTCCACGTAGATGACGCCCAGGTTGGGATAGAGGGTGGTGAAGTGATAGTTGGCGATCTTGGGCCGGGCGTTGGAGGTGACGGACAAGAGCGTGGACTTGCCCACGTTGGGGAAGCCCACCAGGCCCACGTCGGCCAGGAGCTTCAGCTCCAGCACCACCTCGTGGCTCTCCCCGGGCAGACCCGCCTTGGCAAACCGCGGCACCTGCCGGGTGGGGGTAGCGAAGTGCTTGTTGCCCCAGCCGCCCCGGCCGCCCTTGCAGAGAATATAGTCCTCGGAATCGGACATATCCTTGATGATCTCATTGGTCTCGGCGTCCCGCACCACAGTGCCCCGGGGGACGCGGATGATGAGGTTTTCGCCGTTTTTGCCCCGGCAGCGGGCGCCCTGGCCGTCCTGGCCGTTGGCGGCGGTGTACTTGCGCTTGTAGCGGAAGTCCATCAGGGTGGAGAGGTTGTCGTCCACCCGCAGGACGATGCTGCCGCCGTTGCCGCCGTCGCCGCCGTCCGGCCCGCCCTGGGCCACGTACTTCTCCCGGTGAAAGGCCACGGCGCCGTTGCCGCCATTGCCGGCCTTCACGGTGATTTTTACTTTGTCAACAAACATATTTTGAGCCTTTCTCCGATAAAGTGGTTGATGGTCATACAAATTCCGTCGCCGCCGTAGCGGCGGTAATTGGGTCAAGGCGTAGGGGCCGATGCCTACATCGGCCCGCACCCGCCGCCCGGAACAGCCTGTGTTTTGTGGCAGCCCGCCGGGAGCGCGGCCTTGCAAGCGGGCGGCTGATAGCCGCCCCTGCGACGGCGACGGAAGTTTTGCGGGAAAAGCGGCCTTACGCAGCCACCGTGCCTTCCACAAAGGCCGCTTCGCGGCACGGACGCGCGATGCGCGCCCCTACGGTGAAAATCGGAAAATCGTGCGAATAACTGCCGTGTGCGGCATCCATCCCACGTTCCGGGGCAGTCCGTGCGGCCTTTGAGGAAAGTTCTGTAGCCGCAGCGGCTGGCCGATTCTACTGACCCGCGCGAAGCCGGGAAGGGGGATGCAGTATGGGGCGGGACGGCCCGGTGGAGCGTAACTGCCTGGGAGATGCCTCCTCTTGGGATGCACGCCGCGCAGCCCAAAGGGAGTCCGGGGGCCGCAGCCCCCGGCGCGTTTTGGGAACTTTTCCGCGGTGAAAAGTTCCCCGCCGGAGGCACCGAAAGGGGAGCCTTTGGTGCGGATCGGAAGCAGCTGCGGTCGCTTGGCCGCCCGCAAAGAAAAAGGGCGCTGCTTTGCAGCGCCCAAGTTTTCTTACTGCTCAGCGTAGACAGAGCATTTCTTGCGATCCTTGCCCATGCGCTCGAAGCGGACCTTGCCGTCCACCAGAGCGAACAGGGTGTCATCGCTGCCGATGCCCACGTTGGTGCCGGGATGAATGTGCGTGCCTCTCTGGCGAACCAGGATATTGCCGGCCAGGACAAACTGACCGTCGGCGCGCTTCACGCCCAGGCGCTTGGACTCAGAGTCACGGCCGTTCTTGGTGGAACCGCCGCCTTTCTTATGCGCGAAGAACTGAAAGCTAATTCTCAGCATCGTTTTGCACCTCCATCACTTCGATATAATCTGGATACTGATCCCGCAGCTCACACAGCGTGAGCATCATGCCGGTGAGGACGGCCTGTACGGTCTCCTCGTCCTCGCACACGGCGGGAAGGGTCAAGGTGATTTGGGCCTTTTCTTCATTCACCTTGGTTTTCACGCGGTTGCCCAGCACATCCGTTATGGTACACTCGGCAAACTGCACGGCGGTGGACACGGCAGCGCAGACGATATCCGTCCCCGCTTCGCCATACCCACTGTGGCCCGAGACGGTGAACCCGGTGATTCGCCCGTCCTGATCGAAGAAGGAAACCCTGGTCATTACACAGAGATCTTCTCGATCTGCACCTTGGTGTAAGGCTGCCGATGGCCCTGCTTGGACTTGGAGTCCTTCTTGGAGCGGTACTTGAAGACGGTGATCTTCTTGCCCTTGCCGTTCTTCAGGACCTTGCCCGCCACGCAAGCGCCGGAAACCACGGGAGCGCCGAACTTGGAGTTCTCGCCGTCCAGCACGGCCAGCACCTGATCGAAGGTCACGGTGGACTCAGCCTCAGCGTTGAGCTTTTCGATGTAGAGGACGTCGCCCTCCTTCACGCTGTACTGCTTGCCGCCGGTCACGATAACTGCCTGCATTTCATTTGCACCTACCTTTGTTGTAGACTCGCTCTAAAGGCGTGAGGGCATACCTCAACTTCAGCCTCTTCGACGCGGCTGAACCATTATATCAATCCCAACGGGATTTGTCAAATGGTTTCTGGAACTTTTTCCACGAAAATCGCCGGTTTTTTGCTCCGTCCCGCCGCCGCAGCGGCCCTCGCCCTTGACGCGCCGGGCGTGAGGCCGGTATAATAACCGTATCGATCAATAAACCGGCGGCGCAGCCGCCAACGGAGGCGGTTTTCATGTCCGATATCATTGCCGCGGTGTCCACCGGGCGGGTCGTCAGCGCCATCGGCATCGTGCGGCTCTCCGGCCCGGGGTGCATCCCGCTGGCCTTCTCTGTGTTCACGCCCCGGGGCGCCGCCACGGCGGAAACCGTCCCGGACCGGCAGCTGATTCTCGGCCAGCTCCACGACCGGCAGGGCCGCGTCATCGACGAAGCCATGCTGACGGTCTCCCGGGGCCCCCACTCCTACACCGGCGAGGACACAGCGGAGTTCCACTGTCACGGCTCCCCGGCGGTGCTGGCCGCGGCGCTGGAGTCGCTCTTCGCCCACGGCGCCCGGCAGGCCGGGCCCGGGGAGTTCACCAAGCGGGCCTTCCTCAACGGGCGGATGGACCTGAGCCAGGCCGAGGCCGTCATCGACCTCATCGAGGCCGAGAGCGCCGAGGCCGCCGCCAACGCCGCCGGGCAGCTGGGCGGCGCCATGGCCCGGCGCATCGACCCCATCTATGACCGTCTCACCGACATCATGGCCCACTTCCACGCCGTGCTGGACTACCCCGACGAGGACATCGACCCCTTCGTCCTCTCGGACCTCCGGGGCAACCTGACCCGGGACATGGACGCCCTCCGGGCCATTCTCCGCACCTATGGCCGGGGCCAGGTGCTGCGTCGAGGCATCCGGGCCGTGATTCTGGGCAAGCCCAACGCCGGGAAGTCCAGCCTTTTAAACGCCCTGGCCGGCTACGACCGGGTGATCGTCACCGACATCGCCGGCACCACCCGCGACACGGTGGAGGAGAGCGTCAAGGTGGGCCGCCACCTCCTGCGGCTCCTGGACACCGCCGGCATCCGGGACACCGCCGACGAGATCGAACGGCAGGGCGTCCTCCGGGCCGAGGCCGCCGCCCGGGACGCCGACCTGGCCATCTACGTCTGCGACAGCGCCGTGCCGCTGACCGAAGAGGACCTCCGGGCCCAGGACGCGGCATTGGAGGCTCCCGCCGCCGTGGCCATCCTCAACAAGCAGGACCTGCCGCCGGTGGTGGAACCGTCGGACCTGCCCTTCGAGTGGATTATCCCCGTCAGCGCCAAGACCGGCGAGGGCCTTTCGCAGCTGGAGGACGCCCTGGACGTCCTCTTCCCCGACGAGACGCCCTGCGACGGCTCCATTCTCACCAACGCCCGCCAGGCAGCCGCCGTGGCCCGGGCCGTGGAGGCGCTGGAGCGCACCGTCCGGGGCCTGGACGACGCCATGACGCCCGACGCGGTTCTGACCGACGTGGAGGCCGCCCTGGAGGCCCTGGGGGAGATCACCGGCAAGTCCATGCGTGAGGAGATCGTCAGCCGCATCTTCTCCCGGTTCTGCGTGGGGAAATAGCACCGGTCGGTGCGGTCGACGGGGCGCCTTGCACACGGAACCTAGCGGGCGACTAATAGTCGCCCCTACGACAAACTTGCAGGCAAGACCGTAGGGGCGGCTAGCAGCCGCCCGTGCCGCACCTCCGTCTTTTTCGGGTCTGCGGTAGACGCGGGCCTGTCTGGGCGGATTATAGAATCCGCCTCTACATTGCATGCTCGCTACGATCTAAAAAACACCAGGGAGAACCACGTGACCAGGTTGCCGTTGAAAAACTCCAGCCCCAGACGCTCCGCCACCTCCGTGACCAAAATGCCGTGGCTCTCCACGCAGGGGTACATCTGCGCCGGGTGGCGGCAGGGGCCGTCGGGATAGGCGCACTGGTCGCAGATAGCGCAGGCCTCGGTGGAAAGGCCCATGGTCTCCAGCCCCTGAGCCTGCAAAATGGCCTCGGCCTGGTGGGTGACGGCCTCATGGCCGCCCCGGGTGGCCAGCGTCTCTTCCAGGTTGGCGATATCCGAAACCTCCGTCACGGTGGAGAGAATCAGGACGCCCTCGTAGCCCAGGCACTTCTCCCGGCATTCCTCCACCGTTCCCACCGCCGGCGGGCAGGCCCAGGTCTTGCCGTACATAGGGCACTCCGCCTCACAGACATGGCGGACCCGCTCCGTGAAGACCAGCTCCTGCGGCTTGACAAACGCGTACTCCAAGAGCGGCAGCTGGGCCAGCTCTGCCTCCACCGCTTCCCGATTCCACATATTCATCGTCCCCTTCCGACCTGTTTTTTCTTATTGTATCCGTCCCTTACCTGTCCGTCAATGGAGGTTTTTTATGCTTCGCTATCGCTGCCTGGTGCTGGATCACGACGATACCACCGTCGACTCCACCCGCGCCGTCAACTATCCGCAATTTCTCGAGGCTCTGGCCCGCTACCGACCCCAGCTTTCCATCTCGGAAGAAGAGTTCTTCCGCTACTGCTACGACCCCGGCTTTTACGCCATGTGCGACCAGGTCCTCCACTACACCCCCGAGGAGCTGGCCGGCCATGTGGCCATGTGGAAGACGTACCACCAGACCCACCATCCCCGGTTCTTCCCGGGGATTCCCGAATTGCTGGCGCGGCAGCGGGCGGCGGGCGGCCTCTACTGCGTGGTGAGCCACTCCGACGACGACGTCATCGCCGCCGCCTACCAGGAGGCCGGCGTGCCGCTGCCGGACCTGATCTTCGGCGCCGAGCAGCCCCCGGAGCGGCGCAAGCCCCATCCCTGGCCCCTGGAGGAGATCATGCGCCGGTTTTCCCTGACGCCGGCGGACCTGCTGGTGGTGGACGATATGCCCCACGGCGCCCAGATGGCCCGGGCCGTGGGCGTGACCTTCGCCGGCGCCGGCTGGTACGGGATGCTGCCGGACATCGAGGCAAAGATGCGCCCCCAGTGCGACGTCTTCTTCCCCACGGTGGAGGCCTTCGCGGCGTACCTCTTCCCGGAGGAAGCTGAATAAACGCAAACCGCACGGCTTGAGGCCGTGCGGTTCGCGTTTGGAGAGAGAAAAGAAAGAGAAAGAAGAAGAAAAAAGAGGAGAAAGAGAAAACGTACATCTATCGTCACAGGAGGCGTTGCTTACCTTTACCTGATGGTGCTATCATACAGGATTTTCCCCGGAAAATCTTGAACGACCAGTAACAAAATAACAAACATTCTTTGACGGAACTGTGAATAAACTGTATCACGCCGTGATGCCGCCGCTAAAGGGGCACAAATAACGCTTCGCGCTTCGCGCTTCACTTAGTCCCAGTGCGTTTGTCGCAGGCGCGGGGAAATCGTCAGCCATGCGGGCGGCTGATTGTCACCCCCTACGGCGACTTGGTGCCACCTATTCCCTCTTAACTATTCCCTATTCCCTATTTTCCACCCCTCCGGCGCTGCGCGCCACCTCCCCTTACACAGGGAAGGCTTTGGGCGGTGCGTTCGGCGGGGCACTGCGGCAGCACCAATCCGTTGGGATCACGCCGCAATCCCATTGACATTTTTCCGAATCAGTGGTACGATCATGGCAATTACATAATGAGAAGTAGAGGCGCGGTGTTGAAGAGTAGCACGCGGCGGGAGGGCTTCACAGGCCTGGGCCGCTTGCGAAAGGCACCACCGCCGAAGAGCGCCGAGGTGCAAGGCGACTCTGGGCGGAGGGAGAACATCTTTTCGACTGTCGCGCAAGCGGAGAGCTACTGTCCGAGGCTGGGGAACCTTCTCCCTTTCCCTCGGGTAAAAAGCAGCTGACCGCCGTCGGCTGCTTTTTTCTTGGAACTTTTGTAAAGGAGACTGATACCATGACCCATGAACCGATTTTCCGCGGCGCCGCCACCGCACTGGTGACGCCCCTCACTGAGCAGGGCATCGACTATCCCCAGCTGGGCCGCCTGATCGACTGGCAGATTGACGAGGGCATCGACGCCCTGGTGATCTGCGGCACCACCGGCGAGGGCTCCACCCTCACCGACAAAGAGCATCGCAGCGCCATCGCCTACGCCGCGGAGCGCGCTGCCGGGCGGGTTCCGGTCATCGCCGGCACCGGCTCCAACGACACTGCCTACGCCATCGAGCTGACCCGCTTCGCCTGCGAGGTCGGCGCCGACGCCTGCCTGGTGGTGACGCCCTACTACAACAAGGCCACCCAGAACGGCCTGGTGGCCATGTATAACGCCATCGCCGATGCCTCCACCAAGCCGCTGATCCTCTACAACGTCCCCTCCCGCACCGGCGTGGGCATCCAGCCCGCCACCTACCTCAAGCTGGCGGAGCATCCCAACATCGCCGCCATCAAGGAGGCCAACGGCAACATCTCCGCCATCGTGGAGACCCGCGCCCTGGTGGGCGACCAGCTGGATATTTACTCCGGCAACGACGACGAGATCGTCCCCATCCTCTCCATGGGCGGCCTGGGCGTCATCTCGGTCCTCTCCAACCTGCTGCCCCGGGAGACCTCCCAAATCTGCCACAAGTTCTTCGCCGGTGACGTGGCCGGCGCCGCCCAGATGCAGTGCCAGTACCTCCCGCTGATCCGCGCCCTCTTCTCCGAGGTAAACCCCATCCCCGTCAAGGCCGCCATGGCCGCCATGGGCTTCTGCGAGGACTATCTCCGCCTGCCCCTGACTCCCATGGAGGACGCGCACCGCCAGGTGCTGCTGGCCGAGATGCGCCGCCAGGGCCTGCAGGTCTGAGGTGCGGCCTATGAAGACAATCGTCCACGGCGCCACCGGCCACATGGGCCGCTGCGTCTTAAAACTCCTCTCTGAAACCCCCGGCTGCACTCTGGCAGCCGCCGTCAGCCCCGAGCTGACCACCGACGCGGCCAGGGGCGAGTACAATGCCCTGCCCGAGTACCAGGGCCCCGCCGACCTCATCATCGACTTCTCCTTCCACGGGGCCACCCATGATCTGATGGCCTACGCCCTTTCCCGGCAGCTGCCGGTGGTGGTCTGCACCACCGGCCAGACCGAGGCGGAAAAGGCTGAAATTTTCGCCGCCGCCGAAAAAATCCCGGTGTTCTTCTCCGGCAATATGTCCCTGGGCGTGGCCCTCTTGGTAAAGCTGGCCAAGGAGACCGCCCGGGCCTTCCCCGGCGCGGACATTGAGATCGTCGAGACCCACCACCACCGCAAGCTGGACGCCCCCAGCGGCACGGCGCTGATGCTGGCCGACGCCATCCAATCCGTCCGGCCCCAGAGCACCTACCACCTGGGCCGGGCCGGGTCCGGCCAGCGCACCCCCGAGGAGATCGGCATCCACGCCATCCGCCGGGGCAACGTGGTGGGCATCCACGAAATTCTCATCGACACCGGCACCGAGACCATCACCCTCAAGCACGAGGCCCACGACCGCGCCCTCTTCGCTCAGGGCGCCCTGCGGGCCGCGGAATACCTGCTGGGAAAACCCGCCGGGCTCTACAATATGCAGACTATGCTGGGAGGCTAACGCCATGAACGCACAGGAGATCATTCAATACATCGCCACCGCCGAGAAAAAGACGCCGGTGAAGCTCTACGTCAAGGAGAAGGCCCCCATCGACTATGGCACGGCCCAGGTCTTCGGCGCGGGCGACAAGATCGTCTTCGGCGACTGGAAGGATTTGAAGCCCATTCTCGAGGCAAACCGCGAGAACATCGAGGACATCGTCATCGAGAACGACTGCCGCAACTCCGCCATTCCCCTGCTGGACATGAAGGACGTCCCGGCCCGCATCGAGCCCGGCGCCATCATCCGCGAGCAGGTGACCATTGAAAAGAACGCCGTCATCATGATGGGCGCCATTCTCAACATCGGCGCCGTGGTGGGCGAGGGCACCATGATCGACATGGGCGTGGTGCTGGGCGGCCGGGCCACCGTGGGCAAGCGCTGCCACATCGGCGCGGGCACCGTCCTGGCCGGCGTCATCGAGCCCGCCAGTGCCACCCCGGTCATCATCGAGGATGACGTGTTCATCGGCGCCAATGCCGTGGTCATCGAGGGCGTCCGGGTGGGCCAGGGCGCGGTGGTCGCCGCCGGGTCGGTGGTCATCGCCGACGTGCCCGCCAATGCCGTGGTCGCCGGCGTCCCGGCCAAGGTCCTCAAGATGAAGGACAGCGGCACCAGCGGAAAGACCGAGCTGCTGGACGCCCTGCGGACCCTCTGAGCCATGGAACACCGCTTAAATCCCCGCCTGGTGGCCTCGCCCCGGAGCGCCATCCGGGAGTTCGCCCGCCTGGCCGCCGAGACTCCCGGCTGCATCTCCCTGACGCTGGGGGAGCCGGACTTCCCCACCCCGCCGCCGGTCTGCGCCGCCGTCCAGGAGAGCCTGGACCGGGGCGAGACCCACTATATTCCCAACAACGGAAGCCCCGCCCTCTGCCGGGCCATCGCGGCCTTTGAGGCTGAGGCCCACGGCCTCACCTACGGGCCCGACGAGGTCATCGTCACCGTGGGCGCCACCGAGGGGCTCTTCACCGCGCTGACCGGCATGCTGGAGCCGGGGGACGAGGTGATCGTCCCCACGCCGGCCTTTGTTCTGTACCAGTGCATCGTCGGCCTGGCCGGGGGCGGCTTCGTCCCGGTGGACACGGCCAAAACCGGCTTCCAGCTCTCCGAGGCCCAGCTCCGGGCCGCCGTGACGGCCAAGACCAAGGCCATCGTCCTGAACTCCCCCAACAACCCCACCGGCTGCGTGCTGAACGCGGAGAGCTTGGCCGCCGTAGCGCAGATCGCCCGGGAATTTGACCTCTTCGTGATCTGCGACGAGGTCTACCGGCAGCTCTGCTACACGCCGGAAATTCCCCAGTTCTCCACCCGCTACCCCGACCTGAAGGACCGCACCATCGTCGTGCAGTCCTTCTCCAAGCCCTACGCCATGACCGGCTGGCGGGTGGGCTACCTGCTGGCCGACGGGCCGGTGAAGCGGCAGCTGGAGAAGCTCCACCAGTACGACGTGGTCTCCACAGTGTCCTTCCTCCAGGAGGCCTGCGTCACGGCCCTCCGGCAGGACCCGACGCCGATGGTGGAAGTCTACCGCCGCCGCCGGGACTTTGCGCTGGCGCGGCTTTCGGAGATAGGCCTGCCGGTGGTGCGGCCTGAGGGGGCCTTCTATATCTTCCCCGACATCACCGCCTTCGGCCTCTCCTCCGCCGACTTCTGCCGCCGGATGATTCAGGAGGCCAAGGTGGCTGCCGTGCCGGGCTTCTGCTTCGGGGCCGAGGGCCACATCCGCCTGAGCTACTGCTGTGACGACGCGGTCCTGGCCGAGGGCCTTGCCCGGCTGGGCCGGTTTGTGGACCAGCTCCGGGAGGAAGGGCGATGAAGTTTCTCGACGCTGCCCGGGCCGCCGCCCCCTGGATGGTCGATTTACGGCGGCAGCTTCACCGCCGCCCCGAGCTGGGCAACCAGGAATTTGAAACTGCTACCGCCGTCGAGGCCGCGCTGGCGTCGATGGGGCTAAAGCCCCGGCGGCTGCTGGAGACTGCCGTGGTCTGCGACATCGAAGGCGCCCTGCCCGGCCCCACTGTGGCTCTCCGGGCCGACCTGGACGCCCTGCCCCTCCAGGAGGAGACGGGCCTCCCTTACGCTTCAGAAATCCCCGGGCAAATGCACGCCTGCGGCCACGATTTCCATGTGGCCGGACTGCTGGGGGCGGCGAAGCTCCTCGCGGCCCGGCGGGACGTGCTGCCCGGCACGGTGCGGCTCCTCTTCCAGCCCGACGAGGAGGGCGACGGCGGGGCCCGGCGGCTCATGGAGGCCGGGTGCCTGGAGGGCGTCGCCTGCGTCTTCGGCGCCCATGTACGCCCGGAGCTGCCGGCAGGCCAAGTGGGCCTCAAATACGGCCCGGCCTATGCCGCCTCCAATCCCTTTGTGATTCGGATTAAGGGCCGCGCCGCCCACGGGGCCGAGCCCCAGCTGGGGGCCGACGCGCTGCTGGCCGGGGCGCAGATCGTCACGGCGCTCCAGTCCATCGTGGCCCGGCGGGTCGCCCCCGCGGACAGCGCCGTGCTGACGGTGGGCACCTTCCACGCCGGAACCGCCTGCAATATTCTGGCCGGCGAAGCCGTGCTGGAGGGAATGCTCCGCACCTTCGGGGAGGAAGGGCGCCGGACGCTGGTGGATGCCGTCACCGACCTGGCCACCTCCATCGCCCGGGGCATGGGCTGCGAGGCCGAGGTCCGCTTCACCTGGGGCTATCCCGGCATCGTCAATCACGACGGGCCGACGGCCCTGGTGGAACGGGCGGCCCAGGCGCTGCTGGGGCCGGAGGCCGTCATCCGCCACACCGCGCCCCTGATGACCACCGAGGACTTCGGCTATTTTCTCCAGGCCGTCCCCGGCTGCTTTTACCATGTGGGCGTCGGCTGCGACGCCCCGCTCCATTCGCCCCGGTTTACGCCTGACGAAACAGCCCTGCCGGTGCTGGCGGCCCTCCACGCCCAGGTGGCCTGGACGGCGCTGAACGAGGGCAACGCCGGCTGAGACAAAGGCCAAAGGACAGAGGCCCCGGCCTCTGTCCTTTTTTCATTCGATATGCTATAATGAAACGGAATCGTTACAATTGCAGTCTATATTAGTGTCAGCGATTTTTCCAACGCCGACGCGGCATGGTCCGCACTTCCCCTTCCCCGTGAAAGGAGCCTTCCATGAGAAAACGCCTTGCACCCCTGTGCTGCCTTCTGGCGCTCTTGACCCTGACGGCCTGCCAGGCTGACTCCGTCGGCGTCATCCGCAGCGACGACGGCCCCACCGTCGTCATCTCCAACGCGGCGCCAGAGCCTGCGCCTGCCCCGCCGGAGCCCGCGCCCGAACCGGAGCCGGAACCGGAGCCGGAGCCGGAACCCGCGACGGTGGACGCGGCGGCTCTGACCTTCCTCTCGCCGGTGACGGTGCTGGGCCGCCAGCTGCCCGGCGGCAGCGTGACCATTTCCAACCGGCCCTACATCCGCCTGCGGGAGGCTGCCGATGTGCTGGACGGCCAGGTGTCGCTGTCCGGCGAGACAGTCACCCTCCGCTGGGGAAAGCAGGTTTTGACCATTCAGGCAACAACCGGCGCCTGGCAGCTAGGCGATCGCACCGGCACGCTGACCGGCCCGGTCTACCAGTGCGACGGGGAGCTGCTCTGCCCCATGGCGCTTCTGACCGACGTGCTGGAGCTGGCCCACACCACCAACCTGGCCCGGGACACCCACTACTTCTACCCGGCCACCAACTGGGAGATTCCCAGCGGCTACACCGTGCCGGTTTTGATGTACCACGGCGTCAGCGACGACACCTGGGGCTCGGCGGAGCTGTTCGTCCGGCCATCGGACCTGGAGGAGGAGTTAAAATACCTCCAGGAAAATGGCTTTACCCCCATCTGGTTTACGGACCTCCATCGAGTGGACGAGATCGAAAAGCCGGTGATCCTCACCTTTGACGACGGCTATCTGGACAATTACACCGAACTCTTCCCGCTCCTGAAAAAGTACAATACCAAGGCCACGGTCTTTGTCATCACCGGCAACCTGGGCTATAACAAGAATTTTATGACCTGGGAGCAGGCCAAGGAGATGGCCGATTCCGGTCTGGTGGCCATCGAGAGCCACACCGTCACCCACCCCCACCTCAACGCCATCTCCCGGGAGCAGCAGATCGACGAATTGCAGGGCTCCTACGAGGCAATTCTCGAACACATCGGACGCCCGCCCTCGGTGATTTGCTACCCCTTCGGCTCCTTCAACGCCGACGCCCAGGACATCGCCCGGGGCTTCTACGCCTGCGGCATCATGATGAACGGCGGCGACTACACCACCGGCACCGACACCTTCGTCATCCCCCGCTGGTATGTCCCCCGCTACACCACCCTGGGTACCTTTGCCTATATGGCACAGTAGCCGCGCCCAGGCGGCGCATCCGTACATAGAAGACGCGGGAGACTGTCAAAAAACCTCGCTGAAGATGTCTGTGATAGAGCAGCGGGGAATGTGTGCAAGGGGTTAAGACCCCTGAAGGTGAATGGCCCGAAGGGCAAGAGAAGCTGGCCTGGGCCATGCAAGTTCAATCAGGGTGAATTTTTCAACTTTTCTAACGTTGAAAAATTCTAAGCAGCGTGGCGAAAAGACTTTTTCGCCTCGCTGACGCGGGAGGAAACCGTCGCCCGGCGGTTTCCTCCCGCGTCTTCTTGGCTGCGTTTGCATCGCTGGCGGCGGGACTGTTCGGCCCCCCGCGCGTCCGCCGCATCCGCGACACACGCACCAACCGTAGGGGCGACTATCAGTCGCCCGCAACCCGGTGCGTTTTGCCTGCGGCCCCGGTGGCTGCGGGGGTTGCGGCACAATTAGCGGCGGGTGCGTCCGCCGCACCTGCGGTTATCGCACCGCGCCAAAGCCTCCCCTGTGTAAGGGGAGGTGGCGCGGCGAAGCCGTGCCGGAGGGGTTGACAATCCCCCAGTCAGCCTAGCGGCTGACAGCCCCCTTTACACAAGGGGGCCTTAGACGCGGCGGTCAAACGGCCTTCCGCGGCCACACAACCCGCCGCCAGAGGCCGCTGCGCGGCCCGGACGCGCGTCCGCCGCATCCGCGGCAAACAGACCCGCCTGCGGCGGGCCCGGGCCGATGGGGGCATCGGCCCCTACGAGGCGGAATAGGCGGCCCTCAGTTCAGCTCCGTGCCGGCCTTCTCGCCCTTCAAATACGCCATGGCGTTGTTCAGCGTCGTGGTGGCGATGGCCTCCAGCGCTTCGTCGGTGAAGAAGCCCTGGTGGGACGTGACGATCACGTTGGGGAAGGACAGCAGCCGGGCAGTGGTGGAGTGCATCAGAATTTCGTCCTCGCGGTTTTCGAAGACGTTGGGCGTCTCCTCCTCGTAGACGTCCAGGCCCACGCCGAAGAACTTGTTCTCCCGAATGCCGGCGATCAGATCGTCGGTCTTAATCAGGCCGCCCCGGGAGGTGTTTACCAGGATCACCCCGTCCTTCATCTTCTGGATGGACTGGAGATTGATCATATGGTACGTGCTGTCCGTCAGCGGGCAGTGGAGGGAGATGAGGTCGCTTTGGGCGAGCAGCTCGTCCAGCTCCACATACTCCGCAAAGGGCAGGTCCGGGTTATGGTACACGTCGTAAGCCAGGACCCGCATCCCGAAGCCGTGGCAGATCTTCGCCATGGCCGCGCCGATCTTGCCGGTGCCGACGATACCGGCGGTCTTGCCGAAGAAGTTGACGCCCAGCAGGCCCTGGAGACTGAAGTTGTTCTCCCGCACCTTGATATAGGCCTTGTGGAGCTTGCGGCCCACAGCCAGCGCCAAGGCCATGGCGTGTTCCGCCACCGCCTCCGGGGAATAGCCCGGCACCCGCATCACCCGGATGCCCAGCCGCGTGGCGGTCTCCAGGTCCACGTTGTTGAAGCCGGCGCAGCGCATCAGCACCAGCTTCACCCCCCGGTCATGGAGGACCTCCAGCACCGGCGCGGTGACGTCGGAGCTGACGAAGGCGCAGACGGCCTCAGTGTCGGTCACGTACGCGGCAGTTTTGGCGGAAAGCTCCGCCTCCCAGAATTCCAGTTCCAGCTGCGGGTACGCCCCGGCCAGCCGCGTAAAGGACTGGTTGTCATAGGGCTTCGCGGCAAAAAAGACAATTTTCATAATATTCCTCCTTTCTCACGGATAGTGTACCACATTCCAGGCCAAACTACCATTGGATTTTATGGAATCAGGAGGAAATGCAATGGACTTGACCAGGAAGGAATACGCTGAATACGTCAAGAAGGCTTCTCCCAACTCGCCGCTGGTCCGGGACCTGCTGGGCGCCTTTTTGATCGGCGGCACCATCTGCACCATCGGCCAGGGAATCATGTGGCTGCTGGAGCGCTGGGGCGTGCCGGAGGAGCAGGTGGGAACGGCCACGTCCATTCTGCTGGTATTCCTGGGCGCGCTGCTGACCGCCCTGAGTATCTACGACGACATCGCGCAGGTGGGCGGCGCCGGTACTCTGGTGCCCATCACCGGCTTTTCCAACGCCGTGGTCTCCCCCGCCATGGAGTTTCGCTCCGAGGGCTTCATCACCGGCACCACGGTAAAGATCTTCGCCATCGCCGGTCCGGTGCTGGTCTTCGGCATCGGCGCCGGCGTGATCTACGGCCTGGTGCTGTGGATCAGCTCCCTATTTTAAGAGAACGGCGCTGCGGCGCAAAAAAAACCGGCCAGAGGCCGGTTTTTTGTGTTATTCCGTATCTTTTGGCTCTGCCGCGGGTGCTTCCGGGAGCGTCTCCGGCTCCTCCACCAGCGTGGGGATGAACTGCCGGGCCACCTTGCCCTCGCCCCGGCGCTTGACATAGAAATAGCCGATCACCGAGAACACCACGGCGCCCGCAAAGTTCACGAAGAGGTCCTCCATGGTGTCGTAAAGTCCGATGTCCAAATAGCCGCCCAAGCCCAGGGCCTGGCCGTTGATCGCCACGTCCCGAATGCCGGTGACCGGGACGGCGATGTTCTGCATGGTGGGGTCCAGGGCCGTGGAGTAAAAGGCGGTGATGATCGTATCCTTTTGCATATCCATGCGAAGCAGCCGGTCCATGGTAAACTCCCAGAATTCCCAGATGACGCCCACCGTCATGGAAAAGCAAAACGCCGCCACCGCGCAGTAAATGGGCGAGAGGTTGAACTTGGTGCGGCTGTTGCGGTTGAGGATGTCGATCATGGAGAAGCCGATGGCCGCGGTCAGGAAGCCGCAGGTGGTATGGAGCATGGTGTCCCAATAGGGATAGGTGAGATAGTAGCTCTGCAGCTCCCCCAAAATCTCTGCCGCGAAGATAAAGAGCAGGATGATGATCTCCAGCGTATTGGGAAGATCGATGTGGAGCCGCCGCTCCATCAGCGCCGGCAGCACAAAGAGGACCAGGGCCAGCAGGCAGGTAAAGGCGCTCTCGTAGTTGCCCCGAATGATATGGTAGACCAGCAGGCCGCCCACGATGATTCGCAGCGCCAGATACAGCGCCAAAACTGCCTTGGAGCGCCGGGCCGCAAACTCCGACGCGCCTTTCCGAAACCGACTCATTGCTTGTGTTCCTCGCTTTCCTGTTTTTCCTGGTTACGCCGCGCCATATAGGCCCGCAGCTCTTCCAGGCGGCGGTGGTGTCGCTCCTCCCGCAGGTGGGGGAAGGCCTTCACCAGGCGGTGATACGTGCGGTTCTTGCCGACGGACGCCCGATAGGCGGCGATCTTTTCCTCCAGCTCTCGGCGCAGCGCCTCGTTCTTGGCGTTGCGGGCCTCCATTTTGGCCTGGAACTCCTCTTTCCGCTCCTCCAGCTCCAGCTTGGTGACGCCGGAGTAGAGGCTCTCCCCGATGTTGTCGGAGATGGAACGGAGCAATTTTTCCATGTCCTCCACGGCGCGGATCTGGCGAGGCAGTTTCAGAGCAGCCGCAGTGGTCAAAATCAGGTCCGTCAGGAAGGCCGCGGAAAACACCGCCAGCAAAATCCACCCCACCAGGTGGGGGATCAGCGCCACCAGGCCCATCAGCACCGGGTGGAACACCCGCACCACCAGCAGGCACGCGAAGCCCCACACCAGAGAAAAGGCCAGGCACACGTGGCCGCAGATGTTAAAGGGCATATTGGAATAGTCCCACAGCCGCTGGTGCAGGAGCTTTTCCGAAATCCAGCCCAGCAGGAATTCCAGCGCAGAGGTGATCAGAACCGAGCCGAAGTAGAGAACCAGCAGATTCCCCTCCAGCGGCGCCAGGGCCCACAGCACCAGCGCGACGCCCATGCCGTAAATGGGGCAGACCGGCCCCAGCAGGTAGCCCCGGTTGACGAATTTGCCGGTTTTGACCGCAGCAAAGACCACCTCGCTGCACCAGCCGAGAAACGCATATAAAAAAAAGATCCAGAGCCAGAGATAGAGCTGTTCCATCGTCATCCCTCCAAAATATGCGGCGATTCCTCGCCGCTATATGGCCGCATTTTGCAGTGCCTGGCAATGGCGCCGGTCTGCATGGTGCGGATCATACCCAGCCGCGCCAACAGCTCCTCCGGCGGCTCCTGGGCGCCCTGCACCAGCCACGCCCGCAGCAAACCCCAGATCCCGTTGGCAAAGAACACCACCATCGTCTCCCGCTGCTTGGCCGGCAGAGCTCCGCAGCCGTCCTCCTCCATGGCCCGGCGGACGCAGGACTCCAGATATGCCTGCAGGCGCCGATGGAGAATCTCACGGCTTTGCGAGTTGTCTATGTGGGCAAACACAGCAGGCTGGTCGGCAATGGCCGCCAGCAGGCGGTGCAGCTGCCGCTCCTGGCATTCTTCGGTATACTGGGAAAACTCGGCGTCCAGCGCGTCAGCCAGCAGGGCAGAAATATCGTCATAGTGATAATAGAAGGTGTTGCGGCTAATCCCGCAGGCATCCACAATCATTTTAACCGTGATCTGATCCAGCGGCAGCTGGCTGAGCAGCGTTAAGATGGTTCGGCGTAAGGCGCGTTTGGTGAACGAAGCCATGGCGGCACCTCCTTTTTAATAGTATACAAAAATACAGGCATGAATGCAAGAGAATGCAAAAAATACTTCCTCTTTTCCTGCAACTTTCCTTATTTTACAGTTAAATTATGGAAATACATTGTGATATTTCCCGAAATCGACTGTATATATGTCAATATATATACACAGTAATGGAAAAATAACGCCAGGTTTGTGCAAGATTGGAGTTGCATATTTTTTCATTGTGATGTAATATATATTCACAAGCAAGAAATGAACCGGCAAGCCGGTATGGAGGTATAAGCGATGGAAAAGAAAGAGATCAAGAAAATTGTGTTGGCCTACTCCGGTGGCCTGGATACATCCATCATCATCCCCTGGCTCAAGGAGAACTACGGTGACCCCGAGATCATCGCCGTGTCCGGCAACGTGGGTCAGGCCGACGAGCTGGAGGGTCTGGAGGAAAAGGCCATTAAGACCGGCGCCAGCAAGTGCATCGTGGCCGACCTGACCGATGAATACGTCGACGACTTCATCATCCCCTGCATGAAGGCCGGCGCGGTCTATGAAGAGTATCTGCTGGGCACCTCCCACGCCCGGCCCTGCATCGCCAAGAAGCTGGTGGAGATCGCCCTGGAAGAGGGCGCCGACGCCATCGCCCACGGCTGCACCGGCAAGGGCAACGACCAGGTCCGTTTCGAGCTGGCTGTGAAGGCCCTGGCCCCCACCATGAAGATCATCGCCCCCTGGAGAGAGTGGTCCATCAAGTCCCGCGAGGAAGAAATCGACTACGCCGAGGCCCACAATGTGCCGCTGAAGATCAGCCGGGAGACCAACTACTCCAAGGACAAGAACATGTGGCACCTGAGCCACGAGGGTCTCGACCTGGAGGACACCGGCAACGAGCCCCAGTACGAGAAGCCCGGCTTCCTGGAGATGAGCGTCAGCCCCCTGCAGGCTCCCGACCAACCCACCTACATCACCCTGGAGTTTGAAAAGGGCATTCCCGTCGCCCTCAACGACGAGAAGATGTCCGCCAAGGACATCATCCTGGCCCTCAACAAGCTGGGCGGCGAGAACGGCATCGGCCTTCTGGACATCGTGGAGAACCGCTTGGTCGGCATGAAGTGCAGAGGCGTCTACGAGACTCCCGGCGGCACCATTCTCTACAAGGCACATCAGTATCTGGAGTCCCTGTGCCTGGATAAGATGACCGCCCACGAGAAGGAAAAGCTGGCCATCACCTTTGCTGAGCTGGTCTACAACGGCCTGTGGTTCAGCCCCCTGCGCAAGGCCCTCAGCGCCTTCGTGGACTCCACCCAGGAGAACGTCAACGGCAAGGTGAAGCTGAAGCTCTACAAGGGCAACATCATCAAGGCCGGCGCCTGGAGCCCCAACACCCTCTACTCCGAAAAGATCTGCACCTTCGGTGAGAGCGACTACAACCAGGCCGACGCCACCGGCTTTATCAACCTCTTCGGCCTGCCCACCCAGGTTCAGGCCATGGCCGAACAGGGCCTGCTGTAAGCAGCATCCCATCCGGCAGGGAGTCTCCTTCCCTGCCGGTTTTTGGCATTTGAGGCCAAAAGCCTCCCCTTGGTGACCAAGGGGAGGTGGCACGGCGAAGCCGTGACGGAGGGGATCAGAGCTTTCCGTGATTGCAGGCTTACAACCCCTCAGTCAGGCCTGCGGCCTGACAGCTCCCCTTGCACAAGGGGAGCCTTGGGGCGGCGCAAACCGGCGGCCCCCATACATTTTGATTTTCATTCTACCACGAGGTGATTCCATGAAACTCTGGTCCGGGCGGTTTCAGAAGGAAACGGACGCCCTTGTCAACGACTTCAACTCCTCCATCTCCTTTGACCAGCGGATGTACCGCGAGGACATCCAGGGCTCTCTGGCCCACGCGCAGATGCTGGGCGACACCGGCGTAATCCAAAAGGCCGACGCCGCTGCCATCGCCGAGGGCCTCAAATCCCTCCTTTCCGACATCGAGGCCGGGAAAATCGAATTTTCCGCCGACAACGAGGACATCCACATGAACCTGGAGGCGCTGCTGACGGCGCGCATCGGCGACGCCGGCAAGCGGCTCCACACCGCCCGCAGCCGCAACGACCAGGTGGCCGTGGACCTGCGGCTCTATCTCCGGCGAGAGATCGCCGAGATTCGCCAGATGCTGCTGGAGCTGCTCCAGGTCCTCGCGAAGACCGCCGCCCAGCACCAGACCACAGTGATGCCCGGCTACACCCACCTCCAGCGGGCCCAGCCCATCACCCTGGCCCAGCACCTCCTGGCCTACGGCTCCATGTTCTCCCGGGACGTGACCCGGCTGGAGGACGTGAAAAAGCGAATGAACCTCTGCCCCCTGGGCTCCGGCGCCCTGGCCGGCACCACCTACCCCATTGACCGCTTTGAGACCGCTTCCCTCCTGGGCTTCGACGGCCCCATGGCCAACAGCCTGGACGGCGTCAGCGACCGGGACTATGTCATCGAGCTTCTCTCCGCCCTCTCCCTGGTGATGATGCACCTCTCCCGGTTTTCCGAGGAGATCATCCTCTGGTGCAGCTGGGAGTTCAAGTTCATCGAGCTGGACGACGCCTACTCCACCGGCTCGTCCATCATGCCCCAGAAGAAGAACCCCGACGTGGCCGAGCTGGTCCGGGGCAAGACGGGCCGGGTCTACGGCAGCCTGATGAGCCTTCTGACCACCATGAAGTCCCTGCCCCTGGCCTACAACAAGGATATGCAGGAGGACAAGGAGCCTGTCTTCGACGCGGTGGACACGGTGAAGCAGTGCCTGCCGGTGTTCACCGCCATGGTGGAGACCATGAAGGTCCTCCCCGAAAACATGCTGGCAGCGGCCAAGCGGGGCTTCATCAACGCCACCGACTGCGCCGACTATCTCACCAAGAAGGGCGTGCCCTTCCGGGACGCCTACAAGGCCGTGGGCCAGCTGGTCTACGCCTGCACCACCGCCGGCAAGACCCTGGAAGCCCTGACGCTGGAGGAGTTCCAGGCGGCCCACCCGCTCTTCGATGCCGACGTCTATGAAGCCATCGACCTCCAGACCTGCGTCAGCCAGCGCAACAGCTACGGCGGCCCCAGCGTGGCCGGGACCACCAAGCAGCTGGAGCTTTTAAACGCCTTTTTGAAAGAAAGAGAGGAAGCCTGAGATGCATCAACACTTTTTGAAACTGCTGGACTTCACCCCTGCGGAAATCACCCACTTCCTGGAGATGGCCGCGAAATTAAAGGCCGAGAAGAAGGCCGGCATCCCCCACGAGATCCTCAAGGGCAAGAACATCGCTCTGATTTTTGAAAAGACCTCCACCCGCACCCGCTGCGCCTTCGAGGTGGCCGGCCACGACTTAGGGATGGGTGTCACGTACCTAGACCCCTCCGGCTCCCAGATCGGCAAGAAGGAATCCATCGCCGACACCGCCCGGGTCCTGGGCCGGATGTTCGACGGCATTGAGTACCGCGGCTTCGGCCAGGAAATCGTGGAAGAGCTGGCGAAGTACGCCGGCGTGCCGGTGTTCAACGGCCTGACCAACGAGTTCCACCCCACCCAAATTCTGGCCGACTTTTTGACCATTCAGGAGTACTTCGGGAACCTTCAGGGCGTGAAACTAGTCTATATGGGTGATGCCCGTTATAACATGGGCAATTCCCTGATGGTGGGCTGCGCCAAAATGGGCATGCACTTCGTGGCCTGTGCCCCGAAGAAGTACTTCCCCGACCCGGCCCTGATCGAGACCTGCCAGCAAATCGCGGCGGAGACCGGCGCCACCCTCACCTTCTCCGAGGACCCGATGGAGGCCGTTCAGGGCGCCCAGGTGATCTACACCGACGTCTGGGTCTCCATGGGCGAGCCCATGGAGGTCTGGGAGGAGCGGATTCACGACCTGAGTCCTTACCAGGTCAACGCCGCCGTGATGGCCGCCGCGGGACCGCAGTGCAAGTTTATGCACTGCCTGCCGGCCTTCCACGATCTCAAAACCACCATCGGCAAGGAAATGGGCGAGAAATTCGGCCGGGCAGACATGGAAGTGAGCGACGAAGTCTTCGAGAGCGACGCCTCCATCGTCTTTGACGAGGCCGAAAATCGGATGCACACCATCAAGGCCGTCATGGCCGTGCTGATGGCGGGCCTGTAAGCCGCTGACAGCAAAACCGGACGGAGCCGAGCCCCGTCCGGTTTTTCGCCATGGCAGCCGCCAGCGCTTTCCTTGGCACTGCGCCGAAACGCGGCGCCGGGAACTGTCCAAAAAGGAGGTAGTATCTATGCAACAGACGTATTGGGTGACAGTGGACGGCGTCCGCCGCTCCTATCCGGCAGGGACGACCTTAGAGGCGATTGTCCGTGACGTGGCCCCCGCCGATCCCCATGCCATTCTCCTGGTGGAGCAAAACGGCAAGCTATGCGAGCTGGGAAAACCCCTGGACCGGGACTGCACCCTGAAGATGATCACGCTCCAGCAGAAGCCCGGCCAGCAAACCTATGAGCGCAGCGCGATTCTTCTGATGCTCAAGGCGTTTCACGACATCGTGGGAGGGGAAAACGTGGCGCGCATCAGCGTGGAGTACTCCATCAGTCACGCCCTATTTATCATCGCCCGGGGTTCCTTCCAGCTGGATCAGGCGCTGTTGGACCGGGTGGAAGCCCACATGCGGGCCTTGGCTGCCCAGGCGCTCCCCATTGAGAAGCACTCCCTGCCGACGGATGACGCCATCGAATTCTTCCAGGACCGCAAACTCTACGACAAGGCCAAACTCCTCAGCTGCCGGATCAGCTCCCAGGTCAACTATTACGCCCTGGAGGACTTCGCAGATTACTTCTACGGCTATATGGTGCCGGATACCAGCTATCTCTCCTGCTTCCACCTGGAGCAATTTGAGCAGGGCTTTATTCTGCAGCTGCCCGACCCCGAAAATCCGGCCCAGCTGGCCCACTTCCAGCCCTCCCACAAGATGTTTGAGACGCTTCTGGAGAGCGAACGCCGGGCCGAGGCGCTGCACGTCTCCAACGTGGGCGACCTCAACGAGGCCATTTGCAGCGGCAACGCCCTGCAAATCATCCTGGCCCACGAGGCCATGATGGAAAAGCAGATCGGCGACATCGCCGAGACCATTGCCCGGCGCAAGGACGTCCGGTTCATCATGATCGCCGGGCCCTCCTCTTCGGGCAAGACCACCTTCTCCCACCGCCTCTCCACCCAGCTGATGGCCTGCGGCCTCAGGCCGCACCCCGTCGCCACCGACAACTACTTCGTCAACCGGGAGCAGACGCCCCGAGACCAGTACGGCCAGTACGACTTTGAGTGCCTGGGAGCCATGGATGTGGCGCAGTTCAACGAGGACATGACCCGGCTTCTGCGGGGCGAGACCGTGGAGATGCCCCGGTTCAACTTCAAAAAGGGCGTCCGGGAGTACAACGGCGACACCATGACCCTGGGCGGCCGGGACGTCCTGGTCATCGAGGGCATCCACTGCCTCAACGACGCCTTTTCCCACGCGCTGCCCAAGGAGAGCAAATTCAAAATCTACATCAGCTGCCTGACGACGCTCAACCTGGACGACCACAATCGCATCCCCACCACCGACGCGCGGCTCCTGCGGCGCATCCAGCGCGACTCCAGGACCCGGGGCTTCAATGCCCGCTCCACCATCGCCATGTGGCCCTCGGTGCGGCGGGGCGAGGAGGCCAACATCTTCCCCTTCCAGGACAGCGCCGATGTGGTGTTCAACTCCGCGCTGCTCTACGAGATCGCCGTGATGAAGCCGTACATCGAGCCGCTGCTCTTCGGCGTGCCCAAGGACTGCCCGGAGTATCTGGAGGCCAAGCGGCTTTTAAAATTCCTCAGCTACTTCCTGCCGCTGCCGTCGGACGACGTGCCCGCCACCTCCCTGATGCGGGAGTTCATCGGAGGCGGCTGCTACCAGATTTAACCCATATTCAAACGTCACCCCCGCCGCGAACCTGTGTTCGCGGCGGGGGTTTCCTGGTCCGGCCAGTTGCCTGCTGCGCGCCCGCGCCCAGCCTCCGCAGACACCGGGGCCGGGACAACATCGCACCTGGTGTCGGGCGACTATTAGTCGCCCCTACGGAATTACTCCCGGCAGGGTCGTAGGGGCGGCTATCAGCCGCCCGCGCCGCCGCAGGCGGGTCTGTTCGACGAACGCACTCAGGCGTGGCGAACTTGTCTGCCTCCGGCGGGGGACTTTTCACCGCAGAAAAGTCCCCAAAATGCGCCGGGGGCTGCGGCCCCCGGACTCCCGTGGGGCCCCGCGGCGTGCATCCCAAGGAAAGGCATTTCCCGGGCCGTTACGCTCCACCAAGCCGTCCCGTTCCATACTGCCCACCCCTTCCCGGCTTCGCGTGGGACAGTAGAGTCGGATGACCGTTGCGGCTACAGTGGTTACCACTAAGGCCGCACCCACTGCCCCGGAACACGGTGAAACACCGCACGCGGCAGCTTTCCCTTCCGTTATCTATAAACATATTCTCTGCCGCTGATGAGGTCCTCCAGGATATCCTGGTGCTGTTTGCAAAACATTTTGGGCGGATGGGACAGATCAAAATATCCAATCTCCTTCGTTTCGCTGTTGGAACGCACAGGCGTACCGCCTACGATTTTGGCTCGAAACAGCGTACAGACCGTCTGCGCCTTGTCCTGGTTCGCATACGTAACAAAATACTTGGAGTAAATTCCGTAGAGCGACGTGATCTCCACGTCGTAGCCGCTCTCTTCCCTGACCTCTCTGACTGCTGCTTCTTCCAGGGATTCTCCCAGCTCGGCCAGCCCGCCGAAGAAGCCCCATTCGCCGCAGTCGCTTCTTTTTTGCAGCACGAGCTTGCCGTCGTCGGTAAAGAACACGCAGCCTGCATAGTTCAGGATCACTGGGTCGTGTCCGATTTTCTTTCGTAGATTCTGAATATATTCCTCCATTGCCTGTTCCTCCAAACATGATTTCTGACTGTCCGCCGCTGCTTCCAATAATTTAGGGCGCCCTTTCGAGCAAGGGCGCCCTAAATGCTTTATTTTCGGAGTCTGTCTCAACGCATCAGGCCCACGCAGTCGAAGTACGGCTTGGCGGCGATTTTGTCCTTGGCCGCCTTGAAGGGGTCGTGGGCCAGGGTGATGACGGCATAGTCACAGCCGGCCAGGGCCTCGTCCAGGGTGTGGTTTTCAAAGCCCGCCACATCGCCCTGCACGAAGGGCTCGCAGGCCAGGACCCGGTAGCCGCGCTCGCGAAGGATCTTCGCCAGTTCCACCGACGGGCTCTCGCGGATATCGTCGATGTTGGCCTTGAAGCTCATGCCCAGCACTGCCACAGCGCTGCCAGGGGCCACGTCCCGCTCGATGCGGTCCGCCACCCAGGCGGGCTTGGAGTCGTTGACCAGCCGGGCCTGGTAAATGAGGGGCGTGATGTCCTCGAACTTCTCATGGATGAACCAGGGGTCCACGGCGATGCAGTGGCCGCCCACGCCCACGCCGGGGGTGTGGACGTTGACCCGGGGATGGCAATTGGCCAGCTCGATCAGGGAGAAGACATCGATGCCCAGCCGGTCACAGACCTTGCTCAACTCGTTGGCGTAGGCGATGTTGATGTCCCGGAAGGTGTTCTCCACCAGCTTGCACATCTCGGCGGTCAGGTCGTCGGTGACGCGGATGGTACCCTTGGTGACGACGGGGCTGTAGATCTCCTTGGCGTACTGGGCTGCCTCGGGCCGCGTGGCGCCGACGATGCGGTCATTCTCCCGGAGCTCGATGAGCATCCGACCAGGAATGATCCGCTCCGGGCAGTGGGCCGTCATAAACTCCTCGGGGGCGAGGCCGCTGACCTCGGAGACGATGGACTCCACCAGCCGGGTGGAGTAGGGCGGCGAGGTGGACTCCAGCACGCAGAGGTTGCCGGCGCGCAGCACGCCGCCGACGCTCCGGGCCGCCGACTCCACAAAGCGCATATCGCTGACGCGCTTGCCCTCGGGGGTATCCCGGTGGGGCGTCTGGACGCAGATGATGAACACGTCCGCCGGTTCCGGCGTGGTGGTGAAGTGGAGGCGTCCGGTTTCCTTGGCCTGGGTCATGGCCTCCTGGAGGCCGGGCTCCACGATGTGGATGTGGCCGCTGTTGAGCTGCTCCACCACCTTGGGGTTGATGTCAAAGCCGCAGACCGTATAGCCCGCCAGGGTGAAGGTCACGGCGGTGGGCAGGCCGATGTAGCCGCAGCCCATAATTTCAATTTTCTTCATGGTACATAGCTCCCAGGGGATGATTCCCCGATGATGTCCGAAGCGCAGACACCGCTGGCGCGGTTTTGCACTTCGTAGGGGTCGATGCCCACATCGACCCTACCGCCGCAGGCGGCTTTGCGCCGATAATCGGTTCCGGGGAACCGACGCCGGCTCCAGCAGAGGCCGCTGACGCGGCGCGGGCCGATGTGGCCTGCAAGGGAGCGCCGCCTGTGGTGGACACAGCGACCGCAGCAGTTGGGCAGCCACTTGGCTTGGCGGTCCGCAACGCAGTCCGGGAAGGCTTAGTGGCACCCCGGACCATCGGCCCCTACGGAATTGTCAACAAATATTATACCTAATTTCTCAGCAATTTGCAAGGAGCTGCTCCACCCGGTCGGTCTTCTCCCAGGGCAGGTCCAGGTCGGAGCGGCCAAAATGGCCGTAGGCAGCCGTCTGGGCGTAGATGGGACGGCGGAGGTTCAGCGTCTCGATGATGGCGGCGGGCCGCAGGTCAAAGGTCCGCCGGAGGGCGGCGGAGAGGGTCTCGTCGGAGACCTTGCCGGTGCCGTAGGTCTCCACCAGTACCGAGACAGGCTTGGCCACGCCGATGGCGTAGGCCAGCTCGATCTGGCACTTCTTGGCCAGACCGGCAGCCACTATGGTTTTGGCCATGTACCGCGCCATGTAGGCGGCGCTGCGGTCGACCTTGGTGGGATCTTTGCCCGAGAAGGCGCCGCCACCGTGGCTGGCGTAGCCGCCGTAGGTATCCACGATGATCTTACGGCCGGTGAGGCCGGTATCGCCCACCGGGCCGCCGATGACAAACCGTCCGGTGGGGTTCACCAGGAAGCGGGTGTCGCCATCCACCAGGTGCGCGGGCAGCGTGGGCTTGATGATCTCCTCGATGACGGCCTCCCGGAGCGTCTCGATGGCGATGTCGGCGCTGTGCTGGGTGGAGATCACCACGGTGTCCAGCCGCTCCACGCGGCCATCCTCGCCGTACTGCACAGAGACCTGGCTCTTGCCGTCGGGCCGGAGCCAGGGGAGCTGGCCGGACTTGCGGGCCGCGGCCAGGGCGCGGCTCAGCTGGTGGGCGTACTCGATGGGGGCGGGCATCAGGGTGTCGGTCTCGTCGCAGGCAAAGCCGAACATCATGCCCTGGTCACCGGCGCCGGTGTCGCCGGCCAGGTCGTAGGAGCTGTCCACGCCCATGGCGATGTCGCCGGACTGCTCGTCAATGGCAGTCAGCACGGCGCAGGTGTTGCCGTTGAAGCCGGCTTCGGGGCTGTTATAGCCGATGCGCCGCAGGGTCTCCCGGGCCACCGCCGGGATGTCCACGTAGCAATTGGTGGAGATCTCGCCCATCACCATCACCATGCCGGTGGTGGCGGCGCACTCGCAGGCCACCCGGGCCTTGGGGTCCTGGGCCAAAATGGCGTCCAGCACGCCGTCGGAAATCTGGTCGCAGACCTTGTCGGGATGTCCTTCAGTTACGGATTCGGAAGTAAAAATTCTCTTTTGCATGACTATTCCTTTCTCGTCGCGGGAAACAAAAAAGCGCGCCGCTTTGCGGTGCGCGAAGATTTTCTTCCCTCATCTTTCGATCACTACCGCCGGAATTGGCACCTTGCTTTCGCAGGTTGCCGGGCTTCATAGGGCCGGTCCCTCCGCCACTCTTGATAAGGCTGTTTAATTGTCATTTCTATTATATCGATTTTTCCCCTGTTGTCAACATTTTTTCAGAAAACTCCCCCATTCCAAGAAAATAAATTCATAATTCGTTTATGGACTTTTATTCCTGGGTAGGCTACAATAAGGAAAAAGCATTCCTCAATATCAGGAGGTCATCCCATTGAAAAATCTGCGCCGCGACTTTGAGCGCTTCTGCTACCGCCATCAGAGCAAAGGCATCCCCAACCTCATGCTGTACCTGTCCATCGGCATGGCCGTCATGTACATCTTTATGGCGATCGACCCCAGCAACCTGCTTTACTCCGCACTGTGCTTCGATCGCTCCTCCATTCTTCATGGGCAGGTCTGGCGGCTCATCACCTACGTCTTCATCCCCTACGACAACAATCCTCTTTTCCTGGCCATCTCCATGTACTTCTACTACTACATCGGACGCACCATCGAGAGCCAGTGGGGCACCTTCCGCTTCAATCTCTTCTACTTCTCCGGCGTGGTCATCACCGACATCGCCGCGCTGCTGCTGGGCGCCACGGCCACCGTGGGCTCGTTGAACCTGAGCCTGGTGCTGGCCTTCGCCACGCTGTTTCCCGAAAACCGGGTGCTGCTGTTCTTCATCATCCCGCTGAAGATGAAGTACCTGGCCTGGGTCTACTTCGGCGTCACCATCTGGGAATTCATCGTCTATCCCTTCCCGTATAACCTCTTCCCCATCTTCGCCCTGCTCAACTACTTCCTCTTCTTCGGCTCGGACATTCTCGGCGTTCTGCCGGATTTCCTCACCCGGGGCCGTGGCCGCGCCAAGCCCTTCGGCAGCTTCGGCGGCTTTTCCCAGAAGAAGCAAAAGCCCAACCCCAACTGGGCCGGCGCCTACCAGAGCAAAGACGGCCAGAAGCCCTACCGCCACAAGTGCACCGTCTGCGGCCGCACCGACACCGACTACCCCGGCCTGGAGTTCCGCTACTGCTCCAAGTGCAACGGCTACTACTGCTACTGCATCGACCACATCAACAACCACGCCCACATCCAGTGAGGGGCGTATACAAAGGGCCCGTCGCAGATTGGATAGAATCTGCGGCGGGCTCTTTGTATGTCGTATCGCGCAGGTGCTTCACGCGCTGCCCGAGGGCCTCCGCCGAACGCACCCGCCGCAGGCGCGCGCGTAAAAACTGCCGTGTGCAATCTCTTACCTCACGTTCCGGGGCAGCTGGTGCGGCCTTAGAGAAGCGTTGTGTAGCCGTAACGGCAATCCGATTCTACTGGCCCGCGCGAAGCCGGGAAGGGGTGGGCAGTATGGGGCGGTGCAGCTCGGTGGAGCGTAGCGGCTTGGGCGATGACTCCCCTTGGGATGCACGCCGCGCAGCCCCAAGGGAGTCCGCGGGCCGCAGCCCCCGGCGCGTTTTGGGGACTTTTCCGCGGTGAAAAGTCCCCCGCCGGAGGCCGAAGAAAAGCAGCCGACGCGCACCCGCCCCCCGGCTCCTGAGACCGCTGACGCGACTCGGGCGGCTGATAGCCGCCCCTACGGCAACCCCTCCGTCATGGCTTCGCCATGACACCTCCCCGAAAGCCCTTCGGGCGTTAGGGGAGGCTTTAGTCAGTGCGTTGTCACAGGCACGCAGGCAGCGCGGCAGTCCCCGGTTTTGCTGCTCAGCGGAGGATGCCGCCGGCCTCCACGGCCCGGACGATCTCCTCCATCACCGCCGGCGGCTGCACCAGAGCCAAACGCACATGGCCCTCGCCCAGGGAGCCGAAGGCCGCGCCGGGGGTGCAGAGCAATCCCGTCTTCTCCACCAGCTCCAGACAGAAGGCTGCCGAGTCGGTGTAGCCATCCGGCAGCGGCGCCCAGACGAACATACTGCCCTCGCTGTCGGGCACCTGCCAGCCGATGGACCGCAGGCCGCCGCACAAGGCGTCCCGCCGGGCCTGATACTGGAGCCGCTGGGCCTCCACCGCATCCTGCGGGCCGTTGAGGGCCGCCTCGGCAGCTATCTGCACCGGCAGGAAGATGCCGTAGTCCACCTGGGAGCGGAGGGTTCGGAACTTCTCCACCACCTGGGCATTGCCCACCACAAAGGAGATTCTGGCGCCGGTCAGGTTATACGTCTTGGAGAGGGAGTTGTACTCCACGCCCACCTCCTTGGCGCCGGGGATGGAGAGGAACGAACCGCCTTCCCGTCCGTCAAAGACGATCTCAGAATAGGCATTGTCGTGGACGATGATAATATTGTACCGCTGGGCGAAGGCCACCAGGTCCTCATAGAAGGCCCGGGGCGCCGTCACGGCCACGGGGTTCAGCGGATAGGAGACCACCATCATCTTGGCCCGCCGGGCCAGGGCCGGGTCGATGGCCGCCAGGTCCGGCAGGTAGCCGTTCTCCGGCAGCAGCGGGTACGTCTCCACCTGGGCGCCGCAGAGGTACGGGCCCATGGAGAAGATGGGGTAGCCGGGGTTGGGCGCCAGCACCACGTCGCCGGGGTCGCACAGGGCCAGGGCGATGTGATGCAGGCCCTCCTGGGAGCCGTAGACCGTCATGATCTCGTCCCGCGCCAGCTCCACCTGGTAGTGCCGCCGGTACCAGCCCTGGACGGCCTCCAGCAGCTGCGGCCGCTCCGAGAGGGCGTAGCGGTAGTTCTCCGGGCGGGCAGCCGCCTGGGAGAGGGCGTCCATCACGTGCTGCGGCGGCAGGAAGTCCGGCGTGCCGATGGAAAGGTTATAGACCTTACGCCCGGCAGCCTCCACGGCCCGGCGCTTTTCGTCCAGCTGGTTGAAGATCCCGGCGCCGAACTGGTCCATTCGCCGGGCAAATTGCATTTTCATACGGGTTCCTCCAACATGATGCCTCCGCCGGGGGCGGAGGCTGCGTCGGCCTGGGCGGGATGGAGCGGCTGCGCCGTCCGTCCGCTGGGCCGTAAGCGTCACTCGGCCTCGGCGTCGGGGCCGGAGTAGAGGTAGACAAACTGATAGCTGGCGCCTTCCTCGTAGACCTTGGCCTGCTTCAGCGCCTCCACGCTGCTCTCATCCAGGGCTCTGGCCCGGAGGATCACCGTGTCGCCGGGCTCCGCCGGCTCTGCCTCCACGTCGGCGTAGAAGGCCTCCAGCGCCTCGCTGGTGAGGTCGGTCTTCAGCAGCAGCGCCGCCATCATCCCGCCCTCCTCGGTCTTGGCCGCGTCCTTCTGGATGAGCGTGGCGTCCTCCGGCAGGGCGTGGTTGAAGAGGGGCGCGCCGAACTGGTCGGCGGCGCGGTTTTCAAAGTATTTGGGCAGCAGGAACGCCGCCAGGAGCACCAGCAAAATCACCAGCGGCGCGATAACTCTGACCTTTTCCTTCAACGAAAATCGCTCCTTCCTAGTCTTTGTGTTTCAGGATGAGAACGGTGCAGATGGCAATGAGGGCACTGAGGAGGATGGTGGAAAATCCGATGGCCGCCACCGCCGGGTTCTGCGACAGAAACGGCAGAAAGCCGAACATGGCCCCCACATAGTACAAGACTGCCACGGCCACCACCACGAAGAGGACAAAGCGGGTAGACTCTTTCATCGTATACCTCCCTTGAAGTAAACGCTGATCAAATAGACGGCGGCAGCCGGCGGATCTTTTGCTCCAACTGTGCAGTTTGAAAATCTGGCAAGACATCCAGTATTGCGGCGATTTTCAAACTTTCATTTGGAACAAAATCTCTCGCCGCCTGCTCTTGCGATTTAATCAGCGTTTACTGAAAAGCAAAAGGACCGCTGCACCGCAGCGATCCTCAGCGTGTCGAAAAAGTGTTTTCGCCACGCTTCCCTTAGTTTTTGCAGCTTTTAGAAGCTGCAAAAACCTCTTTATTGGACGCGCAGGGGGCCCTTTGCCCCCTGCACCCATCCCCCGCTGCTCTGTTACAGCGGCTTTGATCGCTGTATTAACAATCAGAGGATCGCCGCGGCGCAGCGATCCTCTGTCAAGTCTAAGACAATTACACCAGCTCGATGACAGCCATCTCCGCGGCGTCGCCCTTGCGGGGGCCGAGGCGGGTCACACGGGTGTAGCCGCCGTTGCGGTCGGCGTACTTGGGTGCGATCTCACTGAAGACCTTCTTCGCCACGTCCTCCTTGGTGATGTAGCCAAGGGCCTTGCGGTAAGAGGCCAGGGTGTTCTTCTTGCCCAGGGTAATCATCTTCTCCGCGATGGGCTGCACTTCCTTGGCGCGGTAGAAGGTGGTTTCGATCTTGCCGTTCTCCAGCAGATAGGTGGTCATGGCTCTCAGCATGGCCTTGCGCTGGTCGCTGGTTCTGCCCAGCTTACGAGTGCCAAACATTGGTATTCCCTCCTTTATGAAAAGGTAACGCGATTAGTTGTTGCCGGCAGAATCGTCGCTGGCCAGGCTCAGGCCCATGGCGGCCAGCTTGTTCTGCACTTCTTCCAGAGACTTTCTGCCCATGTTGCGGACCTTCATCATATCCTCGCCGGTCTTGGAGATCAAGTCCTCGACGTTGTTGATGTTGGCGCGCTTCAGGCAGTTGAAGCTCCGCACCGACAGATCCAGCTCCTCGATGGTCAGCTCCAGCACCTTGGCCCGGGGCGACTCGGCCTTCTCCACCACCGTGGACTTGTTGGCCACGGCTTCGGAGAGATCGGTAAACAGGGAGAGGTGATCGGAGAGGATCTTGGCTCCCAGGCTCACGGCGTCGCGGGCCGTGATGGTGGAGTCAGTCCAGACCTCAAGGGTCAGCTTGTCGTAGTCGGTCATGTTGCCCACACGGGTGTTTTCCACCGTGTAATTGGCCTTGTAGACCGGGGAATAGATGGAGTCAATGGCGATCACGCCGATGGGCATCTGGGGGTTCTTGTTCCGGTCCGCCGGAACGTAGCCCCGGCCGTGGCTCAGGGTGATCTCCATATTGAACGTCGCATCGGGGCCCAGGGAGCAGATGTGCAGGTCGGGATTGAGAATCTCAACCTCGCCGTCGGCCTTGATGTCGCCGGCCGTCACCTCGCACTCCCCCGCTGCGTCGATATACACCGTTTTCACGCCCTGGCAGTGAAGTCTTGCAATGATCTTCTTGACGTTCAGCACGATCTCCGTCACGTCTTCCTTGACGCCGGGAATGGTGCTGAACTCATGCTGGACCCCGGCGATCTTGATGGACGTCGCCGCGGTGCCAGGCAGAGAAGACAGCAGAATCCTTCTGAGGGAGTTGCCCAGGGTCGTGCCGTAGCCGCGCTCCAGCGGTTCCACCACGTACTTGCCGTAGGAACTGTCTTCAGGGGAATCAATGCATTCAATGCGAGGCTTTTCAATTTCTACCATGAATATTTTACCCTCCTTGCAACTGACGAAACGTCCGTTTCGTTGCCGATTACAGCTTACCAATAACGAGGGCCGTGCATTACTTGGAGTACAACTCGACGATCAGGTTCTCAGCGATCTCAAAGTCAATGTCTTCCTTCGTGGGCATGGCGACAACCTTACCCTGGAGGTTGTTCTTGTCGCGCTCCAGCCACTTGGGAGCGGCCACGAACGCGTCGTCTTCCTTGAGCTTCTTGAAGCGGTTGTTGGAGACGCTCTTCTCGCAAACGGCCACCACGTCGCCGGCACTCACCAGGTAGGAGGGAATGTTGACGCGCTTGCCGTTGACCGTGTAGTGGCCATGGTTGACCAGCTGACGGGCCTCGCGGCGGGTGGAAGCAAAGCCCAGACGGTAGACCACATTGTCGAGGCGGCGCTCGATCAGGCTCAGGAGGTTCTCTCCGGTGTTGCCGCCCATGCGCTCGGCCTTCTCGTAGTACATGTGGAACTGCTTCTCCAGGATGCCGTAGACGAACTTAACCTTCTGCTTCTCGGTCAGCTGCAGGGCATACTCGGACTTCTTGGCGCGGCGCTGGCCGCCGGGGTTCTTGTTGGAAGTCTTGGAGTAGCCCATGGCCGCGGGGGAGACGCCCAGCGTTCTGCAGCGCTTGAGAACAGGCTGTGTATTCTTTGCCATTGGTGATTTTCCTCCTTCTGCAAATTAGACGCGGCGTCTTTTGGGAGGACGGCAGCCATTGTGAGGAATGGGGGTCACGTCCTTGATCATGGTCACTTCCAGACCCGCGGACTGCAGCGCACGGATGGCTGCCTCGCGGCCCTGGCCGGGACCCTTCACGAACACTTCAACGGTCTTCAGGCCACAGTTCTCGATGGCCGCCTTGGCAGCGGTCTCGGCTGCCATCTGGGCAGCGTAGGGCGTGGACTTTCTGGAGCCGCGGAAGCCCAGACCACCGGAGGAAGCCCAGGAAAGGGCGTTGCCGTTGGTGTCGGTGATCGTCACCATGGTATTGTTGAAGGAAGAGCGGATATGCGCAGCGCCCTTCTCGATATTCTTGCGCTCTCTGCGGCGCTTGACGACTTTCTTTGCATTTGCCTTGGCCATTGCGATATCCCTCCTTTACTTCTTCTTGTTGGCGATGGTCTTCTTCGGACCCTTGCGGGTACGGGCATTGGTCTTGGTTCTCTGGCCGCGGACCGGCAGGCCTCTTCTGTGGCGCAGGCCACGGTAGCAGCCGATCTCAGTGAGCCGCTTGATGTTCAGGGCCACTTCGCGGCGCAGATCGCCTTCGATGGTATAGTGATGGTCGATGACTTCACGCAGGGCAGCTTCCTGGTCGTCGGTCAGATCCTTCACGCGGGTGTCGGGGTCGATGTTGGCCTTCTCGAGAATGTCCTTGGCGCTCTTACGGCCAATGCCGAAAATATAAGTCAAACCGATTTCGATTCGCTTGTCGCGGGGCAGGTCAATACCAGCAATACGTGCCATATTTTAATGCGCACCTCCTATCAGCCTTGTCTCTGCTTGTGCTTGGGGTTTTCACAAATTACCATAACTCTTCCCTTGCGCTTGATGATCTTGCACTTCTCGCACATGGGCTTCACGGACGGTCTTACCTTCATACTGTTAACCTCCATACGAGACCTTTGTCTCTCATTTACTTCTCCACGTGATCCGGCCGCGGGTCAGGTCATACGGGGACATCTGTACCGTAACCTTGTCGCCGGGCAGAATCTTGATAAAGTTCATCCGGAGCTTGCCGGAAATATGCGCCAGAATGGTGTGCCCATTGCCAATGTCAACGGAGAACATTGCATTCGGCAGTGCATCCACTACGATGCCCTCAAGCTCGATTACGTCGTCTTTTGCCAAGATCAATTAACCCCCTTGGTTTTGACTTTCGAATTGTTGACCAAACGTGGCCAAATCCCTGCGTAATTCGCTGTTGAGTACCTTGTCGCCCCGACGGATCTTGTCGGCGACTCTCGTTTCAGTCCGAGAGACTCTGCGGACATGTTTCAGCTTCTTTCGTTTGGGATTTTCCAGCTTCCTTCCCTTGCCGTCGGCCAGCAGGCAGTAGCTCTCCTGCACGTCCACGACGTAGAAGAGCCGGCCCTTGTCTCGCCCGGCCAGGGAGATAATAATGTCCGATTTGGATACTTCCATTTCAAAGTCCCTCAGCGACGGTGAGGATTTCCGGTTCGCCATCGGTGATCAGCACAGTATTTTCATAGTGGGCCGAGAGTGACCCGTCCACCGTGACGGTGGTCCAGCGGTCCTTCAGCACCCGCACGTCCCAGCCGCCCATGTTGACCATGGGCTCGATGGCCAGGGTCATGCCCTTGATGAGTCTCGGCCCCCTACCGGGAGAGCCAAAGTTCGGTACCTCCGGCTCCTCGTGGAGCTTCTCGCCTACGCCGTGACCTACGAAGGCGCGCACCACGCTGAAGCCGTTTTCCTCCACGTAAGTTTGCACCGCGTGGGAGATATCGGAGACCCGATATCCGCGCCGGGCGAACTTTATGCCCTCATAAAAGCTCTGTCGCGTGACGTCGATGAGCTTTTGTGCCGTGGGAGAGATCCTTCCGCAGGCAAAGGTGGCAGCACAATCGCCGTGAAAACCATTCCAGCACGCTCCCACATCGACGCTGACGATGTCGCCCTCTTTGAGCTTGTATCCATCGGGAATGCCGTGGATCACCACATCGTTGACGCTGATGCAGGCGCTGGCAGGATAGCCGCTGTAGTTGAGGAACGACGGTTTCGCACCCTGCGCCACGATAAAATCGTGGACTGCCTTGTCGATCTCTTTGGTGGTGACGCCGGGCCGCACCATTTCGCCTGCCAAAGCACGCGCTGCCGCGGTAATTTTACAGGCCCGGCGCATCACCTCAAGCTCTCGCTCGTTTTTGATTGCTATCATGCTTACATCCCCAGCGCTTTCAGAATGTCCTGGGTCGCGCTGTCGATGGGCTGATTGCCCTCGATCAGTTTGAGAAGGCCCAGCTTCGCGTAGAAGTCCTTCAGGGGCTCCGTCTCGGCGTGGAACACCTGGAGCCGGCTCTTCACCGTCTCGGGTGCGTCATCCTTGCGGATGCTCAGAGCCCCGCCGCACACGTCGCAGACATTCTCAGTCTTGGGGGGATGGGCGGTAATGTGGTAGCTGGCGCCGCAGCCCGTGCAGACGCGCCGCCCCGTCATCCGCCCCTCGATGACCTCATCGAGGATTTCAATGGAGACAACTGCGTCGAAGTGAATGCCGCGGGCCTCCAGCGCTTCCGCCTGGGGGATCGTCCGGGGCATACCGTCGAGGATATAACCCTCGGCGCAATCCGGCTGCGCCAGCCGTTCCTCGACGATGCCGATGATGACATCGTCGGGGACCAGCTGACCGTTGTCCATAAATGCTTTGGCCTTCAGGCCGGTCTCCGTCTGGTTTTTGATGGCCTCGCGGAGAATATTACCGGTGGAGATAGTCGGGATGCCCAGCTTCTTGCTGAGGATCTCCGCCTGCGTTCCCTTGCCGGCGCCGGGGGCGCCCAAAAGAATTAACTTCATTCAGGTGCCTCCGATTACTCCAGGAAGCCCTTGTAATGCCGCATGAGCATCTGGGCTTCCAGAGCCTTGGTGGTCTCCAGGGCAACACCCACCACGATGATGACGGAAGTGCCGCCGATGGCCAGCCGGTTGTCCGCCACAACGGCGCCCAGGATCACAGGCAGCAGCGCCACGAACGCCAGGTAGATAGCGCCGAAGAGCGTGACCTTATTGATGACCTTGGCAATGAAGTCGGAAGTGGGCTTGCCCGGACGGAAGCCGGGGATGAAGCCGCCGTTCTTCTTCATGTTGTTGGCGATCTCGATGGGGTTAAACTGCACAGCAGCGTAGAAGTAGCTGAAGGCGATGATCAGCAGGAAGTAGATCACGCAGTACACCACGCTCTGGCTGGAGAAGACGTACGTGTTCATCCAGGCCCAGAAGCCGGTCTCAGCCACACCCACAAACGCCACGATGGTGGCGGGCAGGGAGACGATGGACTGGGCGAAGATGACAGGCAGCACGCCGGACATATTGACCTTGATGGGCAGGAACGTGCTCTGACCGCCGTAAACTCTGCGGCCGACCTGCCGCTTGGCGTACTGCACGGGGATGCGGCGCTCGGAGTTGGTGATGAACACGATGACCACCACCAGCAGCGCGATACCCACCAGCAGCAGAACCGCCAGGTACCAAGCCAGGGTGCCGGAGCTGAGGCCCGTGATGAGGGCGCCGACCTGGCTGGGGATGCGGGAGATGATGCCCGCGAAGAGGATCATGGAGATGCCGTTGCCGATGCCGAACTGGTCGATCTGCTCGCCCAGCCACATCACCAGGCAGGAGCCGCCGGTGAAGGTCAGGATGATGACCAGGGCATAGAGGAACCCGGTATCAGTGAGGATGCCGTTATAGTTCCGCAGCATCATATAATAGGCCCAGCCCATGAGCAGGGAGATGCCCAGGGTGGTATAGCGGGTGATGCGCTCGAGCTTTTTCTTGCCTTCCTCGCCGCCGTCCTTCTGCAGCTGCTCCAGATAGGGGATGGCGATGCAGAGCAGCTGAATGATAATGGAGGCATTGATGTACGGCTGGATGCCCAGCGCGAAGGTGGTTGCCTGGGAGAAGGCGGAACCGGACATCGCGTTGTAGAGGCCCAGGATCGTACCGGAGAGCTCAGCGTTGAAGTAGTTGGTCAGCGCATCCACGTTCACATAGGGAACCGGGATGGCAGCGCCCAGGCGGAAAATCAGCAGCACGAAGAAGGTGAAGATCATCTTCTTGCGGAGGTCCGCAATTTTCCAGGCGTTACGGATCGTGGCAAACACTTATACCACCTCGGCCTTTCCACCTGCCTGCTCGATTTTTTCCTTGGCAGAGTCAGAGAATGCCGCTGCCTTCACCGTCACCTTGGCGGTCACGGTGCCGTTGCCCAGGACCTTCAGGCCGTAGGGGCAGGCGTGGAGAATGCCGGCGTTGATGAGGGCGGCGGCGTCGACGACGGAGCCATCCTCAAAGCGGTTGAGAACCGCGACATTGACAGCGGTCAGGGGCTTGGCAAACACGTTGTTGAAGCCGCGCTTGGGGATCCGGCGGGCCAGGGGCATCTGGCCGCCTTCAAAGCCGGTGCGGACCTTGCCGCCGCTGCGGGCCTTCTGGCCCTTGTGACCACGGCCGGCAGTCTTGCCGTTGCCGGTGCCGGCGCCGCGGCCCTTCCGTTTTCCGACATGGGTGGAACCCATGACAGGAGCAAGTTCGTTCAGGTTCATGGTACTTGCGCCTCCTTATGCTTCCTCAGTGACCTGCAGCAGGTAGCCGATCTTGGCGATCTTGCCGCGGGTCTGGGTGTTGTCAGGCTGTACGACCTCCTGACCGATCTTGCGCAGGCCAAGAGAGTTGGCGGTGGCAATGTGCTTTTCCAGCCGGCCATTGAGGCTCTTGACGAGTTTAATCTTCAAATTAGCCATGGTGAGAGCCTCCTTAACCGACGATTTCTTCCACGCGCTTGCCGCGGATACGGGCCACGTCCTCGGGGCCGCGCAGGCTCATCAGGCCCTGCATGCAAGCCTTGACCACGTTCTGCGGGTTGTTGGACCGCAGGCACTTGGAACGGATGTTGGAAATACCCACAGCCTCCATCACAGCACGCACGGCGCCGCCGGCGATGATGCCGGTGCCTTCCGGGGCGGGCTTCAGGAGCACGGTGCCGGCGCCGAAGATGCCGGTCACTTCGTGGGGGATGGTGGTGCCGTCCAGGGTGATCTTCACCATGTTCTTCTTGGCGTCGGCGATGCCCTTGAGGATGGCCTCGGACACTTCCGCAGCCTTGCCCAGGCCGTAGCCGACGGTACCCTTGCCGTCGCCCACCACGACCAGAGCGGAGAACTTCATCACGCGGCCGCCCTTGACGGTCTTGGCGACACGGTTGAGGTACACAACCTTTTCGATAAACTCAGGCGCCTCGTGGGCAGCCTGTCTATCTCTATTGTAAGCCATTCTTCTTCCTCCTCCGATTAGAACTTCAGGCCGCCTTCGCGGGCGCCCTCAGCCAGCTCAGCCACGCGGCCGTGGAAAATGTAGCCGCCGCGGTCAAACACGACTTCTTCAATGCCCTTGGCCTTGGCACGCTCCGCCACGGCCAGGCCGACCTTGCGGGCCGCTTCCTTGTTACCGGTGGCGCCTTCGAAATCCTTCTCGAGGGTGGAAGCGGAGACCAGGGTGACTCCGTTCACATCGTCGATGATCTGTGCATAGATGTTCGCGTTGCTGCGGAACACGTTCAGACGAGGTCTCTCGGGTGTGCCGGAGATCTTGCCGCGCACTCTGGTATGACGCTTGACGCGGGCAGCGTTCTTGTCAAAATTCTTTACCATGATGGCACACCTCCTACTTAT
>DVHE01000079.1 GCA_018712245.1 Candidatus Avoscillospira avicola | reverse complement strand
TCCAGTTCCTCAAGCTGGGCGTTTAGCAGCCGGACAGGTGCGTCCTCCGGTATCATCATTTCTGTTTGAAGTGCAATTACCAGTTGACCATTCCGCTCATATACGGTACACTGGTCTTGCGTATGGTTTTTAATCACAAATTAACCTTAACGCAAAAAGGCAGACTGGGCAACCCTTTTGGGGCTGCCCAGTCTGTTTTTTTGCAATTTGGTATTTTTTGTTTTTGCAACGGGCCCTTGCCGGCCACTTAGTTTGTGGCTTATGGTGGAGATAAGCGGGATCGAACCGCTGACCTCTTGAATGCCATTCAAGCGCTCTCCCAGCTGAGCTATACCCCCATATTTCATTCGGCACTCTGATGTGCATCAATCACTCGTTCAGAGCGAAAATAATTATAGCACACTTTCAGAAAAATGCAAGCATTTTTTTCAAAATCCTTCAAAAAATTTAAGGCGGCAGCGTTTACGCTGCCGCCTCGTGGTCAGCACATGGGTTCCTCCATGGCGCAGAAGCTCATGGGGGGCAGATGGGGATTGCCGAAGAGGACCTTGCCGGTCTGCTCGGCGTCGGTCCAGGCGCTGGGAGAGGCGTTGCACCAGAGGGTGACAGAGCGGCCCTCGAAGGTGCGGCGGAAGGCGAAGCGGCCGTCTCCGGCGGCCAGCACCTTCACAGAGCCGCGGCGCAGTGGTTCCCAAGCGGCCTTGAGTCGGGCCAGACTGCGGTAGTGGGCCTGCAAATCGGCGTCCTCCCGGCCCCAGGGGAAATAGCCCCGGTTGAAGGGATCGCGGTAGCCGGTCATGCCGGCTTCGTCGCCGTAGTAGATGCACGGCGCTCCAGGCAGGGTGAACTGCAAAAAGCTGGCCAGACGCAGCCGCTGCTTGCCCAGCGCCAGCTGTTCCGGGGAGAGGGTGCGGTGGGCCAGGTCCTCCCGTTCGCCGTCTCTGGGGTCCACCAGGGCCGTCAGAGCCCGGGGGACGTCATGGCTGGAGAGGAGGTTCAAGTTGGCGTTGAGGACGGCGGCGGGGTAGTTTTCCGCCAGGGACAGCACAGCGCTGCGCAGCTGCCTCCCGTCGTCTTCGCCGCGAACGAAGGCCAGAATGGCCTTGCGCCAGGGATAGTTCATCACGCTGTCCAGTTGGGATTCGGTGAAATACCGCCGCCGGACGCCGTAGGAGGTCTTGTTGGAAGCGTCCTCCCAGACCTCGCCGATCAGCAGCGCCCGGGGATTGATCTGCCGCAGGCGCACTCGCAGCGCCATCAAAAAGTCGTCGGGCAGCTCATCCACCACGTCCAGCCGCAGGCCATCGGCTCCCAGCCGCAGCCACTTGACCAGGATGCTCTCGTCGCTGCCGAAGATATAGTCGATGAAGCCGGCGTCACGCTTGTTGACGCAGGGCAGAGTGTGGAAGCCCCACCAGCTCTCATAGTCGTTGGGATAGTGGCGGAAGAAGTACCAGCTCCGGTAGGGCGAAGCAGGGTCGGACACGGCGCCGTGGCCGAAGATATGCTCGGCGTCGAAGTAGACGCTGTTGCTGCCGGTGTGGGAGAAGACGCCGTCCAGGATGATCTTCATACCCAGTTGATGGGCCGCGTCGCACAGGGCCTGGAAGTCGTCGTCGGTGCCCAGCATGGGGTCGATGCGGCTATAGTCGGCGGTGTCGTAGCGGTGGGAGGAGAAGGCCATGAAGATGGGGTTGAGGTACAGGGCCTCCACACCCAGAGCTTTGAGATACGGCAGCTTTTCCTGGATTCCGCGGAGATTGCCCCCATAAAAATCGTTGTTGAGGACCTCGCCCTTTTCGTTGGAGCGCCAGACCGGCGGGTCGTCCAGGTTGGTGTGGACCCAGTAGGGCTGGAGCTTGTCGGTGAGGTCACACTGCCCGGCCTGGTGGAACCGGTCCGGGAAGATCTGATAGAAGACGCGGCCTTCGTATTCCGGCGGCACCGGGAAGCGGGTGGAGACGCAGCTGAGCTGCCAGTAGTCTCCGGCCTCCATATTGGTGTCCTCCCCCTGCTTGAGAAGGCGGAACTGCTCGTTGCGGGTGGTGATGCGGAAGTAGTAGTAGAAGAGGCCGGGCTGCTCCAGCGCGAAGTGGAGCCGGTAATACTCGTAGAGCTCCGCGGCGTGATCCCGCTGGAACTCAAACTCCCGAAAGGCGTCGCCGTTTTCCCGCTCCATCACCAGCATCACCCGCACCGTCTGGCAGGAGCGGGGGATGGCGATGGTCATGCGGCAGACCTCCCCCGGCGTCAGGACGCCGAAGGGGGTCTTGTGGGCGGCACTCAGGCTGTTATAGAGGATGCGAAGTCCCATAGATCAAAGATGCCAGATATTCTCGGCGTACTCCCGGACGGCGCGGTCCGCGGAGAAGATGCCGGCTTTGGCGATGTTGGTCAGGGACATGGCGGTGAAGGCCAGACGGTTGGGGTAGGCGTTGGAGATATCCTGCTGGGCGCGGGCATAGTCCTTAAAGTCGGCGATGGTCATAAAGCCGTCGGCCACGCCGAAGCGGTTGGTCAGCAGGCTGGCCACCAGGTCGTCGTACCGCTGGCCCAGAATGCCGGAGGTGAGCATCCGAAGCACCTGCTCCAGCTCGGGGGTGAGGAACTCCCGGGGGTTGTAGCCGCGGCGCCACAGCGCTTCCACCTCTTCTGCGGTCATGCCGAAGAGGAACATATTCTCGTCGCCCACCTGCTGGTGGATCTCCACGTTGGCGCCATCCAGGGTGCCCAGGGTGACAGCACCGTTGATCATCAGCTTCATATTGCCGGTGCCGGAGGCCTCTTTGCCGGCGATGGAGATCTGCTCGGAGATATCGGCGGCAGGAATGATGATTTCAGCCAGGGAGACCTTGTAGTCCTCCAGGAAGATGACCTTCAGCTTGTCGCGGACCTGCGGGTCGGAGTTGACCAGCTTGGAGGTGGCGACGATCAGGCTGATGATCTGCTTGGCGCGGATATAGCCGGCGGATGCCTTGGCGCCGAAGAGGAAGGTCCGCGGCGGGAAGGGCATGGAGGGGTTCTCTTTGATCTTGTTGTAGAGGTAGAGAATGTGCAGCACGTTGAGAAGCTGCCGCTTGTACTCGTGCAGACGCTTGATCTGGATGTCGAAGATGGAGTCGGGGCTGACGTAGACGCCGTTGGCCTTGGCCACGTAGTCGGCCAGGCGGACCTTGTTCTCGTGCTTGATCTGCTGCAGCTGCTCCAGGACGGCCTTGTCGTCGCGGTATTTGAGGAGCTTTTCCAGGTCATTGGCGTCCTTGAGGAAGCCGTCGCCGATCAGCTCTCGGAGGAAGCTGGTGAGGGCGGGGTTGGACTGGCACAGCCAGCGGCGGTAGGCGATGCCGTTGGTGACGTTGGTGAAGCGGTCGTTGTCCAGGACGTAGTAGTCGTGGAAGATGCCGTCCTTGAGGATCTGGGTGTGGAGCTGGGAGACGCCGTTGATCTTGTGGCAGCAGGCCAGGCACAGATTGGCCATGCGGACCTGGCCCTCGGCGATGACAGCCATATAGTTGAGCTTGCCCCAGTCGCCGGGATAGACCTGCTGGAGCTTCTCCATCAGGCGGCGATTGATCTCCTGGGTGATGGAGTAGATTCGGGGCAGCTGCTCCTTGAAGAGATCCACGCTCCAGCGCTCCAGCGCCTCAGACATGACGGTGTGGTTGGTGTAGGAGAGGGTGCGGCAGGTGATGTCCCAGGCTTCGTCCCACTCGTAGTCGTTCTCGTCCACCAGAATGCGCATCAGCTCGGGGACGCAGAGGGCCGGATGGGTGTCATTGATGTGGATGGAGACCTTCTCAGGCAGGTTGCGGTAGGTCTTGTACTGCTTGTAGTGGATGTTCAGGATGCTCTGCAAGGAGGCGGAGACCAGCAGATACTGCTGCTGCAGACGCAGGCGCTTGCCGGAGAGGTGATCGTCGGCGGGGTAGAGAACTTTGGAAATGGTCTGGGCCATGGTGTCCTGCTCCAGAGCGCGGACGTAGTCGCCGCGGGAGAAGGCTGCCATGTCGAAGCTGTGGGGCTGCTCAGCGCTCCAGAGGGTCAGCTTGTTGACCTTGTCGGTGCCGTAGCCGGAGATATAGAGGTCGTGGGGCACGGCCATGACCTTCTGGTAGCCCACGTGGGCGACCCGGAACTTGCCGTTGTCCATCCAGTCGTGGGTCTCGCCGCCCAGGCGGACCTCCACGGCGTCGTCCTCACGGGTCTTGAGCCAGACGTCGCCCATGTCGAGCCAGTCGTCGGGGAACTCCATCTGCCAGCCGTCCACGATCTTCTGCTTGAAAATGCCGAACTCATAGCGGATGGAGAAGCCGGTGGCAGGATATTCCAGGCCGGTGAGGGAGTCCATATAGCACGAGGCCAGACGGCCCAGACCGCCGTTGCCGAGACCGGCATCCGGCTCCATGGCGCACAGCCGCTCGATGCTGAAGCCCAGGTCGGACAAAATGGCGGAGACGCTGTCCAGCATACCCAGGTTGTAGAGATTATTGCGCAGGGAGGTGCCCACCAGGAATTCCATGGACATATAGTAGACCTGCTTGCGCTCCTTTTCACGGACTTCCCGCTGGAAGGCGCGGTTGCGGTCGGCCAGCTCTTCCCGCAGATAGGCGCAGACGGTCTTGTACGCCTGCTTTTCGGTGGCTTCGCTGAGACTGCAGCCGAAGGTGCGGTTGCACACAGTCTCCAAAGCGTTCCGGGTGGCGCTGCGCACTGCGGCGCTACAGCTCTTTTCTTTCTTTTCCATCAGTACCTCCAAAATCTAATGATAAGATTTGACGGGGATCGGCAGTAGATCACCGCCCCGGTAAGGATACAAAATATGGGAATTCCCGCGAGAGAAAATGCGGAGGCTGCCCATTACAGCCTCCGCATAGCATAACATATTTTGCCGTGGTTGCGCAATTAGCATTATACCTTAAAATTCAACCGGTCACTCACGAGATTCCAGTGACTTTTTTGAACATTTCCATATAAGACTGAGCAGGGGACTGCCAAGAGACGTCCACAGCCATGTCGTTTTGTGCCAATTTGTTCCATGCGGGGCGGTCATCGTAGTAGAGACCCAGGGAGCGGTCAATGGCGGCGAGGAAGTCTTCGCCGTTGTAGCTCTGGAAGGTGAAGCCGCGGCCCTCGCCGGTGGTGGGGTTGTAGGGCCAGACGGTATCCTGCAGGCCGCCGGTGGCGTGGACCACCGGAATGGTGCCGTAGTGCATGGCGATCAGCTGGCTCAGGCCGCAGGGTTCGCTGCGCGAGGGCATCAGATAGGCGTCGGCGCCGGCGTACATCCGGTCGGCCAGGCCCGGGTCAAAGGCCAGCCGCACGACCATTCTGCCGGGATACTGCCAGGCCAGGGAAGAGAGGGCCTGCTCGTACTGGGCCTCGCCGGTGCCGACGATGGCCAGCTGCACCGGGCGGGACATCAGCGTGTGGCAGATGTAGCACAGTAGGTCGATGCCCTTGTGGCCTGCCAGACGGGAGACGATGACGTAGAGCGGGGCGCTGGGGTCCTTGTTGAGGCCCAGCTCCTCCTGGAGCTTCTCTTTGTTCTTGGCCTTCTCCTCCACCATGGTCTTGGCGGTGTAGTGGAAGGGCAGATTGGGGCTCTTGGCCGGGTCAAAGACCGTAGTGTCGATACCATTGGTGATGCCGTAGAAGGTGCCGGCCCGCTGGATCAGCACTTCCGACATCCCGTGGGAGTAGTAGGGATATTGCAGCTCCCGGGCATAGGTCTCCGACACAGTGGAGACGGCGTCGGCGGTGACGATGGCGGCCTTCATAAAGTTGGAGGCGTCGCCGTAGCGGAGCGTCTCGTTGAAGGACGGGGGCAGACCCAGAACGTCGTAGTTGAAGTTGCTGTTGGCCCAGCCCTGGTACTCGATGTTGTGGATGGTGAAGACGGTCTTGGTGTAGGGGAAGGAGCCGCGGAACTCGCCGTGGAGGACCACAGGGATCAGCGCGGTCTGCCAGTCATTGCACTGGATCAGGTCGGGCCGGAAGTCCAGGTAGTTGAGGCAGGCCAGCACGGCCTTGGAGAAGTAGGCGAAGCGCTCGCCGTCATCCAGATGGCCGTAGATGGGGTTGCGGTCAAAATACTGCTCGTTGTCCACGAAGTAGATCTGCAGCTTCTTTTTCTTGGATTTCAGCCGGAAGAGGCCCACGTGGCACTGCCGCCAGGCCAGTTGGATGGCAAAGCTGGTGAGGAACTCGCAGTCCCAGCGATTGTCACGCTTGATCTGGCCGTAATAGGGGAGGAACAGGCAGACTTCATTGTCGGGCAGCTTGCTCAGGGCCTCGGGCAGCGCCTGCATGACGTCGCCCAGACCGCCGGTTTTGACGAAGGGCGCCGCTTCGGAGGCGGCCATTGCGATTTTCATACGGTGACACCCTTTCTAATGATCAGCGGATGCTCCGGAGAGCCCAGGAGCTTGGTGCCGGAGCGGACGGTGACGTCCTTGTCGAGGATGGTGTACTGGATGCTGGCGCCGCGCTCAATGGTGCAGCCCTGCATCACGATGCTGTCGCGGACCTCGGCGCCCTCTTCCACCATGACCTCGCGGAATACCACGCTGTTTTCCATCTGGCCGAAGAGGCGGCAGCCGTCTGCCACCACGCAGTTGGCAATCTGGGCATTGTGGCCGTAGTGGGTGGGGACCTCGTCGCGGACCTTGGTGTAGATGGGGGTCTCGCCCTGGAAGAGGCTGGTGCGGACGTCCTTTTCCAGCAAGGCCATGTTGTTCTTGTAGTAGCTCTCCACATCCTGGTTGAAGAGGGCCACGCCCTGGAAGGGATAGACATTGACGCTCAGCTTGCCGGCGTTGAACTCTTCCATGATGAAGTCGCGCTCCAGGTGGTACTTACCGTGGGGCACGGTCTCGTAGATGGTCTCAATGAGCTTTTTCCGGCTGATGATGAACATACCCATGCCCACCAGGTCGCCGGCGGGGGCGGCGTAGTCCACGGCCATGCCGATGGCGCGGCAGGTTTCGCCGGTGCGGAGGGTGAAGTGCTGGATGTCCCTGCCGTTGGTGAGGCCGGCCTTGGCCACCACGGTGACGTCGCAGCCGGATTCGATGTGGGCGTCAAGAACCTTGGTGAAGTCGATGGCACACATGATGTTGCTGTCGGCCAAAACCACATAATCCTGGTTGCCGCTCTCGAGGACGGGCAGGGCGGTGTGGAGGGCTTCCAGCTTGCCGCGGTAGATGCCGGTGTGGCCGGTGGCGTAGGGCGGGACGAAGACGACGCCGTGGGTGTTGAGCTGCAAGTCCCACTCCTGGCAGGAGCCCAGGTGGTCCATCAGGGACTGGTAGTTGTACTTGGTGATGATGCCGATATGGCGGATGCCGGAGCCGGCCATGCTGGAGAGGATGAAGTCGATCTGCCGGTAGCGGCCGCCCACGGGAATGGAGGCGGAGGTGCGCACCTCGGTCAGGGCGCCCATCATGCTGTCATAGATATTGGAGAAAATAATACCCATGGTTTCCATTACTGCCACATCCTTTCTCAAAGAATCTCGCCCGGGGCGACGACGGCGCCCTCAGAGATGGTCTTGCCCTTGCCGATGACGCTGATCTCCAGGGTTTCGATGGTGCCCTCCTGATCGGCGCCCACCGAGGCGCCGGCGCGGATGACGCAGTCCTCCGCGACGATGGCGTGGCTGATCTTGACGCCATTTTCGATGACCACGTTGGGCATGATGACGCTGTCGCGGATCTCGGCGCCCTTGCCGATGGTGCAGCCGGTGGAGATGATGGAGTGATGGACGGTGCCGTAGACTTCGCAGCCCTCAGCGACGAAGCTGTCGGAAATCTCGGAACCCTTGGCGATGAAGCCGGAGGGCATGGCGTAGTTCCGGGCGTAGATTTTGCGCCCGGCGGAACCGTAGATGTTGAAGGCCGGGGTCTCGCCCAGGAGGTCCATGTTGGCCTCCCAGAGGCTGTTGATGGTACCGACGTCTTTCCAGTAGCCTTCGAACTCATAGGCCATCAGCTTGTGGCCGGTGGAGAGCAGGTTGGGGATGATGTTTTTGCCGAAGTCGTTTTCGGACTTGGGATCCTCCTCGTCCGCTTCCAGGAAGGCCTTGAGGACGCTCCACTTGAAGACGTAGATGCCCATGGAGGCCTTGTTGCTCTTGGGATGCTTGGGCTTCTCCTCGAATTCGAAGATGGAGCCGTCTTCGTTGGTGTTCATGATGCCGAAGCGGCTGGCCTCTTCCATGGGAACGGAGCGGACGGCGATGGTGCAGTCGGCCTCGCTCTTCTCGTGGTAGCGGAGCATCTTGGCGTAATCCATCTCGTAGATGTGGTCGCCGGAGAGGATCAGCACCTGGTCGGGGTTGTAGCGGTCAATGAAGCGAATATTCTGATAAATGGCGTTGGCCGTGCCCTTGTACCAAGTAGAACCCTTGCTCCGGGCGTAGGGCGGCAGGATGCTGACGCCGCCGTGGGAGTTGTTGAGGTCCCAGGGCTGGCCGTTGCCGATGTACTCATTGAGTTCCAGAGGCTGGTACTGGGTCAGGATGCCCACAGTGTCGATGTGGGAGTTGACGCAGTTGGAGAGGGGGAAGTCGATGATGCGGTACTTACCGCCGAAGGGGACGGCAGGCTTGGCGGTGTTCTCCGTCAGAACCTTGAGCCGGCTGCCCTGGCCACCGGCCAGCAGCATGGCAACGCAGCGCTTTTTTTGAAAATACATAAACAGGTACCTCCTTAAACTGACTCTTTTCTTTGCTGGATCATTCCTGTTTTTATCCGTTTTTCAGGGTTTTGCGGGTGCGGCGCGGGAGATAGTACGTGACGCTCAGAGGCGGAATGGTGAACTCCGCTGTATAGTGGAAGGCGCCCCAGTCGCCCTTGCGGCCCTTGGCCACCGTGGGCAGGATACCGTCGCCGCCGAATTGGGGGTCGCTGCTGGTGAGGACCGGCTCATACCAGTAAGGCTTGGGTACGCCCATCTTGTAGCCCTCCCGCAGTACGGGGCAGAAGTTGCAGACCACCAGTACGTCCCGACCCTGGCGATCCACCCGGCGGAAAGCCACCACGCTGTTGTCCCGGTCATCGGCCTGGAGCCACTGGAAGCCCGTCCAGTCGGAGTCATTCTGCCAGAAGCAGGGGTGGTCCAGATAGAAGTGGTTGAGCGTGCGGACGAATTCGTGCATTTTGCGGTGGAGCTCGTAGTCCAGAAGCTGCCAATCCAGCCCGGAGGCGTACTTCCACTCGTCAAACTGGGCGAATTCGTTGCCCATAAAGCTGAGCTTTTTGCCGGGATGAGCGGCCATAAAGCCGTAGAACGTGCGGAGATTGGCGAACTTTTCCTCGTAGGTGCCGGGCATTTTGTTCAGCATGGAGCATTTGCCGTAGACCACCTCGTCGTGGGAGATGGGGAGGATAAAGTTCTCCGAGTAGGCGTAGGTCATGGTGAAGGTCAGGTTGTTGTGACTGCCCTTGCGCCACAGGGGGTCCAGGGACATGTACTGGAGCATATCGTTCATCCAGCCCATGTTCCACTTGTAGAGGAAGCCGAGTCCGCCGTCGAAACCGGGCTTGGTGATCATCGGGAAGGCGGTGGACTCCTCGGCGATCATCAAAACGTGGGGGTTGGCCTCAAAGGCAGCGGCGTTGAGCTTGCGCAAAAAGTCGATGGCCTCCAGGTTTTCCTTGCCGCCGTAGCGGTTGGGGTGGTACTCCCGGCGGTTGTAGTCGAGATAGAGCATTGAGGCCACGGCGTCCACGCGGATGCCGTCCACGTGGTATTCTTCCAGCCAGAAGATCACGTTGGAGATGAGGAACGAGGAAACCTCGCCCCGGCCATAGTCAAAGACCCGGGTGCCCCACTCGGCGTGTTCGCGCATCATGGGGTCCTGCAATTCATAGCAGCAGGTACCGTCGAATTCATAAAGGCCGTAGAGGTCCTTGGGGAAGTGGGCCGGGACCCAGTCCAGGATGACGCCCAGGCCGTGCTGGTGGCAGATGTCCACAAATTCCATCATCTGCCGGGGCGTGCCGTAGCGATGGGTGGGGGCGTAGTAGCCCGTCACCTGGTAGCCCCAGGAGGGCTCATAGGGATGCTCCATAATGGGCAGAAGCTCAATATGGGTGTAGCCCATCTCCTTGCAGTAGGGGGCCAGTTCCTGAGCCAGCTCCACGAAATTGAGGCGCGAGCCATCTTCATGCCGCTTCCAGGAGCCGGCGTGGACTTCGTAGATATTGACAGGCTTTTGCAGGCTGCTGCCCCGGGCATTCTGGCGGAGGTAGGCGCTGTCGTGCCAGACATAGCCCTCCAAGGGGCAGATGCGGCTGGAGGTCTCGGGCAGGGCGCAGCACTGGGTGCCGTAGGGGTCCATTTTCATGACGGTATTGCCGTTTTGCGCGGTGACGGCGTACTTGTAGGCCTGCCCTTCCTGGGCATAAACGGAAAAGGCCTCCCATACGCCGTAACCTATCGACGTCATGGGAAGATCTTCCTGATTCCAGAAGTTGAAGTCACCCACGACGCTTACGGATTTGGCATTGGGGGCCCAGACCCGGAAGAGGAAGCCGGACTGCCCGTCCTGTTCGGCACGGTGGCAGCCTAAAATGGTGTAGGCACGATGGTTTTCGCCGGTTTGAAACTGTCTGAGTTGTGTGGCAAGTGTTTTATCCATGACGCATTCCCTCATTCTGTGTTTGTGCCAAAATTGTTGTTACATATTATAGCATTTTTGTCTTCATTGCACAAGTGGCAACGTGAAAAAAATGAAAAAATGCTGCATATATTCCAAAATGCCAGCGCTTTTACCGGAAACTGCTGGAATCCACCGGGATAAATTGCCAAATATATGGGGCTGCCCGGCGGCGATCCGGCTGAGGCCATGGCGGGAGAAGGGGAGAAAACGGTCAATTCTATTGTAGCAGAACACGCCTGAAATTCCATTGGCAACCTATATAACATTTCCAACAAATTCTTATAATAAACGTATATATTACCGCAATTTGTGGAGTTTACATGGATTTTACAGAGAAATAACGGAGAAATTGTCGTGTGTGGGCGGTGCGCGGAGAGAGGCGCCGACGCCGGCGGAGCGTGATAGTGCTTGCTTTTTGCCCCTGTGGGCTGTATAATGTAGTTACTTACGCAATTGCCACATAACAGGGAGGTAAAAACCATGGAACATATCAAGACGCTCAACACCCGCAACCTTTGCGACAGCGCCAAGAACGGCGGCTGCGGCGAGTGCCAGACCTCTTGCCAGTCCGCCTGCAAGACCAGCTGCGGCATCGCCAACCAGCAGTGCGAGAACAGCAAAGAGAGCAAGTAAGTGCTGTCATAAAGGGCTGTTGCCTTGGCAACAGCCCTTTTTCGTGCGCACCGACGCCCGGGCGAAAGCTGCGGCGGCCCCCGGGACCGATTACCGATTAGGAGCATCCATTTATGATTCACCAATACCAATTCGGCGGCTACAACATCGTCCTGGACGTCTGCTCCGGGTCGGTCCACGTGGTGGACGAGGCTGCCTATCAGATCATCGCCGGCTTTGAGACGCAGGAGCGCAGCGCCCTCCTCACGGCGCTGGAGCCGGAATTTGCACAGAAGGGCGTCACCCGGGCCGACCTGGAGGAGTGCTACGACCAGGTGCTGGCCCTGAAGGACCAGGGAAAACTCTTCGCCCCGGACGTCTTTGAAAAGGATGCCGGTACCCTCAAGGCCAAGAGCGGCGGCGTCATCAAGGCGCTGTGCCTCCACGTGGCCCACACCTGCAACTTAAACTGCGCGTACTGCTTTGCCAGCCAGGGCAAGTACCACGGAGACCGGGCCATCATGTCTCTGGAGGTGGGCAAGCGGGCGCTGGACTTCCTCGTCGAGCATTCCGGGACCCGGAGGAACCTGGAGGTGGACTTCTTCGGCGGCGAGCCGCTGATGAACTTCCAGATGATCAAGGATCTGGTGGCCTACGCCAGGACGCTGGAGCCCCTCCACCACAAGCACTTCCGCTTCACCCTGACCACCAACGGCGTCCTGGTGGACGACGACGTCATCGACTTCGCCAACCGCGAGTGCGACAATGTGGTCCTGAGTCTGGACGGGCGGCAGGAGGTCCATGACCGCTACCGGGTGGACTACGCCGGAAACGGCAGCTGGGAGAAGATCGTGCCCAAGTTCCAGGAGTTTGTCCGCCGCCGGGGGGACAAGAGCTACTATATGCGCGGCACCTTCACCCACTTCAACCCCGACTTTTTAAAGGACATCGAGACCATGCTGGACCTGGGCTTCACGGAGCTGAGCATGGAGCCGGTGGTGGCCGCCCCTGGGGACGAGGCCGCGCTCACGGAGGAAGACCTGCCCATCGTCATGGAGCAGTATGAAAAGCTGGCGCTTTTGATGAAGGCGCGGCGGGACGCGGGCAAGCCCTTTACTTTCTACCACTATATGCTGGACCTCTCCGGCGGACCCTGCATTTATAAGCGGATTTCCGGCTGCGGCTCCGGCACGGAGTACATGGCCGTGACGCCCTGGGGCGACCTCTACCCCTGCCACCAGTTCGTCGGCGAGGAGGCCTTCCGCCTGGGCGACATCTGGCAGGGCGTCACCAACACCGAAAAGCGTGCGGAGTTTGCCGCCTGCAACGTCTATGCCCACGATGCGTGCCGGGACTGCTGGGCGCGGCTCTACTGCGCCGGCGGCTGCGCGGCCAACGCCTACCACGCCACCGGCTCCATCCGGGGCGTGTACGAGATGGGCTGTAAGCTCTTCCGCAAGCGGATGGAGTGCGCCATTTTCCTGGCTGTGGACCAGATGCTGCACGACGCATGAAGACGCCGGTGGTGGACTTTGCCCGGCGCTATGCCGCCGGAGACGCCCTGCGGCTCCATATGCCGGGCCACAAAGGGCAGCCTGTCCTGGGGCCGGAGCCCTGGGACCTGACCGAGATTCCCGGGGCCGACAGCCTCTATGAGGCCGCCGGAATCCTCCGGGAGAGTGAAGAAAACGCCGGGCAGCTTTACGGCTGCCCGACGTTCTATTCCGCCGAGGGCTCATCCCTGGCGGTACGGGCCATGGTGTATCTGGCCTGCCGGTGGGCCATGGAGCGGGGGCGGCGGCCCAAAATCGCCGCGGCCCGGAACGTCCACCGAACCTTCGTCACCGCGGCGGCGCTGCTGGACGTGGAGCTGCAATGGCTTACTGGGGCAGGGGAGAGCCACCTGCGCTGTACCCTGGACCCGAAAACCGTGGACGCTGCCCTGGATGCGGACGTCACCGCCCTCTACTGCACCAGCCCCGACTACCTGGGCCATACCCAGGATATCGCGGGCCTGGCGGCGCTTTGCCGCCGCCGGGACATTCTGCTGCTGGTGGACGGCGCCCACGGGGCGTACCTGCGGTTTTTGCCCCAGTCCCGCCACCCCATGGACCTGGGGGCGGACCTCTGCTGCGCCTCGGCCCACAAGACGCTGCCGGTGCTGACCGGCGGGGCGTACCTCCACATTGCCGCCGCCCACGTCGATTTAACGGCCCAGGCAAAGAGCGCCCTGGCGCTCTTTGGCTCCACCAGCCCGTCATATCTCATTCTGGAATCCCTGGACGCCTGCAACGACCTTTTGGCCGAGGACTATCCCCGGCAGCTGGCAGCCTTTTTGCCCCGAGCGGCGGCGCTGCAAGCGCGGCTGAAGGCGGCGGGCTGGCAGCTGACCGGCGACGAGCCGCTGAAGCTGACGCTCTGCCCCAAGGCCCGGGGCTATACCGGGGAAGCGGTGGCGGAATACTTGCTGGAAGCGGGCATTTTCAGCGAATTTGCCGACCCGGACTATTTGGTGCTGATGCTGACCCCGGCTCTCGGGGAGGCGGCGCTGGAGCGGCTGGAGCAGGCCCTGGCGGCGCTGCCGCCCCGGACGCCCCTGGGTGAGACGCCGCCCCCCTGCCCCGTCGGCCCGACCCGGCTGACGCCCCGGCAGGCCCTCTTTGCCCCCCGGGAGCAGGTGGCGGTGGAGGACGCCCTGGGCCGGGTCCTGGCCGACGTCCAGGTCTCCTGCCCGCCGGCGGTGCCCATCGCGGTCTGCGGTGAGGCGCTGACCGCCCAGGCCTTGGCGGCCTTCCGCTATTACGGCGTGGAGCTGGTCTGGGTCGTGCGCCGGTGAGCCGCCCAGGCCCCGATGTCCTACTGGTATCACGGTGCGGTGCCGTAGGGGCCGATGCCCACATCGGCCCGCAGACCCTTGCTGCTGGAACGCTTACGCCGAACGTACCCGTCCCGTCCCCCTACGGCGGCGACGGGGGTGCGGCGGTACAAACGGCCATATCAAACCACCACACCCTCCACGAGAGGCCGCTGACGCGGCACGGACGCGCTATGCGCGTTATCTACGGCGTGAACGGCAATATTTACGCGTAAAACTGCCGTGTGCAGCATCTACCCTCTGTTCCGGGGCAGTTGGTGCGGCCTTAGTGAACACTTCTGTAGCAGTAACGATTGTCCGATTCTACTGTCCCGCGCGAAGCCGGGAAGGGGCGGGCGGGATGGGGCGGGACGGCCCGGAGGACCGCGGTTGCCTGCGCGATGCCGCTTCCGGGGATGCACGCCGCGGGGGCCCTATGGGAGTCCGGGGGCCGCAGCCCCCGGCGCATTTTGGGAACTTTTCTGCGGTGAAAAGTTCCCCGCCGGAGGCAATACCAGCCTGCGCCGCCCGAGCGCCTCCGCCGAGCGTACCGGGGTGTGATTCCAACGTAGGGGCGCGCATCGTGCGTCCGTTGGGCTGCGATGCCAGGGTGCCTCGCCGAACGCAGTTGCCAAAGCCTCCCCTAACGCCCGCAGGGCTTTAGGGGAGGCCCGCAAGGGAGCGCTGCCTGTGGCAGAAACAGCGACCGCAGCGCGCAGCGCCGGAGGGGTGTCTGCCGCATTCTGGAGAAGGTCTGCGGCGCGTCGGCGCGCGGGTACGCCTCTCGTCAAGGAGAGGCTTTGGGATGCGGCGGTACAAATAGACTTCCGGCAAACACCGTACCCTCCAGAAAAAGCCGCTAAAGCGGTGCGGACGCGCAATGCGCGCCCCTACGGAGAAAATCGGAAAATTGCGCAAAAAAACTGCAGCGCGGCGGCGCCGGATTATTCCGGTGCCGCCGCGCTGCTTCAATAATATATGCCGAAGGTCATCTGCTTTCGACGCGGGAAAGGCGACCGAGGCTCAGAGGTCCGCCGGGGCGTCGGGATGGCGGTAGACGCAGTGGCCTGCTTGGTATGTGGCCAGCACCCGGCAGCCGCGCAGCGCCTCGGGGGAGACCGCCAGGGGGTCGCGGTCCGCCACCAGCAGGTCGGCCTGCTTGCCGGGGGCCAGCGTGCCCTTTCGGGCCTCTTCGCCGTACTGCCAGGCGGCTTGGCGCGTCACAGCCTCCAGGGCCGCCCGGGGAGAAATCCGTTCCTCCGGGCCCAGGATCACGCCGTCGCGGGTTTCCCGGCAGGTGGCACACCAGAGCGTCTCGAACATATCCGGCTGGATCACCGGGGCGTCCTGGTGGAAGGTGAAGGGCAGCCCCGCCGCCAGAGCCGAGGCTGCCGGGCTGATGGCGGCGGCCCGCGCCGGACCGAGGTTTCGCAGGTGGACGTCGCCCCAGTGGTAGACGTGGGCAACGAAGAAGGAGACCATCGCCCCCAGGTCCCGGGCTTGGGCCAGCTGGTCGCGGCCCATCAGCTGGCCGTGGACGATGACGGGCCGCAGTGTCTTGAGCTGGGGGTATTTCTGTTCCGCCGCCGCGAGGCACCGGAGGAACTGGGCCACGGCCTGGTCGCCGTTGCAGTGGGCCAGCAGCTGCAGGCCCTCCCGGCCCGCCAGCTCCATGGCCTGGGTCACGGCCGCGTCGGACATGGTGCCATAGCCCTGTCCGCCGCCGAGGTAGGGCTCCCGCACCCAGGCGGTGCGCCCCTGGGGCGAACCGTCCAGGAAGATTTTCAGGCCGCCCAGCCGCAGGTGGCCCCGGTACCCTTCGGCCTGGGCGGGGAAGCGGCGGCGGAAGGCCTCCAGGCAGTCGGGGCTCACATAGGCCGTCAGGTCCAGCCGCAGGAGGCCGCGTGCCAGCAGGGCTTCGTAGAGGGGGAACATATCTTCCACCACCATGCCGTCCTGCACAGTGGTGATGCCCCGGGCGGCATAGCACTGCTGGGCAGCTTCAAAGGCGGCAAAGAGGGCGCTTTGGTCCGGCGGCGGCAGCTTTTTCAGGGCGTCCATGAAGGCGTTTTCCTCCAGATAGCCGGTGAGGCGTCCGTCCACCACTTCAATCCTGCCCCCGGCGGGGCTGGGGGTCTGGGGCGTGATGCCCAGGGCCTGGAGGGCCGCGGTGTTCAAGAGGCCCATGTGGCCCGACTGGTGCTGGATCACCAGGGGGTTGTGAGGCGCGGCGCGGTCCAGGACGGCAAGACTGGGATTTTTGGCGCCGGGGAAGCGGTTGTGGTCAAAGTCCCGGGCCTGAATCCACTGGCCCGGCTGGGCCGGCCAGGCCTGAACGGCCTCCACCAGCGCCTCGTCCGAGGCGACGTCCTGGAGGGAGAGCTGGAGCTGGGCGTAGGCCACCTGGGTGAAGTGGCTGTGGGCGTCCAGGAAGGCGGGCAGCAGCGCCGCACCCTCCAGGTCCACCGCCGTCGCCTCCGGGCACAGGGCGGTCAGCGCCGCCCTGCTGCCCAGGGCTTCGATGCGTCCCTGGCGTACCAGCAGCGCCTCCGGCGGCGGGGCGCTTGGTGCTTCCAGCGTTTCAATGGTTCCGCCGAAAAAGAGGCGGGCGTTGGTCTGTTCCATGGTTGAAACCTCCTTGTGCAGCGTGTATGGGTAGTTTCGCCCGGCGGCGCCGGCTTATGCGCAGTTGGCGCGATTGCCAGGGGCTTTCAGGTGTGATATACTGACAAAAAACCTTGGGAGGGATATTCCGTGCAATATCAAAAGTATGCCGACACGTATCTCCTGCGCTTAGAGCCGGAGGAGGAGATTCTCGCCGCCCTGGGCGCGCTGGCCGCCGCCGAGGGGATTTTGCTGGCGGAGGTAGGCGGCCTGGGGGCGCTGAAGGAGCTGGAGGTCTGCGTCTTTGACACGGTGAAAAAGGTCTACTATACCAATACCTTCGCCCAGCCCATGGAGCTGATCTCCCTCACCGGAACCATCACCCAGATGGACGGCGCGCCGTACCTCCATCTCCACGCCGCCGCCGGAGACGGGGCAGGCCGCGTCCTGGGCGGGCATTTGAAGCGGGCCGTGGTCAGCGCCACGGCGGAGCTGACGGTTCGGACGCTGCCGGGCCGGGTGGACCGTCGCTACAGCGACGCTATCGGGCTGAATTTGCTGGATTTTTAAGATTTTTTTCGGTAGAAATCCCCGCCGCAACTGCAGGTTGCGGAAGTTCCAGCCCAAGCTGCTTTCTTGCCACCGCGCTGTGTGCTAGGATGGAACCACCAAAACCAAGGAGGGATCGACCATGACATTGGGAAATCGGCTCCAGCGGCTGCGCCAGCGCCAGGGGCTCTCCCAGGACGCCCTGGCGGAAAAGCTGGGCGTCAGCCGCCAGGCGGTGAGCAAGTGGGAGCGAGACGAGGCGGTGCCGGAGGTGGAGAAGCTCCTACGCCTTTCGGAGCTTTACGGCGTCAGCCTGGACGAGCTGGTCAAGGGCGATGCGACGCAGTCGGCGCCTCAGGCGGAGCCTCAGGGGGAGAGCCAGGCAGAGCCCGCGGCGGCCCGGCGCGAAAGACCCGTGTGGGAAGAGAGCTTGCAGTGGGGCGGGCTGGTGGGCGGCGGCGCGCTGCTGGCCTGGGGCCTGGGTGAAGCCGCCCTGCTGCTGCTCCTGCGCGGCATGGTGCGCGGCTGGATTGAGGCGGCAGCCGGCGCAACCACCGAGGGGCTGGGAACCTATGTCTACGATTCTTTGAACGGCGCGGAGGATGTGGTGATGGACATCGCGCAGGGCAGCGCCAATCTGTTCTTGTTCCCCCTGCTGACGCCGGTTCTCAAGGCGCTGGGCGGCGCGGTGCTGCTGGGACTGGGCATCTGGGCGCTGCGCCGGGGGAGAAGGCGGAAAAGGATTGGCAGCGCCCGGTGAGCGTCGTCCCGGGCGCGCAGCGCTTTTCCCGGCGTCCGTGTCCGCTGCGAGGCAGCCGGACACGGACGGAGATAACCACGATGGACTCTGAATCCTTCCGCGGTAGCCCCTAAAGGCCATTTCAGTTATAAATTTCAAGAAAACTCCTGCTTGCTGCCGGCAAGCAGGGCAGCGTGTCGAAAAAGTGTTTTCGCCACGCTGCCCTAGTTTTTGCAACTTTCATAAAGTTGCAAAAACACCCTGATTGAACGTGCAGGGGGCTCTTTGCCCCCTGTTACCCATCCCCCGCTGCTCTGGCGCGGAGGCTTATATCATAGTTTTTTGACAGTCTCACCTGCTTGCTGACGGCAAGCAGGTTTTTCTTGAAATTTGCTGCGCTTTAGCAGGTGGCGCCGCCCACCATGTGCAGCTCAGCGGCCAGGATGGCGTCTTTGCGGGCCAGGATATCGTCGGAGAGGAGTTCCTTCTCCACGTAGTCAAAGCCCAGGCGCTCGATGGTGTCGGAGAAGCGTTCGCCGGTCTTGCCCTGCTCCCGGAAGAAGAGGATGGCCTTTTCGACGGTCTTGAGGACCTCTTCCTCGCTGGTGAAGAACTTGTGCAGCGGCTGGCCATGGGCGATCTTCTTGCCCCAGCGGCCGCCGATGTAGATCTTGAAGCCGGGCTTGCCCTCCTCCAGCGCGTCGAAGGGGCAGTGGCCCACGCAGCGACCGCAGTTGTTGCAGACCTCCGGGTCGATGGCCAGACAGCCGTCCTCCACCTTGCAGGCCTTCATGGGACAGACATTGACGATCTGGCACTTCTTGCAGCCGTTGCAGGAATCCTCATCCAGCTGCGGCGCCAGCTGGCCGATGATGCCCAGGTCGTTGAGGGTGGGCTTGACGCAGTTGTTGGGACAGCCGCCGCAGGCGATCTTAAACTTGTGGGGGAGCTTCACGCTGTGGTAGCCCAGGTAGAAGCGCTTGTGGATCTCTTCGCTGAGGGCGAAGGTGTCGTAGAGGCCGTACTGGCAGGTGGTGCCCTTGCAGGAGACCACGGGGCGGACCACGGAGCCGGTGCCGCCGGTGATGAGGCCGGCCTGGGCGATGAAGTCCTGGAAGGCGGGGATGTTGTCGAAGTGGACGCCCCGGACCTCCACGGTCAGGCGGGTGGTGAACTCCACCTCGCCGGAGCCGAACTTCTTGGCGGCCTCGGCGATGACGGCGGCCTGCTCGGCGGTGATTTTGCCGTTGACGGTGATGATGCGGGCGTTAAAGAGATCGGTGCCCTTGTTGTTGAGGAAGCCCATGGCTTTGACGCGCTTGATCTCCAGAGGACTGATGGTGCAAGGCATGGTCATTTCTCTCCTTTATGTAGTAGGTTGTATCTCGATCAGGGTGCGGATCGATGCCCAGGTGTTATGGATTAGCAAGCCGCCTGACGGCGGTTGGGCCGATGTGGGCATCGGCCCCTACGGAGGCTCAGCCCTCGTAATCGGAGAAATCGGTGAAGAGGTTGCCGCCCTCGAGGACGCGGGTGTTGGTGTAGCCGAAGGACTTCAGGCGGTTCTGGGTCAGGTAGGCCCGCTTGCCCTTGTTGCACACCAGGAGGATCTTGTCGTCCTTGCCGTAGCCCTCCAGCGGGCCGGTGACCTTGACCAGGTCCACATACGGCGCGCCCGGGATAGTGGGCTTCAGGGAGACGTCCAGGAGCTTATAGCCCTCGGCCTTGCCCTCGGCGTACTCCTGGGGGGTGAAGGTCTCAAAGGCGCCGGAGAGCTTGTTGCGCAGGATATTCAGCGTGTGGGCGAAGGGATGGATGGCGGTGGAGAAGGGCGGGGCGTAGGCGTAGTCGGCGCCGTCCAGGTCGGAGAGGGTGGCCTTGCACATCAGAGCAGTGACGGTGATGTCCACGATCTTGTCCACGGCGCCCTTGCCGGCTACCTGGACGCCCAGGAGCTTTTCGCTCTGCCGGTCGGCAATCAGCTTGATAACGAAGCTGCCGGCGCCGGGCATATAGTGGGCCTTGTCATCCACGATGGTGACGACGCTGACCGGGTCGAAGCCCGCATCCTTGGCCTGGGCCTCGGTGAGGCCGGTACGGCCCACGTTGATGCCGGGCAGCTGGCACACGGCGGTGCCCAGGGAGCCGCGGTAGCTGCGGGTCTTGCCGGCGATGTTCTCGGCCACCATGCGGCCTTCGATGTTGGCCGTGGAGCCCATGGGGGACCATGCGGCCTGGCCGGTCACGGCGCTGCGGACCATGGCGCAGTCGCCCACGGCGTAGATGTCGGGGTCGTTGGTCTGGCCCAGCTCGTTGGTGAGGAGGGCGCCCTTGCACATCTCCAGGCCGGTGTCATTGAGGAAGGCGGTGTTGGGCCGGATGCCGGCGCTGAGGACCACCAGGTCGCACTTGTAGCCCTTCTTGCTGGTGAGGACCTTCTTGACCTTGCCGTCTTCGCCCTCCAGGCCCGTCACCTTCACGCCGGTGACGACGGGGATGCCGGCGTCGGCGAGCTTGCCCTCGATGTAGGTGGCGAACTCCGGGTCAAAGCCGGGCAGCACGTGGGGCGCCATGTCCAGCACAAAGGGCTTCACGCCCCGGGCGCTGAGGTTTTCTGCGATTTCCAGGCCGATGTAGCCGGCGCCCACCACCACGGCCTTTTTCACCTCGCCGCCGTCCACCAGGGCGCGCAGAGCTTCGGCGTCCTGGGGCGTGCGTATAAAGAAGACGTTCTGGAGGTCCACACCGTCGATGGGGGGCTTGACGGGGCTGGCGCCGGTGGAGATGACCAGCTTGTCGTAGGGGTAGACCGTCTCTGCGCCGGTGGCGAGGTCCACGGCGGTGACGGTCTTCTTTTCCCGGTCCACATGGGTGGCCTCCACGCCGGTCTTGACCTGCGCGCCGGTGAGGGCCTCAAACTTGGCCGGGGTGTTGACGATCAGCTGGGCGCGATCCTCGATCACGTGGCCCACATAGTAGGGAAGGCCGCAGCCGGCGTAGGAAATGTCGCTGCCCTTGTTGAGAATCAGAACTTCGCTTTGGGGGTCCTCCCGCTTCAGCTTGGCTGCGGTTTTGGTGCCGGCGGCCACGCCGCCGAGAACGATGATCTTCATGTTACCGTCTCCTTATTAAAATGCCCATTCCGGGTCGCGCGGCGTTGACTTGGCCGCATTCTTTGGTATAATCTTACCATGAAATGCTATCGATGTAAAATAGGAATTCACGGATATATCCATCGGATTTTTCGATAAGAAAGGGGTGGCGTCATGGCGACGCTGAAGCAGCTGACGACCTTTTTGGCGGTGGCGGAGACGATGCAGATGAGCGAGGCGGCGCGGCTTTTGTATCTCTCCCAGTCCACGGTGAGCCAGACGATTTTGGACCTGGAGCGGGAGTTCGGCGCGGCGCTGTTCCAGCGGGGGGCGCGGCAGCTGGTGCTGACGCCCAAGGGGATGATCCTGCGGGAGCAGGCCCAGCAGGTGGTGGAGCGCTACGAGGGGCTGACCCGGGCCATGGAGATGAGCCACGGCATCCGGGAGCTGCGGCTGGGGGCGACGCTGACCATCGGCAACACGCTGCTGACCGGCATCCTCACCCAGCTGCGGGCCGACCACCCGGACATCCGGCCCTATCTCTACGTGGAGAACACCCGGCTCTTGGAGGGGCGGATTCTCCACCACGAGGCGGACATCGGCCTGATCGAGGGCATCGTCACCAGCGAGAAGCTGGCGCGGCTGCCGGTGGCCGAGGACGAGCTGCGGCTGATCTGCGGCCCGCGCCATCCCTTCTGGGGCCGGGCGGTGGTGGAGCCGGAGGAGCTGCTGGAGCAGTCCTTCATCCTGCGGGAGCAGGGCAGCGGCACCCGGGACATCTTTGAAAGCGCCATGCGGGCGGCGCAGATTCCCATCCACGTCTCCGGGGAGTCGGTCAGCAGCACGGCCATCATGGAGCTGGTGGCCGCCGACCTGGGGCTGGGGGTGCTGTCGCGCCGGTGCGTCAGCCGGTCTGTGGAGGAGGGGAGCCTCTGGGCGCTGGCCATCCGGGGCTACCCGATGCACCGCTACTTTCAGGTCTGCTATCCCCAGCGCCGCCCCGTCACCAGCCAGATGCGGGACTTCATCGCCGCCGCCCGGACGGTGCTGGAGCGGGCGTAAGGCGCTTTGTGCAGAACAGACAGATTTTCAAAATAAAACACAGAAAAACCCTCTTTGTTTCCCATCTTGATTTTTCCCGCGCCGGGTCTATAATCAGCTTGTCAAACGGGCGTTTCGGCCCGCGCTTTTGCGATGAACCGCCCGCCGGATTGATGATCCGGCGGGCGGAGATCCAATTCCAAATATCAAGCCTGGGAAAGGCGGAGGATGACGATGACCAAGGATATGACCCGGGGCAACCCCACGGGCGTGATTTTGCAGTTTATCATTCCCATTCTGCTGGGCCTCCTGCTCCAGCAGGTCTACAATCTGGTGGATACCATGATCGTGGGCAAATTCGTGGGGCTGGACGCCTTGGGCGGCGTGGGCTCCACGGGCTCGCTGAACTTTATGGTGCTGGGCTCGTGCATCGGCCTGTGCATGGGCTTCGGCATCCCGGCGGCCAACGCCTTCGGCGCGGGAGACGAGTCGCAGCTGCGGCGGTACGTGGCCAACAGCATCTACCTGTGCGCCGCGGCGTCGGTGGTGGTGATGGCGGTGGTGCTGGTGTTCTGCCGGGAGATTCTCACGGCCATGCACACCACGCCGGAGACGTACGCCTACGCCTACGACTACATCTACCGGATTTTCTGGGGCATCCCGCTGGTGATGCTCTACAACATGACGGCCTCGATGATCCGGGCCGTGGGCGACAGCAAGAGCCCGCTTTTGTTCCTGGCCATCGCGGCGGCCCTCAACGTGGTGCTGGACCTGGTGTTCATCCTGGTCTTCCACATGGGCGTGGCCGGGGCCGCCTGGGCGACTAACCTCTCCCAGGGCATTTCCGGCGTGCTGTGCCTCTTCTACATCCGCCACAAGCTGCCCATTTTCCGCTTCCGGCCCGGCGAGCTGGCCTTCCGGGGCCAGGAGGCGGCGCGGCTTCTGGCCAACGGCTTCCCCATGGCGCTGCAGTATTTTATCACGGCCATCGGCAGCATCACGCTCCAGAGCGCCGTCAACAGTCTGGGTACCACCTACGTCAACGCCCTGGCAGCCGGAGGCAAGATCGCCCAGATGCTCCAGTGCCCCTTTGAGGCCCTGGGCCCGGCCATGGCCACCTATACCGGCCAGAACGTGGGCGCCCGGCGGCTCTCGCGCATCCGCGGCGGCTTCCGGGTGACGGTGCTGCTGTCGGTGATTTTCGCGGCGGTGTACGTGGCGGTGGCCTGGTTCTTCACGCCGGCAATCTCCATGCTCTTCCTCCAGGCGCCGGACGAGGCGCTGATCGCCCTGATTCGCCAGTTTCTGCTGGTGGTGGGCCTGTCCAGCTGGTCGCTGGGGCTGGTCAACGGCTACCGCTTTTCCATCCAGGGCATGGGCTATGCCCACCTGGCCATCCTCTCCGGCGTCACCGAGATGGTGGCCCGGGTGGCGGTGGCGCTGGTGCTGGTGCCGTGGCTGGGCTACCTGGGCGCCTGCCTGGGCTCGCCCACGGCCTGGGTGCTGGCCGACTGCTTCCTGCTTCCCACGGCCTATTGGTGCCTGGGCAAGCTGCGGCGGCAGCTGGAGCCGGCCTCAGGTGAGCAGGACGGACAGCACCTCGCCGGTGTATAGGTCCACGTCGATCCAGTAGCAGTCGGCGACGCCGCCGATCTCCCCGTCGTACTGGAAGGACCAGCACAGCCGGGCCGCGCCGGCATAGGAGCCGCCGTCCTGGAACGGCAGACAGCAGCCCAGCGCGGCCGTCAGCGCATAGGCGGAGCGGTCCTGGGCGAAGGTGGTGCTTTCCTCGGCGATGGCCTGGGCGTCCGCCTGGGTCAGCGGCGCGCGGCCCTGGGCGGCGTCCTCGGCCAGCGGGCGGTCAAAGGCGTTGGAGAGCTGGAAGAGGCCGGTGCAGGGGTCAATGACGATGCGTACCTGCTCGTAGGGGTTGAAAACGGCAGTTTGGACGCCGTCCAGCACTACCGTATAGCTGCGGCTGAAGGAGAAGGTCCAGGCGTGGTCGTCAAAGCGGTCCAGATTGGAGTAGACATAGCCCGTGGGGTAGGGCAGGGCTTCGTAAAAGGCCTGGGCGACGGCCAGCGCGGCGGATTCCTCCATGGGCGCGGCGGCGGTGTCGTCCCGGGCGTCGTCAAAGGCCCGGACGCCGATCAGCGCGCCGGTGCCGCCGTCAAAGGAGACTTCTTTCTCGCCGAAGGCCACCAGGATTTCTTCCCGGCTCCAGGTGGCGTCGTTCTGCCGGGTGACGGTGGGCGTCTCTCCCGCACCGGGGGCCTTGTTCAGCGCCGTGAGGATGTCCCGGGCCTGCTGGATGCAGGCTTCCTCCGTGGGCGGCTCCGGCTGAGAATCGGTGGCCTGTTCAGAGGTTGTCGTGTCGATCTCTGTGCCGGCTTCCGGGTCGGCTTCCGGTGCAGTCTCGGCGGTTTCCGGCGGTGGGGTTTCCTGGGTGGGCATGACTTCCACCGGGTCCAGCTGCTGGACTGGCGGCGGTGTGACAGAACAGGCGGTCAGCGCGGCAGCGGCGGAGACCGCCAGGGTGAAGCAGAGCAGACGTTTTGCGATTTGTTGCATGGAGCTACCTCCTCAGGGAATCATTTCTACTTCTTATGACGACGCTCGCGCCAAAAGGTTCTGTTGTTCATAATTATTTCATAATTAAAAGAGCCCCCCTGCCGACAGGGGGGCTCTGCGTCTCCTGTGCGCCCCTGCCGTGAAGATGGGGGCATGGTGGGGGATGTAGGGGCGGCTAGCAGCCGCCCGCTGGCTGGTGATTCCCACCCAGCCGCAGCATACGTACTAACGTAGGGGCCGATGCCTACATCGGCGCGGGCCGCGTCAGCGGCCGCTCGTGGAGGGCACGGCGGTTTGATATGGTCGTTTGTACCGCCGCACTCTCGTCGCTGCCGTAGGGGCGGCCTGTATGGCCGCCCGGAACAGCCTGCGTTTTGCGGCAGCCTGCCGCGTTAGGGCTGGTTGACGACCCCGGTGAAGAGGGGCAGACCCTGCCGGTCACTGAGGGCGAAGAGGAAGGGCCGATCCAGGGTGAAGTCGATTTCATCCGCCGGCGGCTCTCCGGCGCCGGCCATACTCATTAAGGTGTAGGCCGCGGCGGTGACGCCCTCCTCGTCGACGGCCACCCGGACGCCGTGCTTGGCCTGGGAGACAAAGATTCCCTGGGTATTGCCCGCGAGCATCGGGGAGAAGTCGGCCCGGTCTGCATCAAAGATGTCGGTGACGCCCAGGGCACGCAGGCCTTCCGCCAGGTCGATTTGGGAGGCGATGTCGAATTTCGGCAGGGACACATGGACGATCAGCTGCTTTTTCTGTGCCCAATCTCCGCCGGAGAGCAGGAAGTCCATGGCTTCGCTGTCAGAAAGCAGATCCTCGGGGGTATAGCCCTCGTCAGGCAGCAAAAACCACATGGTGCCGCCGTCGTTGGCCAGGCCCAGTCCCACGGCGCTGAACCGTTCGCCCCAGTAGTAGGTCCCGCTTTCGAAGCTGGCGTGCATAAAGTCCGCCGTCACGTCGCCTGTGGGGCTGTGGAAGGTCTGCGGCGCGGTCTTCTCCTCGGAGAACGTGCTGCTCCATTTGGCCTGGAAGTAGACCGTGGTGGCCAGGGCCAGCAGAGTTTCGGGGTCCAGCGTCAGCTGGCCGATCTGGTCCTGCAGCAGGCCGCCGGTCTGGCTGTTGAGCCAGTCCTGAAGGGCTTGGTTCATCTCCTCCGTGCCCAGGTCGCCCTGGAAGCTGGAGGCATAGTAATTTTCGGCCAGGGTGTCCAGCGTGTTCTGGTCGAAGGGCACGCCCTCATCCAGCCACAGGGAGCTGGCTAAGACGCTGGTGGTGGCGCCGTCGCTGGAGTAGTGGTCGTTCCAGAGGGCGTTGGCCTGGCTGCGGAGGGCCTCCAGAGAGTCGCTGCCCAGCAGGGTGAGAATTTGCGCGCGGCTCTCCCCGTCGGTCAGCTCCGCCAGCATGGACAGGGCCATGTAGACGTTCAGCGGGGAATAGGCCCGATTTTCACCTTCGGCGCCGGAGAGGAAGGCGGGAATGCTGGCCTGGGCGTAGTCTTTCAGACCTTCCATGTTGTCGATGTCCCGCTCCTGCTGCATTTTGTCTTCTCGCCAGGCTTCGTACTGTACTTCGAAGTCGGCGGCGGTCTCGTCGGGATAGGGGGCCATCTCCGGGTAGTGGGCCTCGGCGACGGCATGGGCTGTGGTGACAAAGGGGCCGCCGTCAAAATCACCGCCGTGCGGGAAGAAGAACCCTACGGCCACGGCCACGGCCACCACGGCAGCGGCAGCAGCCGCCCACCAGGGCCGGCGGGCGCGGCGCTTTTTCTCGCTGCGCAGCAGCACGTCGTCGTCCACCTGGCCGATGCCCTCGTAGATATCCTGTTCGTTCATAGGAAAATTCCTCCTTGGAATGCGGGCTCACTGGCCCTGGGGCTGGTTGACGACCCCGGCGAAGAGGGGAAGCCCCTGGTCGTCGCTCAGGGCGAAGAGGAAGGGGCGGTCCAGGGTGAAGTCGATTTCCTCCTCCGGCGGCGCAGAGCTGCCGTCCGCAGCCATCACGGTGTAGGCCGCAGCGGTGACGCCCTCTTCGTCGATGGCCACCCGGACGCCGTGCTTGGCCTGGGAGACGAAGATACCCTGGGCGTCGCCCGCGAGCATCGGGGAGAAGTCGGCCAGGCCCGCGTCAAAGACGTCGGTGACGCCCAGCTGCCGGAGGCCGTCTTCCAGGTCGATCTGAGAGGAGACGTCGAATTTCGGCAGGGACAGATGGACGATCAGCTGCTTTTTCTGTGCCCAGTCTCCGCCGGAGAGCAGGAAGTCCATGGCTTCGCTGTCTGCCAGCAAATCCTCGGGGGTGTATCCCTCGTCGGGCAGCAGCAGCCACATGGTGCCGCCGTCGTTGGCCAGGCGCAGTCCCACGGCGCTGAAGTGTTCACCCCAGAAATAGTACCCGCTGCTGTCGCGGTGGAGAAAGTCCACGGTCACGTCGCCCGCCGGGCTGTGGAAGGTCTGCGGCGCGGTTTTCTCTTCGGAAAATGTGCTGTCCCACTGGGCCTGGAAGTAGACCGTTGTGGCCAGGGCCAGCAGCGTCTCGGGGTCCAGCGTCAGCTGGCCGATCTGCTCCTGCAGCAGCCCGCTGGTCTGGCCGTTGAGCCAGTCCTGGAGGGCCTGGTTCATCTCCTCCGTGCCCAGGTCGCCCTGGAAGCTGGAGGCGTAGTAGGTCTCGGCCAGGGTGTCCAGGGTATTCTGGTCGAAGGGCACGCCCTCGTCCAGCCACAGGGAGCTGGCCAGGATACTGTTCGTGGCGCCGTCGCTGGAGTAGTGGTCGTTCCAGAGGGCGTTGGCCTGGCCGCGGAGCGCCTCCAGAGAATCGCTTCCCAGCAGGGTGAGGATTTGCGCGCGGCTCTCCCCGTCGGTCAGCTCCGCCAGCATAGAGAGGGCCATGTAGACATTCAGGGGGGAATAGGCCCGGTTTTCACCTGCGGCGCCGGAGAGAAAGGCGGGAATGCTGGTCCGGGCGTAGGCCTTCAGACCGTCCAGGTTGTCGATCTCCCGGTTCTGCTCCTTTTTATCGGCCCGCCAGGCTTCGTACTGCGCTTCGAAATCGGCGGCAGTCTCGTCGGGGTAGGGGGCCATCTCCGGGTAGTGGGCCTCGGCGACGGCGTGGGCCATGGTGACGAGGGGGGCGCCGGTGGAGTCGCTGGAGCTGCCGCGGGGGAAGAAGAGCCCCACCGTCACGGCCACGGCCACCACGGCGGCGGCAGCCGCCGCCCACCAGGGCCGGCGGGCGCGGCGCTTTTTCTCGCTGCGCAGCAGCACGTCGTCGTCCACCTGGCCGATGCCCTCGTAAATGTCCTGCTCATTCATGGAGAAATCCCTCCTGCCGTAAGTGATCGCGGAGCTTCCTGCGGGTGCGCGAGAGCAGCACGCCGGCGTGATTTTCGCTGATGCCGCAGTGCCGAGCGGCGACGGCCACCGGCTCGGTGAAGAAGTACCGGCGGACGAAGAGGTCGCCCTCCCGGGGCGGCAGCTGGCGGACGAAGCGGCGGATGGCCTGTCCCAGCTCGGCGGCGATGGCCTCGCCCTCGGGGTCGCCGCCGGGGTCTGCGCAGTCGCGCAGCTCGTCCAGCACTGCGGCGATTTCGCCGCTGCCCCGCTTTTGGGCCGTGGCGGCCCGATAGCGGTTGAAGGAGAGCCGCCGGGTCAGCTTGGCCAGAAAGGGCCGGAGGACCACCGGGCGGTGGGGCGGCATGGCGTTCCAGGCGCCCAGCCACGTGTCGTTGACGCACTCCTCCGAATCCTCCCGGCTGCCCAGGATGTTCTGCGCCACCGTGAAGCAGTAGCTGCCGTATTTTTCATCTGTCCGCGCAATGGCCTCCTGGGCTCTGGCCCAGTAGAGGGCGACAATGTCCATATCTTCCATGGGACTCCTCCTCTCTCGGGCGGCGGCTGCCGCCAAACAGGTCTATATACTATATAACAGAAAAATGCGGCGCTGTCTTACAGCGCCGCAAAAAAATTTTTTCCAGCCGGACTGCGGCCGGTGGGGGATCACTGGGCGGCGGCCTTTTCCGCGAAGCTGTTATCCACCAGCTGGGAAAATTCCACCCGCTCCTTCAGCTCACCGGCCTCCTCCATCACGTCCTGGAGCCGCTCGAGGCCCTCCTCGCCCATGACCGGGGTCTCGTTCCAGGCGCCGATGCCGCGGTACCGGGCCGAGACGGCCTCCAGCACCGAGAGGTCCGTGTCAGGGAAGTAGGGGGCGATGGCCTCGGCCACCTCGGCGTCGGTATGCTCCGCCACCCAGCGCTGGCCCTTGGCAATGGCGTTGGTGAACTTCTGGATGATCTCGGGGTTCTCCTCCAGATAGTCTCCGGCGGCAAAGTAGGCCGTATAGGGGATTTCGCCGCTCTCCTCGCCGATGGAGCAGAGGATGTAGCCCTGTCCCGCCAGCTCCATCTCCGTGGCCGTGGGCTCGAAGAGGGTGACGTAGTCGCCGTTGCCGCCGGAGAAAGCGCCGGCCATCATGTCGAACTGGATGGTGGTGTCCACGATGGCGTCCTGCTGGGGGATGATGCCGTTTTGCTTCATCACGTATTCCAGCGTCATCTCCGGCACGCCGCCCTTACGGCCTCCGATGATGGTCTTGCCCCGGAGGTTTTCCCAGGAAAAATCCTCATCGGTGCGGCCGAAGAGGAAGTTGCCGTCCCGCCGGGTCAGCTGGGCGAAGATCTTGGGGGCGTTCTCCCGGCCCTCCAGCAGCACGTAGATGGAGGCCTCCGGCCCGGCCAGGCCGATCTCCACCTCGCCGGTCAGCACCGAGGTCATCACCTTGTCGGCGCCGCCGCCGTTCAAAAGTTCCAGCTCCAGGCCTTCCTCGGCGAAGAAGCCCTGGCTCATGGCCGCGTACTGCGGCGCGTAGAACACCGAGTGGGTCACTTCGCTGAGGCGGAGCGTGGTGACGCCCGTCTCCTGACGGGCGCAGCCCGCCGGCAGCGCGGCCAGCAGGGCGGTGAGCAAAAGCGCGATCCATTTTTTCATTGCAAACCCTCCATATGATTTTGAACAGACCGTTCCAGGAGCCGGATGCCCTGGTACATGACCGCGGCCACCAGGGCCAGCAGCAGCACCGAAGCCATGACCAGGTCCATCTGGAAGACCTGCGATCCGTAGACAATCAGATATCCCAGGCCCGCCCGGGACACCAGGAATTCGCCCATGATGACGCCCACCCACGAGAGGCCGACGTTGACCTTGAGGGCGTTGATGAGGGTGGCGAAGTTGGCCGGCAGCACCAGCTTGAAGAGAATCTGCGCGCGGGTGGCCCCCATGGTCTTCACCAGCCGGAGCTTGCCGGGGTCGGTGGCCAGGAAGCCGTTGTGTACCTCGAGAATGGTGACGATCAGGGAAATGGCCAGCGTCATAGCGATGATGCTCTCCGGCCCGGCGCCGATCCAGACGATGAATACCGGCCCCAGGGCCGTCTTGGGCAGGGCGCTCAGCACCACCAGGTAGGGGTCTACCACCCGGTAGAGGCTGGGGCTGAGCCATAACAGTACGGCGATCACCGCGCCGGCGGCGGTGCCCAGCAAAAAGCCCACAGCGGTCTCCAGGCAGGAGGTGCCCAGGTGGAGCCACAGGCTGCCGTCGCGCCACAGCCGGGCCAGGGTCGCGGCCATGCGGCTGGGTGAGCTGAGGAGGAAGGCGTCGATCCAGCCCAGCCGGGCCGCGACCTCCCACAAGAGGAAAAATCCCACCAAAAGCAGGATCTGCGCCAAGAGAATCAAGCGTTTTTCGCGGCCCAGGCGGCGGAGATAGGCGGCGCGTTCGAGGGAAAGGGATGGGGCCACTAGTGTTCCAGCTCCTTCCATATGGAATTGAAGTACCGGGCGAAGTGGGGATGTTCCCGCCGCTCCATGGGGCTCAGGCCCTTGAACTCCGAGAGATCGTGGACGGCTTTGACCCGCCCGGGCCGGGCCGAGAGGACCACCACCTGGTCGGACATACTGACGCTCTCGGAGATGTCGTGGGTCACTAAGATGGCGGTTTTTTTCTCCTGGCGGATCATGGCGTGGATGTCGTCGGAGACATGAAGCCGCGTCTGATAATCCAGCGCGGAGAAGGGTTCATCCAGGAGCAGCAGGCCCGGGTCGGTGGCCAGGGTGCGGATCAGGGCGCAGCGCTGGCGCATCCCGCCGGAGAGCTGCCCCGGCAGCTTATCGCGAAAGCCGGAAAGGCCGTAGCGGTTTAAAAGTGTCTCCACCCGCTGCAGGTGCGCATCGTCCTTCTGCCCGCGAATCTCAAGGCCCAGGGTGACGTTGGCCCAGATGGAGCGCCAGGGGAACAGCTCGTCGCGCTGGGGCATATAGCCCATGCGGGAAAGGGCCTGGGAGGCCGGCTGGCCGTCCAGATATACCTGGCCGCCGGAGGGCTGCTCCAGGCCCACGGCAATGGACAGAAGCGTGGACTTGCCGCAGCCCGAGGGGCCGACGATACTGACAAAATCCCCCTCCGCCACGGAGAAGGTAATATCCTTCAGGGCACAAATCTCCCCGTTGGGGGACTGATACGTCTTTTGTATGTGGTCAAACTGAACCAAAAAAGTCCCTCCTTCCAGGATAGGGCGAAGCCAGGAGGCGGCTTCCCGATATCCTATGAAGGAGGGGCGCCAGGTGTGCGAGAACGACGGCCCGGCCGCCTGCGCGCCGACCGGGCAAAATGAAATCACAGAAGGTTTTAAAAATATTTTCCATTACTCTCATTTTTTAAAATCAACCTCTTATTTTTGAAAGCACGTTGACAGCTTCGGCGCTATAATGGAACCATCAATAACATGAATTGGAGTGTTTTGCAGTATGAAAAAGTTTCTAGCCATCCTGCTGGCCGCCGTCCTCGCGGTTAGCCTCTTTGCCGGCTGCAGCGGCAGCGACGCCGCCTCCGGCAGTGAGTACGACCAGGTGGTCTATGCCTACGCCACCTTCAACAACATCCCCACCGAGGAAGCCCTGGACGAGGTGGAGGAGGCCATCAACGTGATCACCCGCGAGAAGATCAACGCTGAGATCACCCTCAAGCCCATCTCCATTGCCGAGTATTCCCAGTCCGTGAGCCTGTCCCTGCAGGGCGGCGAGAAGATCGACATCATGGAGTCCCTGGGTGACTTCAACAACTATCTCTCCACCGGCATGGCCCTGGACATCACCGAGCTGATCGACACCTGCGCTCCCGAGACCAAGGAGCTGGTGGGCGAGGACTGGCTGGCCGCTTGTGAGTACCAGGGTGCCCTCTACGGCATTCCCGACTACAAGCCCCTGGCTCTGACCCCCATGATCATCTACCGCCAGGATGTGGCTGATGAGCTGGGCCTGGATATGGACTCCGTCACCTGCATCGAGGACCTGAGCGAGATCTTTGCCCAGATCAAGGAAGCCAAGCCCGACATGACCCCCCTGGCCATCGTGGAGACTGGTAACGTGGGCGTGTTCAACCTGCCCTACGGCGTGGACTACCTCTCCGACGACTACAACCAGCCCATCGGCGTCCTGATCGGCGACGATATGACCGTGCAGGACTTCTACTCCACCGACCTCTTCCTGGAGAAGGCCGCCATGGTTCGCGACTGGTACAACAACGGCTACCTGATGAAGGACGCCGCCACCACCACCTCCACCTCCACCGAGCTGATGGCCTCCGGCAACTACTTCGGCTGGATCGCCGCCTACAGCTATCCCGAGGCTGACACCGCCGCCAGCTTCGTCTCCCAGTGCGGCGGCTACCCCCTGGGCGCCAAGACCCTGGACAAGGCCTATCTGACCACCGGCGGCACCAACGCCATCACCTGGATGCTGGCTGCCAACACCAAGGTGCCCGAGGCTGCCATGAAGTTCCTGAACCTCACCTACACCGATGCCGAAATCGCCAACCTGATCATTTGGGGCATTGAGGGCCGCGACTACGTCCTGGACGAGAACGGCAACGCCGCTTACCCCGAGGGCCAGGATGCCACCACCGTGCCTTACACCGCGCAGATCAGCTGCGGCGTCGTGGGCAACCAGTTCATCCAGTACCTGCCCGTGGGCTCCAGCTACGAGTCCCTGGAGTGGGAACTGGAGCAGAACCGGACTGCCGACGTCTCCCCGGCTATGGGCTTCTCCTTTGACTCCACCAACTACACCACTCAGTACACCGCTGTGCGCAACGTGCTGACGCAGTATCTGCCCGGTATCTTCTGCGGCTCCGTCGACCCCGAGACCGAGGTGCCCAAGATGATCGAAGCGCTGAACAACGCCGGCTATCAGGACATCCTCGCCGCCAAGCAGGAGCAGCTGGACGCCTGGCTGGCCCAGTAATCCTGCCCGTGCCTGAGAGAGAAACGGAGATGCCCGCATGAAACAGAAAGTGAAGAAGAAGGGCAGCTGGAAGCAGATCTTGCCGCTGTTTCTCATTGCCGCCCCAGGTATCATCTACCTGATTATCAACAACTACATCCCCATGGCAGGCCTGTTTGTGGCCTTTAAAAAGTACAACTTCATGAAGGGCCTCTTCGGCAGCGACTGGTGCGGCTTTGAAAACTTCAAGTTCCTCTTCGCCACAAAAGATGCCTGGATCATGACCCGCAACACCATCCTCTACAACCTGGTGTTCATCATTGTGGGCACAGTCTTCGCCATCGCCATTGCCATCATGCTCTGCGAGCTGGGCAAGCGCATCCGCGTGAAGTTCTTCCAGGCCGCCTTCCTGATGCCCAACCTGCTGTCCTGGGTCGTCATCGGCTTCATCGCCTTTGCCTTCCTGAGCGCTGAGACCGGCTTCATTAACAAGACCATCCTGGCCGCCCTGGGCCGCGAGCCCGTGACGTGGTACATGGAGGAGGGCGCCTGGCCCTTCATCCTGGTGCTGGTGAACCTGTGGAAGAACGCGGGCTATCAGTCCATCGTCTACATGGCCAGCATCAGCGGCATTGACAGGTCCATGTATGAGGCCTCGGTGCTGGACGGCGCCACCAAGATGCAGCAGATCTTCCGCATCACCCTGCCCAACCTCAAGCCCACCATCATCACCCTGACCTTGATGAGCATCGGCCGTATGTTCTATTCCGACTTCGGCCTGTTCTACCAGGTGCCCCAGAACTCCGGCGCCCTGTTCAACGTCACCCAGACCATCGATACCTACGTCTACCGTGGCTTGATGGAGTCCAACAACATCGGTATGTCCGCCGCCGCTGGCTTCTACCAGTCCGTGGTGGGCTTCATCCTGGTGCTGCTGGCCAACTGGGTGGTCCGCAAGCTGGACGCGGACAATGCACTGTTCTAAGGAGGTGTAGACATGACCGAAAGCAAGACGTTCAACCGGGTGTCTACCGCCATCCTGACCGTCATGGTCACGCTGACGCTGCTGCCCATTTTGCTCATTATCATCGCTTCCTTCACCAAGGAGACAGCGCTGCTGCAAAACGGCTACAGCTTCCTCCCCAAAGAGTGGAGCTTGGACGCCTATTACTACATCATCAAGCAGGGCTCTGTGATCCTGCGGGCCTATGGCGTGTCGGTGTTGGTGACGGTGGTTGGCACCGTCGGCAGCGTCCTTATCACCACCACCCTGGCCTACCCCATGGCCCGGCAGTCCTTCCCGTACCGCAACGCTCTGAGTTTCTTCGTGTTCTTCACCATGCTCTTCAGCGGCGGCATCGTGCCCTCCTACATCATGTGGACCAACTTCTTCCACATCAAGAACACCATCTGGGCGCTGATTGTCCCCAACTATCTGGTGTCCGCCTTCAACGTCATCCTGGTGAAGAACTTCTACTCCAACAACATTCCCGGCTCTCTGATCGAAGCGGCGCAGCTGGACGGCGCCACGGAGATGCAGATCTTCCGCAAGCTGGTGTTCCCCATGGCCCGGCCCGTAGTGGCGACCATTAGCCTCTTCACCGGCCTGTGCTACTGGAACGACTGGACCAACGGCTTGTACTATGTGGACAATCAGAAGCTTTACAGCATTCAGCTGCTGCTGATGAAGATCATGAACAACATCGAAGCCCTCAAGGCCAATGCCAACCTGATGGGCGCCGGCGCCGTGAGCCTGCCCGGTACCTCGGTGCGTATGGCCATCGCCTTCATCGGCATCCTGCCCATCCTGATCGTCTATCCCTTCGTGCAGAAGTATCTGGTCGAAGGCGTGGTCATCGGTGCTGTGAAGGGTTAATTCCCACACGGGGGTGCTGCGTCAGGCAGCACCTCCGTTTCTTTTTGCCAGCTTCCCCATCCCAACCGACTAGGAGGAACCTTATGCAGTACCACAGCCTGGCGGAGCTTGCCCCGCTGCTGCGGCCCCTGGGCCGCACGTTGCCCCTGGGCGACACCCTATACTTTGACTGGACCTGCAGCGGCGTGGAGCTGTGCTTCCGCGGCACCACGCTGCTGGCCGAGCTGACCGCCATCCCCGGCGCCGAGCAGGACCGCCATCCCATGACCGGCGCGCTGGTGGAGCGGCCCACCTGGCCCTGGTGCGCCGTGATCCTGGACGGCGGCGACCAGCCCAGCCGGGTGATCCCGGTGGAGGAGGCTGCGCATACCTGCATGCTCTTCCACAGCGAGACGCCTGAGACCCACCGCATCCGCCTCATCAAGCGCACCGAGAACGCCAAGGGCTACCTGGGCCTGAAGGGCCTGTGGGCCGACGGCACGGTGCTGCCCCTGCCGGAGGAGGCGCCCAGGAAGCAGATTGTCTTCATCGGCGACTCTATCACCTGCGGCTTCGGCAACAGCACCGAGGAGCGGGACCGGCTCTTCTTCTCCGCCGACGAGGATGGCTGGATGTCCCACGGCGCCATCACGGCCCGGCTCCTGGGGATGGAGCCCACCATCGTCAGCAGCTCCGGCATCGCCGTCACGCCCTACGCCGGCTGGCCCCACCCCTATGCCATGGACCAGCTCTACGACTACGCCGACCGGATGCTGGAGGACCACCTGGGCCGCACGGAGCTGACGCCCTGGGACTTCGCCGCCCACCCGGCGGACTACGTGGTCTTGAACCTGGGGACCAACGACGTCAACGCCCTGGAGCTGGAGGGCGAGGGCGGCCCTGCCCACCACGCCAGGGCCTACCGGGATTTCGTGGCGCATCTGCGCGCCGTCCACCCCGACGCCCAGATCATCTGCGCCCTGGGCAGCATGGACTACTATCTCTACCCAGACATTGTGCGCGTGGTGGAGGAATACCGCCGGGACACCGGCGACCAGGCCGTCCACTGCTTCCGCTACCCCAAAATGAGCATTGTCGATCCCATCGGCGCCTGCGGCCACCCCCACGTGAACACCCACCGGAAGATGGCCCGGGCCATGGCAGACTTCATCGCCGCCTTAGAGGCGGCCCGCCCTTAATCGCAAGGAGGTACCCCATGAAAAACAAAGACGTCATCAACCGCATCCTCGCTTACCATCCCACGCTGGAGAACTACCACGGCTGCGACGAGTACAAGGCCGGAAACCCTGAGGACGAATGCACCGGCATCGTCTCGGCGCTGGTGCCCACGGTGGAGGTCATCCGCAAGACCGCGGCCCTGGGCTGCAATCTGCTCGTCACCCACGAGCCGATCTCCTACCAGACCCCCGACTTCCCCACCTGGCGGGGCGACTACCCCAACCGGGTCTTTGAGGAGAAGCAGCAGCTGCTGAAGGAGACCGGCATCACCGTCTGGCGCGACCACGACCATATGCACGCCCATCGGCCTGACTCCATCTTCACCGGCGTGATCCACTATCTGGGCTGGGACGAATACGCCAAGCCCGGCAAGATGGCCTTCTATCCCATCACCCTGCCGGAGACCACGGTGGAGGAGCTGGGCAAGTTCCTGATCGAGAAGCTCTCCCTCAACGGCCTCAGGTACATGGGCAACCCCAGCGACAAGATCAGCAAAGTGGCCATCGTGGGCCATCTCTTCCCCAACTGCTTCATGCCCGAGGGCATCGGCGAGGACGGCTATTACCACGACTACGCCATGGAAGTCATCCGCATGATGGAGGAAGAGGGCGTCCAGGCCATCCTCCCCGGCGAGATCATCGAGTGGACCGTGCTGGGCTATATCCGCGACGGAATCGCCCAGGGCAAGCCCATGGCCTGCTTCAACATCGGCCACTACAACTGGGAAGAGCTGGGCATGAAGTATGCCGCTGACTGGATTGGCCAGCTGGTGGAGCATCAAGTGCCGGTCCACTACGTGCCCACCGGCGACGGCTTCTCCTATCTCTGATACGCTGCCTGCGTGAAAGATTGCTTATAAAAAAGTCAGTGAGAACTGCAAAACGGCAGTTCTCACTGACTTTTTTGCCGGTATTTCAGCACTTCCGTTTTCCACGGTCTGCTGTCGTGCCCGCCTTCATCGCAGGGAGTGCAGCGCGGGCCACTGGCCGGCGATTTCTGAGTGCTTGCGGCGAACGCAAGTCCAAGCCTCCCCTTGGTGTCTAAGGGGAGACGACGCGCAGCGCCAGAGGGGATCAAAATAGGGAAAAGGGAATAGACGTGTTCTGTGAATGCCGTAGGAGTGCGATACCACCGCAGGGGCCGATGCCCACATCGGCCCGCTGTGCCCGGGCGAAAACAACAGCCTGCCGCAATCACCGCGCCTGCTGGCTTTCGGACGCGCTCTGCGAATCGCAAATCTCAGTAGAGCCCTTTGATGATTTCCACGCACCGGTCGATCCCCAGTGTGCCGCTGTTCAGCGTAAGATCGTAATTTTGTGCGTGGCCCCATTTCATGTCGGTATAAAACCGGTGATAGGCTGCCCGGCGCTTGTCTTTTTCCCGAATCCTCTGCTCGGGGGATTCCGCCCGCTCGCCGTATACCTGGACGATGCGCTTCGCCCGGAAGGCCAGATCCGCGTGAATAAATACCTTCAGACAGTCCGCCTTGTCTCGGAGAATGTAGTCTGCACAGCGGCCCACGATGACGCACGGGCCCTCTTCCGCCAGCTCTGAGATGATCTTGTACTGGATGCGCCAGAGGTAATCTGCGTTGTTGGGGATGGAGTCCCGATGGGAAAAGAGATTGGTCAAAAGACCGCCGGGCGCGTACTCTCCGGCTTCCTGGACGTAGGCTTCGTGAAATCCGCTTTCCTGCGCGATCTTCAGCAGCAGCTCGTTGTCGTAGCAGGGAATTCCCAACGCCTCTGCCACGCGCTTTCCGATCGTGCGGCCTCCGCTTCCAAACTCCCGGCTGATGGTGATGACTCTGTTTTTCATGCGTTATTTCCTCCTTCCGCAATCACTGGGCCTGCGCGGCCAGCCGGGCCGCGTGGCGCTTCTTCAGGTGGTGCCGTTCATAGAGGAGTTTTGATTTGCATAGGTCATTTTCCAAAAAGGATATTTGATAATGACCGGGGTGTTGGCTCCCACGCCAAGCTCCAAATATAGCACTTTCAGTCCATCGTGACGGCGCAGGAAATCGTCGTAACGCTCCGCAGCCCGGTGCCATCCTTCATCCTCGACAAAAGTATTGTCGCTACGCAAATTCATGGTCATGGGTTTGCCGCAGACAGGGCAACATGGGACTAACTCTGTGGGTATCCTCATGTCCCTCTGCTCGGCGACCATCCGCCGGACTGCTTCTTCGTTGTCATACGTTTTCTGATGGCAAGGTTCCATACATTGCCAAAGGCCATAGTCCCCTTGCGTGTAAAATAGCCTGTGCTTGTCAAATCCCGCCTTCTGAAACTGGTGGTCCACATTGGTAGTCAGTACGAAATAATCTTTATCCTGCACTAAAGACAATAGTTCTTGATAAACCGGCTTCGGGGCATCCAGATAACGATTGCAGAAAATGTATCGACTCCAATAAGCCCAATGTTCTTCCAGCGTATCAAAAGGATAGAAGCCACCGGAGTACATATCAGAAAAGTGATACTTGGCAATAAAGTTCGGGAAGTAATGCTCAAACCGCTCCCCGGTATATGTGAAGCCTGCTGATGTGGATAAGCCAGCCCCGGCTCCGATCACAATCGCGTCGGAGCTGGCAAGCTGCTGGGATAATCTTTCTATCTGTTTCTGGTCCAAACTACACTACCTCTTTTCCCTGGGAAGTAATAAAAGCTGCAAATTTCTGAAACGGCTCACGGCCAGGTCTGACCGCAGCACATTCCCATGTGCCATACGTTCCACGGGCTATTCCTGCTTTATCTGCAATTTCAACCTGCGTCAGTCCTAATTCCAAACGAAGTTCCTTGCATTGAAGCTGAAATGGATAGTCCAGAAACCGACAGTAATCGTCAAAGAGAAGTTTTTCGTCTATCTCTAACGCCTTTGCCAGTCTCTTTGCCTTATCATAGGCAATGGGCATATAGCCAAGCTCATAGCTCAAAATCGTTGTCTCTGACATTCCGGTCATGTCTCCTAATTCCCGCCGCAGAAGGCCACGGTACTCTCGATAATATCGGAGCTGTTCTCTCGGAGAGGCATCAGAGGCAATCGAAACCCACGGAAATTCTAAGTGCAGCAGCATTCGATCTTGCTTGACCAGGTAAACCCCTGTGTGATTGAGTTAGGAATGGCATTTGCAATGCATACTTGCTATGATAGAGCAGAGGTGAGAACCATGGCAGAATTCTGTTTGGATTGCTGGAATCGCATGACAGGCTCGCAATATGATCCCCGATGCTTTCATTTTTCCAGAAAGCCTGATCTCTGTGAAGGGTGCGGTGCATGGAAGCCGGTAATCGTTCGCTTTAAGAGGCGATATCTTGTGGTGAAATGGCTTCATGAGAAGGTCACTTTTTAAACTATATTCATATCTGCGATAGCTTTATTTGTTATTATACCTTCAAGAGATGTAGTTTGGAGGATCGTCATGGATATCGTATATTATGACAGCAAAGAATTTGAAAACGTGCTTTCTTCGAAGGCGTTTATCATGAAGGGCATAAAACCCGTTCCAGCTGGAACAAGCATTTTTTCCATGCCGGATACGGAAAGAAATAAAAAATGGAAATCATTTGCGGATCTGTATGACATCCATTTTATTTTTGAGAATCATATCCCGGAAATTGACTTTTATGCAGTTCCGCAATTTCACATCATGGCAACTGATAGTAACGGCGGACTCATCGGAATTGTAGGCGGAAAAGATAGTCTGAACACACATCTGCCCATTGGCTATATTTCGCGTGAACGTAAATGCTTTCTCATTGCCGCATCTGGGCATTCTTTCGTGGAAAATATGGACAGATGGAAACAGCTTCTCAAACCCTACGCGGAGCTGATGCTTTTCGATTCGAAAGAAAAGCGAAGAGGGAGAAACGGTTTCTCGACTGCGAAGCAGTGAAAATGGAAATGGATCGGATCAGTATGTTGCTTCAAGAGCAAGCAAAGCAGGGGGACACATCGAATATAAATCCGCGCCGCAATTAGGGAGTCGCGCATGATAGCTTCCACGCCTCCGGATTCGCACCCAAAACCAAATCACAACCCAGCGCAAGCGGTTGTGATTTGGAAAGGAGGAGCAAGGGAGCGGGCGGATGACGTCTTTTTTGCCTCGGGCATAAAAAGACGTCGGCGCAAAGCGGACTTTGCGACGACGCCGTGCCGCTGACCGGCGTCGTCGCGCTAAGAGCCGCCCTTCGGGCGGTTGCGCTCCGACATTCCCGCCTGCGGGCGGTCATCGAACCGCCGGTTCTCACTGGAGCTCAACTGCACCAAAGGGCCCGTCGCAAAAACAAAAAATACCAAATTGCAAAAAAACAGACTGGGCAGCCCCAAAAGGGTTGCCCAGTCTGCCTTTTTGCGTTAAGGTTAATTTGTGAGCAAAAACCATACGCAAGACCAGT
>DVHE01000078.1 GCA_018712245.1 Candidatus Avoscillospira avicola | reverse complement strand
TACACTGGTCTTGCGTATGGTTTGTTTTCACAAATTAACCTTAACGCAAAAAGGCAGACTGGGCAACCCTTTTGGGGCTGCCCAGTCTGTTTTTTTGCAATTTGGTATTTTTTGTTTTTGCAACGGGCCCTTTTTTGCGGTTGCAAGACGCCGGAGGGGAGCGCCCTTGCGAAACCGGCGGCGTTGGAGTATACTGGCCTTGGAAAATGTGCTGCAAGAGATGAAATCAGGAGGCCAACCGCCATGCGAACGTACGCGCTGGACCCGGCGTCGCCGGTGCCGCTCTATGAGCAGCTCTACCGCTGCCTGAAGGAAGACCTGCTCTCCGGGGTCATTGCCGGCGGAGAAAAGCTGCCGTCCAAGCGGGCGCTGGCGGAAAATCTCAACGTCAGCCGCATCACAGTGGAAAACGCCTATCAGCAGCTGCTGACCGAGGGCTATCTCCAGTCCCGGCCCCGGTCCGGCTACTATGCCGAGGTGCTGGAGACGCTGCCGCAGCCGGTACCGCCGCCTAAAATGGAGCCGGCGGTGCCCCAGGAGGCGCCCTCGCCCAGCGCGGGGCAGTTTCCCTTTTCGGTGTGGGCGCGGCTGATGCGCTCCGTGCTGCTGGACAGCCGCGAGGCGCTGCTGCGTCCGGTGCCGGGCCAGGGCCTGCCGGAGCTGCGGGCGGCCATCGCAGGAATGCTCCGCCGCAGCCGCGGGATGGAGGTGCCGCCGGAGCAAATTCTCATCGGCGCCGGGGCGGAGTACCTCTATAATATCTTGCTGCAGCTCCTGGGCCGGACGTGTGTCTTCGCCCTGGAAAACCCCGGCCACCGGAAGCTCCGGCAGGTCTATAGCGCCGGCGGGGCCTGTGTGCGCCCGGTGGAGCTGGACGAAAGCGGCGTGGACTTGCAGAGCTTGATCGCCTCGGGTGCCGACGTCCTTCACATTTCGCCGGGCCACCAGTTCCCCACGGGCATCGTCACGCCCATCGCCCGGCGGCGGCAGCTGATGGCCTGGCTGGGCAGCCGTCCGGACCGCTTCCTCATTGAGGATGACTACGATTCCGAGTTTCGCTTCGCCGGGAAGGTGATCCCCACCATGGCCAGCATGGATGTCACCGGGCGGGTGATCTACCTCAACACCTTCTCCAAGACTATCTCGCCGGCGCTGCGTATCAGCTACCTCATCCTGCCGCCGGCCCTGCTGGAGCGCTACCGGGAAAAGCTGGGGTTTTACAGCTGCACCGTCCCCAGCTTTGAGCAGCTCACCCTGGCACGCTTCCTCGACGAGGGCTACTTTGAAAAGCACGTCAGTCGGATGAAGCGGCGCTACCGGCTGCTGCGCCAGCAGTTCCTCGCGGCGCTGGAAGGCTGTGCGTTCGGCCAGCGGGTGCAGGTGCTGGGGGACGAGGCGGGACTCCATATGCTCTTGAGGCTCCAGACGCCGCTGCCCGCCGGGGACTTGGCTCGGCAGCTTCAGGCGGCGGGCGTGCCGGCCTCGCCGCTGGAGCGCTATCAGTTTCCCGGCACGGCGCCCAAGGCCCCGGGGGAGATCGTGCTTAACTACGCGGAGCTGTCCGAAGCGGAGATTCCCCGGGTATTGGCGCTGCTGGAGACGCTGACGGCAGGGGAAGATTCTTGAATCGCGGCGAAAACCGTGGTATAATAGCCGCAATGCGGCTATTATACTGCGATTTTAAGTCCTTTTTCTCGCCCCTGCGGGGCAACCGAAAAAGATGACATAGGATACCATGCCGGCTGCGCCGCCATGGTATCAAACAAAATCACCAAACTGTATGTTGGAGGAGACTGACTTGGACACCAAGACCACTACCATATCCCAGGAGGCCCTGGCGGAGCAGGCGGCCTACTGCCGGGAGATCCGCGCCTATTGGGAGGCCTCCGGCATCACGCCCCGGGCCTTTGTGGACACCTACGGCTGCCAGCAAAACGAGGCCGATTCCGAGAAAATCCGCGGGATGCTGGCCCAGTGCGGCTATGTGATGGCAGAGGACGAGGAGGGGGCCGACGTCATCGTCCTCAACACCTGCGCCATTCGCGAGCACGCCGAGCAGCGGGTCTATGGCAACGTGGGCGCGCTGGTCCACACCAAGCGCCGCCATCCGGGTCAGAAGATTTTCCTCTGCGGGTGCATGATGGGCCAGGAACACGTGGTGAAAAAGATTCGTGAGAGCTACCGCCATGTGGATGGCGTCTTCAATCCCCACCAGCTCTGGCGGTTCCCGGAGCTGCTGAAAAGCGTCCTGGATAACGGCAAGCGGATCTTTGCCACCGAGGATTCCCCCGGCTCCATTGCCGAGGGGCTGCCGCTTCAGCGCAAGGCGGGCGTGAAGGCCTGGGTCTCCATCATGTACGGGTGCAACAACTTCTGCTCTTACTGCATCGTGCCCTACGTCCGGGGCCGGGAGCGGAGCCGGAAGCCCGAGGACATTCTCGCGGAAGTGCGGGACCTCTTGGCCCACGGCATCCGGGACATCACGCTCCTGGGTCAGAACGTCAACTCCTACGGCAAGGACTTGGGGCTGGGCGTGGATTTTGCCGATTTGCTGGCCCGGATCGCGGCGCTGCCCGGGGACTTCTGGCTGCGGTTTATGACCTCCCACCCCAAGGACGCCACGAAAAAGCTCTTCGACACCATGGCAGCCAGCCCCAAGATCGCCAAGCAGTTCCACCTGCCGGTCCAGTCGGGCAACGACCGGGTTTTAAAGGAGATGAACCGCCGCTATACCCGCGCGCAGTACCTCTCCCTGGTGGACTATGGCCGGCAGGTGATGCCGGAGCTGGTGTTGACCAGCGATATCATCGTCGGCTTTCCCGGGGAGACCGAGGCGGAATTTGAGGATACCCTCAGCCTGATCGAGCAGGTGCGCTACGACGCCCTCTTTACCTTTATTTATTCACCCCGGAAGGGGACCCCGGCGGCCACGATGCCCGACCCCGTCTCCCGGCAGGAGAAAAACCGGTGGTTTGACCGGCTGGTGGCGGCGCAGAACCGCATTTCCGAAGAGATCCACCGGAGCTATGAGGGCAAGACCATGCGGGTCCTGGTGGACGGCACCGAGGACGGCCTGCTCACCGCCCGTACCGAGGGCGGGCGGCTGGTGCGGTTTTCCGGGGACGAGAGCCTGGTGGGCCAGTTCGTCCTGGTGGAGATCACCGGCCACACCACCTGGAGCCTGGAAGGGCGGCTGCCGGAGAACTGCGACTGCCACGGTAATTTACTGTAAAGACGGCGGCGGAGGGCTGTCCCCAGCCGGCCTGTCTTAGTTAGGAGGTAACAATGGCGGAACTGACGCCGATGATGCGGCAATACATGGAAATGAAGGAGCGCAACCCCGGCTGCCTGCTGTTTTTCCGTCTGGGCGACTTCTATGAGATGTTCGCGGAGGACGCCAAGGTTGCCTCCAAGGAGCTGGACCTGACCCTGACCACCCGGGACCGGGGCAAGGAGAAGGAGGATCAGACGCCCATGTGCGGCGTGCCCTTCCACTCCGCCGAGAGCTACATCGCCCGCCTGGTGGCCAAGGGCTATAAAGTGGCCATCTGCGAGCAGATGGAGGATCCGGCGCTGGCCAAGGGGCTGGTGAAGCGGGAGATCGTGCGGGTGGTGACGCCCGGCACCGTCACGGAAAGCTCCATGCTCGACGAGCGAAAGAACAACTACTTTGCCTGCGTTTATGGAGAAGCGGGGGAGTACGGCGCCTGCTTCTGCGATATCTCCACCGGCGCGTTCACCGCGCTGGCCGCCCGGGGAATTGAGCGGGTGGTGGACGAGCTGGGATGCTACCAGCCCGCGGAGCTGCTGCTGGGCGGCCAGGCCCCGGAGGATGAGGCACTGGCCGAGGCGCTGCGCACCCGGGTGCCCTGCTGTGTGGAGACCGGCGAGGCGGCGCTCTTCGACCTGGAGGCGGCTACAGTGGCGGTGACGGCCCAGTTTGGCGGCGACCTCACGGACCTGGGCCTGGCAGATGCGCCCCAGGTGGTCCAGGCGGCGGGCGCACTCCTCACCACCTTGAAGCGCAACCAGAAGTCGGAGCTGCCCCATGTGCGGACGCTGGAGTTCTCCCACGCCGCCCGGTACCTGGAGCTGGACCTGACGGCCCGGCGCAACCTGGAGCTGACGGAGACGCTGCGCTCCGGGGAGAAAAAGGGGAGCCTTCTCTGGGTGCTGGATAAGACCAAGACGGCCATGGGCGGGCGGCTGCTGCGGGCCTGGCTGGAAAAGCCGCTGATGAACCCGGCCCAGATCGGCAAGCGGCAGGACGCCGTGGAGGAGCTGGCGGGCGGCACCGTGGCCCGGGAGGAGCTGATTCGCCTCCTGCGGGAGGTGACGGACCTGGAGCGGGTCATGGCCCGAATCGTCACCGGCACGTGTACCTGCCGGGATTTCCGGCAGCTGGCTGCGGGCCTGCGGCCCCTGCCGGCGCTCCAGGCGGCCCTGGCGCCCTTCCAGTGCGCCCTGCTGCGGGTGCTGGTGGAGTCGATGCCCGACCTCACGCCCCTGGTGGCGGAGATCGACCGGGCCATCGTGGACGATCCGCCCTTCACGGTGCGGGAGGGCGGCATGATCCGCCCCGGCTACAGCGAGGAGATCGACCGCCTGCGGGACGTGATGTCCGGCGGCAAGGGCACCTTGGCGGAAATCGAGGCCAAGGAGAAGGCCCGCACCGGCATCAAGAATCTCAGGGTAGGGTATAATCGGGTCTTCGGCTATTACATTGAGGTGGCCAAGGGGCAGGTGTCCCTGGTGCCGGACAGCTACATCCGCAAGCAGACCCTGGCCAACGGCGAGCGCTACATCACCCAGGAACTCAAGGAGCTGGAGGAGACCATCCTCACCGCCAAGGACAAGGTGGTGTCTCTGGAGTACGAGGCATACCAGCGCTTGCAGCAGTATCTGGCGTCCTACGCGCCCCAGGTGCAGGCGGCGGCTTCGGTGGTGGCCATGGCCGACGTCCTCAGCTGCTTCGCGGCCCTGGCGGTGGACCGGGACTATGTGCGGCCCGAGGTGGATCACTCTAGCCGGATTCAGATCGAGGGAGGCCGCCACCCGGTGGTGGAGCTGATGCTCCGGGGGAAGATGTTCGTCCCCAACGACACCCGCCTGGGCATGGAGGGCTGCCAGGTGGCCATTATCACCGGCCCCAATATGGCCGGTAAGTCCACCTATATGCGCCAGGTGGCGCTGATTGTGCTGCTGGCGCAGATGGGGTCTTTCGTCCCGGCGAGAGCCGCCCGGATCGGCGTGGTAGATCGGATTTTTACCCGCATTGGCGCGTCGGACGATCTGGCCGCCGGCCAGTCCACCTTTATGGTGGAGATGCAGGAGGTGGCGGAGATTCTCCGCCGGGCCACGCCCCGGAGCCTCTTGATCCTCGACGAAATCGGCCGCGGCACCTCTACTTACGACGGCATGGCCATCGCCCGGGCGGTGCTGGAGTACGCCGCCGACCGGCGTACCCTGGGGGCCAAGACGCTCTTTGCCACCCATTACCACGAGCTGACGGCGCTGGAAAATCAGCTGGAGGGCGTGAAAAACTTCAATATCTCCGTGAAAAAACGGGGAGAAGAGATGATCTTCCTCCGGAAAATCGTGCCCGGCGGCGCGGACCGGAGCTATGGCGTGGAGGTCGCCCGGCTGGCGGGACTGCCGCCCAAGGTGGTGGCCCGGGCCAGAAAGCTCCTGAAGGAGCTGGAGGAGGGCGGCGGCGCGGCACAGCCGGTGCAGGCCCCGCCGGAGACGGACCAGGTCTCCCTGATGGACATGGACGCCATCGCCATCCGGGACCGCCTGGCCAAGATCACTGTGGAGACCCTCACCCCCATCGAGGCGATGAATCTCCTCTATGAGCTGCGGCAGATGATCCGGTAAAGCAGCTGCCGCCGGAGCGGATGGAGGCGGGCATCCGCCTCGCGCCTCGGTGCGTAGGGGTCGATGCCCACATCGACCCGAGCCGCGCAAGCGGCCTGCGGGGTATGTGTATGCAATCAAAGGAGGCTTTCCGTGGCAAACACCAAATCTTATTCCCTGGGCCCCGGCCTATCCACCGCCGAACAGGTGGCAGGCTTTTGCTATTTGCCCTTTTACGTGGTGCTGCTTTCTCTGCTCCTGGAGTATCTCTCAGCACTTTTGGGACTGGGCCTCACCACACTGCAGCTGAACATCTGCTATTTTGTCATCAACGCCCTGGTGGTGTGGATCATCTTCCACAACTTCCTCCTGCGCAGTCTCCGCCAGACCCGCTTTTGGGAGCTGGTCCAGGCGCTGATATTGGGCTTTGTCCTCTATTACGCGGGAAATTACGTGTTTTCCCTGATTTTGCATCTTTTGCGCATTGAAGTTACCAGCTACAACGATGAGACGGTGCAGCTGCTGGCTTCGGAGAATTTCTGGGTCATGGTGGCCTGCTCCGTGGTCATCGCGCCCATGGTGGAGGAGACGCTGGTGCGGGGACTTCTGTTCGGCGTCATCCGCCGCAAGAGCCGCATCGCAGCCTACGCCGTCACCATTCTCTTCTTCGCGCTGCTCCATGTTTGGCAGTATTTCTTCCTCTATGACGTCCAGTCGGTGCTGCTCTCGGCGCTGGCGTATGTCCCGGCGGGCATCGCCCTGGGCTGGACCTATGAAAAATCCAACACCATTTGGGGGCCGATCCTCCTGCACATGGCCATCAATGCCATCAGCTTTGGGATCATGTCGCTCCTGTAAGGTACCCCGCGCCCGATTTGTGAAAGGAGTCAATCATGCCGAAGATCCTACAGCTGGACCGCCACGTGGCGGACCTGATCGCCGCCGGTGAGGTGGTGGAGCGCCCTGCTTCGGCGGCCAAGGAGCTGATGGAAAACGCCCTGGACGCCGGCGCCACGAAGGTGACAGTGGAGATTCAAAATGGCGGCATGACCTACCTCCGGGTCACGGACAACGGCTGCGGCATCGCGCCCGAGGACGCCGAGACCGCCTTCCTCCGCCACGCTACCAGCAAGCTCCGAACCAAGGAGGACTTGGCGGCCATCGGCACCCTGGGCTTCCGGGGCGAGGCACTGGCTGCCATCGCTGCGGTGTCCAAAATCGATCTTCTGACCAAGACGGCCCAGGGGGAGGGGATCAGCCTCCGCCTGGAGGCGGGCAAGGTCCTGGACAAGAGTCCTGCCGGCTGCCCCGAGGGCACCACCATCGTCGTCCGGGAGCTCTTTTACAACACCCCGGCCCGACTCAAGTTCCTCAAGCGGGACACCGTCGAGGCGGCCCGGGTGGCGGGCGAGGTGCAGCGCCAGGCGCTGGCCCACCCGGAGGTCTCCTTCCGGCTGATTCGCGACGGGGAACCGCTCTTGAAGACCGCCGGCAACGGCGACCTCCACGGCGCCATTTATCAGGTCTATGGCCGCCAGCTGGCGGCAGATATGGTGCCGGTGGAGAGCCAGTGGGAAAATCTCTCCCTCTCCGGCTTCGTCACCAAGCCTACAGCCACCCGGGGCAACCGCGGCTGTCAGCAGTTTTTTGTCAACGGACGTCCGGTGCTGTCCAAGCTGATGACGGCGGCGCTGGAGGAGGCCTATGCCAACCAGATGATGACCGGGCGCTTCCCCAGCTGCGTGCTGCGGCTGACGCTGCCCAACAGCGCCGTGGACGTCAACGTCCACCCGGCCAAGACGGAAGTCAAGTTTTCTAACGAGCGGGCCGTCTTTGACTGCGTGCGCTACGGCGTCATGGCCGCGCTGCGCCGCGACCCGGCCCGCCCGGAGCTGAAGCTGCCCCAGGCCAGGGCGGCCGCGGTGCAGAGCGCCGCCGCAGCGCCGGCTGCCGCGCCCCGGGCGGCGGCCGCCTCCGCCGGGAAGGCAGCCGAACCCCGCGGTTCCGCCGCGGCGGGACAGGCCCTGCTGGAGACGCTGCGGGCTGTGCCGCCGGCCCACCCGGCGGTGGCCCGGGCCATGGAGGACGCGCCCGCCGCCGGAGAGGCGGTCCTGCGCCAGCCGGTTCTGACGCCGGGCTCCGGAAGAAGCGAGACGGCGATCCCGGCGTTCGTGCCGCCGCGGCCCGCGGCGCCCCAGAGCCGCAGCGCGGCAGCGCGGCAGCCGTCCGCGCCGCCGGAGGCTTTGTCCCAGCCCGCGCCCCCGGCCCAGCCTGCGCCGGAAGCGGCGGAGCCGGAGCAGACGGCCCTGGAGCTGCCGCGGGTACAGCCGTACCGGGTGGTGGGCGAAGTGCTGGACACGTACATCCTCATCGAGCAGGATGGCGCGGTGCTGTTTTTGGACAAGCACGCCGCCCACGAGCGAATCCTCTTTGAAAAGCTGCGCAAGAGCCAGGAGCCGGTGATGGCCCAGGTGCTGCTCTCACCCATGGCCGCGTCGCTCTCCCGGGAGGAGGCCGCGGCGGTGCTGGAGCGGGCGGAGCTGCTGGAGGAATATGGATATCAGGTGGAGGACTTTGGCGACGGCACCGTGCTGCTGCGGCAAATCCCCGCGGACCTGCCCGAGAGCGAGGCGGAGGCCGCGCTGCAAGCGCTGGCCCAGGCCCTGCTGGAGGGCCACAGCCGGGACCCCAAGTCCCTCCGGGACGCGCTGCTCCACACCATCGCCTGCAAGGCCGCCATCAAGGGCGGCTGGCACACCAGCCCGGAGGAACGGGAGCATCTGGTGCGGGAGGTCATGGAGCGCGACGACATCCGCTGCTGCCCCCACGGAAGGCCCGTCCTCCTGAAGCTGACCAAAAATCAACTGGAGCGGCAGTTTGGCCGCGCATAAGGAAGAACGCGATGAAGAATCCCCCTTTGATTGTCGTAGCCGGTCCCACCGCCTCGGGAAAGACCCGCCTGGCCGTGGAGCTGGCCAAGGAGCTGGCGGGCGAGGTGGTCTCGTGCGATTCCATGCAGGTCTACCGCCGCATGGACATCGGCACGGCCAAGCCCACGCCTGCGGAGATGGACGGCGTCGTCCACCATATGATCGACGTGGCCGAGCCGGACGAGGCCTTTTCCGTGGGCCGATACGTGGCCATGGCGGACCCCATCGTGGCGGGGCTTTTGGCCCGGGGCAAGGCCGTGATCGTCTGCGGCGGCACCGGCCTCTATGCCGACAGCCTGATTTTGGGCCGTACCTTCGCCCCGGTGCCTCAGACGGGGCGGCGGGAAGCGCTGGAGGCCCTGGCAGATCAGGCGGGCATCGAGACGCTGCTGGCGCAGCTGGCGGCGGTGGACCCGGCGTCTGCCGCCCGGCTCCACCCGGCGGACCGCAAGCGGATCATCCGGGCGCTGGAGGTCTACCAGGAGACCGGCAAGACCATCACCCAGCACAACCTGGACTCCCGGGCCGTACCGCCCAAGTACCGCGCCCTCTGGCTGGGACTCACCTTTTCCGACCGGGCCATGCTCTATGACCGCATCGACCGGCGGGTGGACCAGATGGTGGCCCAGGGCCTTTTGGAGGAGATCCAGGGGCTGCTGGCCGCGGGCGTGCCCGCCGGCGCCACCAGCCTCCAGGCCATCGGCTACAAGGAGCCCATCGCCGCCCTCCGGGGGGAGCTGTCCCTGGAGGAGGCCTGGGAGACCGTCAAGCGGGAGAGCCGCCGCTATGCCAAGCGCCAACTCACGTGGCTTCGGCGCAACGCGGCCATCCGCTGGATTGTCCAGGAGGAGCCGCTGGACTTTGCCCGCACGCTGGAGTCCGCCCGGGAGATCCTCCGCGGCGACGGCGTGGCGCTGTAGCGACGCCCTTCGACGGCATTCGACCCGGCGCTTTCGGTAAGATGATGGATACACAAAGAAAAAAGGAGTGGTATCCATGACCAGACCCGAAAACCTGCAGGACCGTTTTTTAAACCAGGCGCGCAAGGACAAGACGATGCTGACGCTGTTTCTCATCAACGGCTTTCAGCTCAGGGGCACGATTTTGAGCTTCGACCAGTTCGCCGTGCTGCTTCTGTCCGAGGGGCGGCAGAACCTCATCTACAAGCACGCCATTTCCACCATTCAGCCTGCCGAGCCGCTGCGCTTCGGCGCCCAGACATAGCCCAACAAGGAGGCCGCTATGAAACAGGGAAAATTCTATACCAAGCTGATCCTCTGGATCTTTCTGGCGGCCGTCGTGTGTTATTTCGGCTACGCTGTGTTTTCCACCATCTATGCGCCGCTGACCACCGTCACGGCCATCGAGTATGAAGCCGGCACGGGAAGCTATACCACCGGCTACGTGGTACGGGATGAGTCGGTGGTGCGCTCTGCCTACGGAATCACGGCGCTGCTGGTCTCCGAGGGCGAGCGGGTCTCCCGCGGCCAGGCCCTGGCCACCGGCTACCGCGATGAGAGCGCCCAGGCCCGCCAGGCGGAGCTGGAAGAGCTGGAGGAGCAGCTGGAGCAGCTGACCTTCGCCAGCTCCTATTCCGCCGACGCCGCCGGGCAGGCGGTGCTGGAGGCGGAAATCTCGGCCCAGCTGACCGATATGAGCCAGTATCTGGCCCGGGGGGATATGAACTCCGTCCGGGACCGCTCCGCCAATATCAAGGGCTTGGTCATCCGGCGTATGTCCACCGAGGCGGAAAACGCCGCGCTGGATCAGCAGATTGCCGCCCTCCAGACGGAGATCGCTGCGCTGCAGGCCGACGCCAGCTACGACACCACCCTGGTGGCGGCGAGCAAGAGCGGCACCTTCTCCGGCACGGTGGACGGCTATGAGACCGTCCTGACGTTGGATTTTCTCAACACTGTCACGGTGTCGTCCCTGGCGGGGGTGCAGCCCATTGACCCGCCGGAGGACGCCGTAGGCCGCCTGATTGCCGGCAGCACCTGGTACTATGTCACCGTGGTGCCGGCGGATCAGACTGCCGGCGTGGAGAGCGGCGACCAGGTGCCCGTCACCTTTGCCTCCCAGTTTTATGAGAGCATCCCCATGACCGTGGAGCGGCTGGGCGAAGAGCAGCAGGGGGAGCGGATCATTGTTTTGTCCTGCGACAAATATATGCAGGACGCCACACTTTTGCGGCAGCAGTCGGCGGACATCGTCTTTACCTCCTATGCCGGTCTGCGGGTGCCCAAGGAAGCCATCCGCGTCGATGAGGACGGCCAAGTGGGCGTTTACATCCTCGAGGGCAGCAACGCCTCCTGGAAATCCGTGAACATTCTCCACGACAACGGGGAGACCTATGTGGTGGAGCTGGATCAATCTTCTGTGAATAACCTCTGGCCCGGAGACGAGATCATTGTCACAGGCCGGGACCTATACGATGGAAAGGTCGTGCGATGATGCAGGAAATTGCCGAACGTGTGGCAAACATTCGGGCGGAGATGGAGAAGGCAGCCCGGGAGGCGGGCCGTGATCCCAGCGAGATTTTGCTCTGCGCCGCCACCAAGATGAACGACGCCGCCCGGGTGCGGGTGGCGGTGGAAGCGGGCGTGGACTGCTGCGGAGAAAACCGCGTGCAGGAACTGCTGGAAAAGCTGCCTCAGGGGGCGTATGATGGCAAGCCGCTCCACTTTATCGGCCACTTGCAGACCAATAAGGTGCGCCAGGTGGTGGGCAAGGTGGATCTCATCCAGTCGGTGGACCGCCCGGAGCTGCTCCAGGCCATTGAGAAGGAGGCGGCCAAGCAGGGCCTCGTCCAGCGGATCTTGCTGGAGGTCAACATCGGCGCCGAGGCCAGTAAATCCGGCTTTACCCCCCAGGGAGCCATGGAGATCGCGTCCCGCATGGCCGAATTTCCCCACTGTCACGTGGAGGGTCTCATGGCGATTCCACCAATTTCAGAAGAACCCGGTGGAAATACAAAGTATTTTGCACAAATGCGTCAGCTTCTTGTTGACATAAGGGCAAAAAAATACGATAATGTCAGTATGGCGTGCCTATCGATGGGCATGACGGACGACTTTACTGACGCCATCCGCGAAGGCAGTACCATGATCCGCGTGGGTACCGCCATTTTTGGCGCGCGTCAGTACGGCGCAGCAAAATAAAAATATTGTGCAGATCACTGCTTTTTTGGAGGACAGAACACCATGGGATTTATGGATGAATTGAAAAAACTCGCACGCCCTTATGCGGAGGACGAAGACGATTTCGATGATGATTTCGACCTGGAGGAACGTCCCCGGGCGTCCCGGGCCAGCACCGCAGCCCGCCCGGCGCCTCGCCCCAGCAGCAGCTCCGCCTATGACGAGGTGCTGGACGATCTGGGCCACTCCAGCACCCAGACCACTCGCACCACTACGCGCCGTCCCACTGACAGTAAGGTAGTCAATATCCACACCACCACCCAGATGCAGGTGGTGCTGGTGAAGCCGGACCGGTTTGACAATGTTTCGGAAATCGCTGAGCATCTGCGCAGCAAGCATGCCGTGGTCCTCAACCTGGAGGCCACCAACAAGGATATCGCCCGCCGACTGGTGGACTTCCTATCCGGCTGCGCCTATGCCCTGGACGGGAAAATCAAGAAGATCGCCATTTCCACGTATCTCATCACGCCCTACAACGTGGACATCGTGGGGGATTTGATCGACGAGCTGGAAAACAGCGGCCTGTATCTCTAAGCCCGGAGAGGAGCGATTGCCATGTTCACACCCCAGGAAATTCAGGAGAAAACCTTTACCAAGGCCGTCTTCGGCGGCTATGATATGCAGACCGTGGACGACTTCCTCGAGCCTCTCACCGAGGACTACATCACCCTCTACAAGGAAAATGCCGTTCTCAAGAGCAAGATGAAGGTGCTGGTGGAGAAGCTGGAGGAGTACCGCAGTCAGGAGCAGAGTATGCGCAAGGCCATTCTCTCTGCCCAGCGCACCGCCGACGCCATGGTGGCCGAGGCGGAGAAGAAGTGCGCCCGGCTGATGGCCGACGCCGCCACCACCGCCCAGGACAAGACCTCGGATGCCGAGACTGTGGTCTCCCAGGAGCAGGAGCGGATCAACTGCGCCAAGAAGGCGGCGCAGAACTTCATTGAAGTCATCGAGCGGGATATCCGCGGCCACCTGGATTTGCTGGAGTCCCTCAAGTCCCGGGACATGAGCCTGGAGCTGCAGCAGCCTGCGCCCCGCAAGGCCTTCGACTACGACGCCGAGGCGGAAAAGCCCCTGGTCGTTCCGAAGCCCAAGGCCGCGCCCCAGCCGACGCCTCAGCCGGCTCCCACGCAGGAGCCCGCCGCCGCGGAGGCGGAGACCACGGAGGAGATCGCCCACGAGATTGAGCAGAATCTCAGCCGCATGATGGACGTGAATCTGCCGGAGATGAACAACGCCGCGCCCGGCGCCAAGCCCGCCGCCCACACCGATTCCAGCACCATCAAATTCACCAATTTGCAGTTTGGCAGGAATTACGACCCCACCAGCGGGACGTAACGGATATGCAGCAGTGCTTCGCCCGGGATTCTGGATTATCTCGAATCTCGGGCGTACTTTTATACGCGGCCCATCGCCGCAAGGAGGAGTTATGGCAGTTACCCACGCAGTGATTTACACCGCGTCGTTGGGCGTTGTCTCCCACTATGTGGGCCAGGCGCTGCCCCGGCGGTGGTTCCACCCGGACAGATTTCCCTTTAAGAGTTTTCGGTGGGAGCAGGAGGGGAACGTCTACCGTAGATTGGGCGTGCATCACTGGAAGGATTTGGTGCCGGATATGAGCAAGGTCATGCCGGACATGATTCCCAAGCGGGTCAGCCTGCGGGGAACGGCGGAGGAGGCCATGACGCTGGTGCAGGAGACCTGCGTGGCGGAGGCGGTCCACGGTGTGCTGATGGTGCTGTCGGTGGGGAATTACCTGCTCTGCCAGAACCTGGCCGGCCTGGCGATCACGCTGTTTGACGCGATTTTCCTGAATCTGCCCTATTGGGTCATCCAGCGCTACAACCGGCCCAAGCTGCTGCGCCTGGCTGAAAAACTGCAACGAAAGGAGAACCACGGCAGTGAAAATTCTGATTCTCACCTGTAATACCGGCGGCGGCCACAATTCCACCGCTGCCGCGCTGGAAGAGCAGTTTACGCAGATGGGACATGCGTGCATCGTCAAGGACTGCCTGGACTTTCTGCCGCCGGCCAAGGCGCGGCTCATCAGCGAGGGCCACGTCCTGCTCTACCGCAAGGCGCCGCGGCTCTTTGGCCTGGGGTATAAATTTGAAGAGAACCACGTGCCCCGGTATTTGCGGGCCCAGTGCAGCGCCTGCGCCGGGGAGTTTTATCAGGCCGTCACAGCCATGCAGTGCGATGCGGTCCTCTGTGTCCACGTGTTCCCGGCGATCGTGATGACGGCCGCAGCGAAGGAGTACGGTCTCTCCATCCCCGGGTACTTCGTCGCCACCGACTACACCTGCAGTCCCGGCGTCTCCAGCGCGGACATGGAGCTTTACTTCATCCCCCATCCTACGCTGGCAGATGAATTCATCCGCTGCGGCATTCCCCAGGACCGGCTGGTGCCCTCGGGAATCCCGGTGCGCCACTGTTTTACGGTCAATCGGCCCCAGGCGGAGGCGCGCCGCGCCCTGGGCCTGCCGGAGACAGGGCGGGTCGTGGTGATGATGTGCGGCTCCATGGGCGCCGGTCCCATGGAGGAGCTGACCCAGGCGCTGCAGCGGGAGCTGACGCCAGCAGATCGTCTGGTGGTGATCTGCGGCACCAACCAAAAGCTCCGGCAGCGGATCATCAAAAATTGCTACGCGCCCAATCTGCGGATTCTGGGCTTTACCCGCAAGGTGGATCAGTATATGGACGCGGCGGATCTGCTGCTCACCAAGGGCGGCGGCCTCACCACCACGGAGGTGATGGCCAAGCATCTGCCGACGCTGCTCATCAACGTGATTCCAGGGCTGGAGGAACGGAATATCCAGTTCATGGTTTCTCACGGCTTTGCCCGGACGGCGGAGGGGCCGGAGGCGCTGGCGGCCCTGGCCGCGTCGCTCCTCAGTCAGCCGGAGGTGTTGGCGGCGTGGCGGGAAAAGCTGGCGGCGGAATTCGACGGCTCTGCGGCCCAGATTATTTGTGAGGAAATCTGCCAGGATTTTGGGATTCAGCCGTAAAAGAGCGAGTTTTTCACAGTTTCACAGGAAAATGACCGGCGAAAGGTCGCAATCCCCCTCGGGATTGCGACCTTCTTTTTTGCCCCGGGGGCGTATACTTTGTCCAGGAGGCGATGGGATGACGGTCTATGTGGATCTGCTCTTTGGGCTCAATACGGCCATCAACTATTTGCTGCTGCGAGGGGCCGCGATTGTAGGCGGCGCGCCGGGACGGCGGAGGCGGCTGGTGGGTGCGGCGGCGGCGGGGGGACTGTACGCGGTGGCAGCGGTCCTGCCTGGAGCCGCCGCAGTGCGATCCGTGCCGGGACAGATCGCAGCGGCGGTGGCGATGGTGATATTGGCCTTTGGCTGGCGGCGCAGCAGCGTCAAGCAGGGGTTATATTTTTTGGCCTTGAGCTTTGCGCTCAGCGGCGTGGTGCTGCTGGCGGTGCAGTTTGTGGAGCCGGACCTCAAGCTCCTGGGCGGCAGAGCCTACTACGCTGTCACCACGCCGGCCTTATTGCTCTTGGCCGGCATCAGCTACGCCTTGGCTGCGCTGGTACTCTCGGGCGTGGGACGGCATACCGGCGGCGACCTCGCCACCCTCACCCTGGGGTTTGGGAACCGGCAGGTGACGCTGCGGGCTCTGCGGGACACGGGCAACACGCTTCGCGACCCGGTCAGCGGTGAAACGGTGGTGGTGGCGGACGCGTCGGTGCTGCGGCGTCTGCTGCCCAGTGAGGATATTTCCCGGGAGGACCTGGCGGACCCGGCGTCGCTCCTGCCGCTTCTGACGCGCCGCTATCCCGCGGCCAAGTTCCGCCTGGTTCCCTTTCGGGCGGTGGGTGTGGAGGCCGGCCTTCTGCTGGCCATGCGGTGCCGCTGTGGCGGCAGGGATGTTCTGGTGGCCTTCAGCCCCAGCGAGGTGGGGGGCGGCGGCCCTTACGAGGCATTATTAGGAGGTGTATCCACATGAAACTTTGGCAAACTTTGTTGATGACCCTGGGCCTCTGGCGGCCCAACTCGGTATTTTACATCGGCGGCAGCGATGTTCTGCCTCCGCCCCTGAAGCCGGAGGAGGAACAGCAGTGTATCGCGGCTCTGACTCAGGGAGATGAGGCGGCCAAGAAGACGCTGATCGAACACAACCTGCGGCTGGTGGTCTACATCGCCCGGCGGTTTGAAAACACCGGCGTGGGCATTGAGGACCTCATCTCCATCGGGACCATCGGCCTCATCAAAGCGGTGAACACGTTCAAGGCTGACAAAAAGATCAAGCTGGCGACGTATTCCTCCCGGTGCATTGAAAATGAAATTCTCATGCACATCCGCAAAATCGCCGGACAGCGGGCGGAGCTGAGCCTGGATGAGCCCATCAACACCGACTGGGACGGCAATGAGCTGCTGCTCTCCGACGTGCTGGGTACCGACAGCGACACGGTCATGCGGCCCATGGAGGATGACGTGGACCATCAGCTCCTGCGGGAGGCGCTGAGCCGTCTGCCGGAGCGGGAGCGGACGATCATGGTGCTGCGCTACGGCCTGGAGGGCAAGCAGGAGAAGACCCAGAAGGAAGTGGCCGATCTGATGGGGATTTCCCAGTCGTACATCTCCCGTCTGGAAAAGCGAATCACAGCACGGCTCAAGCGGGAGATATCTCGGCAGATCTATGTCTAGCGGGAGATGATATCGATAAGAAATCTTTAAAATTATATCGATAAAACAATTGCGAAAGCCGCGGGCATCTGGTATACTATACCCCAGAATATCCTGGAGGTGGAAGCATGGCGGCAAAAGATATATCTCGCTCTACGGTAAAGCGTCTGCCGACCTATCTGTCGTATCTCAAGAGCTTGCCGGCGGACGGTCCGACCCATATTTCTGCCACGGCCTTGGCGGCGGCCCTGGGCATGGGAGAGGTGCAGGTCCGCAAGGATCTGGCCCTGGTCAGTGCCGGCGGGCGCCCGAAAATCGGCTATCTCCGGGAGGGACTGATTCGCGACCTGGAGGAATTTCTGGGCTACGGCAATACCAACGACGCAGTGCTGGTGGGCGCCGGGAAGCTGGGCCAGGCGCTTTTGGGCTACGGCGGCTTCGCGGAGTACGGCCTCAATATCGTGGCGGCCTTTGACGCCGACGAGACGCGGGCCGGCACGGAATCCTCCGGCAAGCCCATTTATCACGTGTCGGAGCTGGCGGACTTCTGCAAGAGCCGCAGCATCCGAATCGGCATCATCACCGTGCCGGCGGAGTTTGCCCAGCGGGTCTGTGACCAGCTGATTGCCGGCGGCATCCAAGCCATCTGGAATTTTGCGCCCAAGCACCTGGATGTGCCGGAGCATATCCTGGTGCAGACGGAGAATATGGCGGCCTCGCTGGCGCTCTTGAGCCAGCACCTCTCCGAGCAGATGGAGCAGGATAAAGCCCGGCAGCGGCAGGACGACGACGGGGAGGACGAACCGTAATTTCTGGCGGCGCGGCGCATTGGGGCTTGCAATTCCAGCAAAAATGCGGTATAATTCCTGATAGCGTGCCGGTGTGATGGAATTGGTAGACGTAGTGGACTCAAAATCCACCGCTGGCGACAGCGTGCCGGTTCGAGTCCGGCCACCGGCACCAAAAAGGTCCGCATCCCCAACGGGGATGCGGACCTTTTTGGCGTGGATGGTCCCAACCTCGAAGCAGCGGTTCGACGCCCGCCCGCAGGCGGGCGTGTCGGAGCGCAACCGCCGCTTGCGGCGGCACTTGGCGCGGAGACGCCGGCCACCGGCACCAAAAATCGACAAGCACCGTCAGGGGCTTGTCGATTTTCCTTATTCACTCTTCACTTTTCACTAAATCCGAAGGGTCGATTTTTGGAAGTGAAGAGGTAATAGTGAATAGTGAAGAAGTGCGGTGTGCCGCAAGCGGCACGAGTTTTATATTGCTTTGCGGCACGAATTTTATATTTGGGTTGCGTATGCCTGCAGTGCTGCCACATCACGGGCTTTCAAATACTTGCCTTGCACGCGTTCGAACTCCTGCTCATTGATTAGGCGCACCATCTCAGCAAAACTTTCCCACTTCACGACGGTGCGGGAGGCAAGCTCCGCTTCCGTCAGATGATTCTCGCTGGGCGTATGTGTGGTTGTCACTACAAAATAGTAGTTGATCTGGGTGTAGTCCAGGCTGGCGCGGTTTTCAGAAACAATGCCAAGCGCTTGAATTTCGTCACAAATACATCCGGTTTCTTCGTAAACTTCCCGGCGAAGTGCGGTCAGCACATCCTCACTGTCCTCCACACCGCCGCCGGGAAGACTGTGGAGCTTGAATTTATCAGCGTACATGACGGCATATAAACCGTCTTGACGCTTGACGATGGCACGGGCAGTAATGCGGGGGGCTTTGGTGGACATTCCATCCGTCCCCAACACAATCTTGTCATTCAGTTCACAGATCAGTTCCATTTTATCATCCTTCATTTTTGCGTTCAGTGTATCACCGGATCTAGCCACTGTCAATTCGCTGCCATGATGGGAATTACGTGGAGATATTTTGGCGGCGCTATACTGTATTGCTCCATTCTGCAAGATATACATAAAAGAGGGGATTCCAATGTGGCTGTTGGCAGCTGTTTTGTCGGCAGTGTTTGCGGGTTTGACCGCGATTTTGGCCAAGTGCGGCATCAAAAAGACGGATTCGGATGTCGCCACGGCGCTGCGCACCGTGGTCGTCTTTGTCTTTTCGTGGCTGATGGTTTTTCTGGTGGGGTCGGCGCCTATCATTGCCCAAATCTCTGCCCGCTCGCTCCTGTTTCTGCTGCTATCGGGCGCCGCCACTGGCGCCTCCTGGATGTGCTACTTCAGGACGTTGTCCATCGGCGACATCAATAAGGTGGTCCCCATCGACAAGTCCAGCACCGTACTCTCTGTGCTGCTGGCCATCGTGTGCTTTCAGGAGACGGCGCATCTGGCGGCCAAACTGGTGGGGACGGCGCTGCTGGGCGTGGGGATTTTGCTGATGGCGGAGACGAAACACGCCAAAACCCACGAAGGGAATCATACCTATGTACTGTACGCGGTGGGGTCGGCGGTGTTTGCCGCACTGACGTCCGTTTTGGCCAAGGTCGGCATCTCCGGTGTGGAGTCCAATTTGGGAACGGCGATCCGAACCGGCGTGGTTTTGGTGATGGCGTGGCTGATGGTGTTCCTCAAGGGCAAGGCGCCGCAGCTCAAAAAACTGGACCGGCGGGAACTGGTGTTCCTGTTCTTCTCCGGCATTGCCACCGGCGCTTCCTGGCTTTGCTACTACTATGCCATTCAAAACGGCGTTGTCAGCATTGTAGTGCCCATCGACAAAATGAGTATTTTACTGACGGTGGGTTTTTCCTATGTGGTATTTCGGGAAAAACTGAGCAAAAAAGCTGGAATTGGACTCGGTCTCATGACTGCCGGGACGCTGACCATGGCGCTGCTGGGATAGCGCCCGACTGGCTAAAACCATACTTTCTCCTCTATATGCAAAAATCGGCAAGCGCTGTCAAAGCTTGCCGATTTGCGAATCTAAAACCAAGAAAAGGAGAATTAAGCGTTGTAGAATTCCGCCACGGCGGCAAAGAAGGCGTCGAGATTTTCCCAGGGCGCGGCAGGGGGAATGTCGCAGCCCGAGGAGATCAGGAAGTTCTTGTGGCCGCAGCAGCGCTCCATGATCCGCAGCGTCTCGGCCCGAACCGTTTCGGGCGTGCCGTTGCGCAGCACGCTGACCGGGTCCACATTGCCCATGGTCAGCACATCCGGCGGCATTTTCTCCAGCATCTCCGCCATATCCACGGCATTGCCGAAATGGTAGGCCGCACAGCCGGTGGTGAGTACCTCGGGTACCATAAAGCCCACAGCGTTGCCGCAGTTGTGGTAGATGATGAT
>DVHE01000077.1 GCA_018712245.1 Candidatus Avoscillospira avicola | reverse complement strand
GGTGGCCTGGCGCTGGGCGTCGGTGAAGTAAGCCGGCACGGTGATGACGGCCTCAGTGACGGGGCCGCCCAGGTAGGCCTCCGCGTCGGTCTTGAGCTTCTGGAGAATCATGGCCGAAATCTCCTGGGGCGTGTACTTTTTACCGTCGATATTCACGCGGTAGTCGCTGCCCATCTGCCGTTTAATGGAGGTGATGGTGCGGGCGTGGTTGGTGACGGCCTGGCGCTTGGCGATCATACCTACCATGCGCTCGCCGGTTTTGGAAAACGCCACCACCGACGGCGTGGTGCGCCCGCCCTCGGCGTTGGGGATGACCACCGGCTCTCCGCCCTCCATCACCGCCACACAGCTGTTGGTGGTGCCCAGATCGATTCCAATGATATATGCCATGTTACGCTCCTTCAATCTGCCTGACCCGGACACTGCCGGACGGCGTTCTTATTCACAGTTGGCCACCACCACGCGGGCGTGGCGAATGACCTCGTCATCCATGGTGAAGCCCACCCGCAGCACCTTCACGATCTCGTCCCGGCGGTATTGGGGATCGACGATCCGCTCCACCGCCTCATGGTAGGTGGGATTGAACATCCGGCCCAGAGAGTCCATGGGCTTGACGCCCAGGGAGGAGAGGGTGCCCAGGAGGCTTTTGTAGATCAGCTCCACGCCCTTGTAAAAGGCCGGGTCGCCGCAGGGACACGCCAGCGCCCGGGAAAGGTCGTCGTACAAGCTGAGAAAGGCCGCCACAGTTTGCCGGGTGGCTTTGGCCTCGGCGGTTTCCAGCTCCAGGGCCGTGCGGCGGCGATAGTTTTGATATTCGGCGTTCAGGGCCTCCCAGCGGTCATCCACCGGGGGCTGCCGGCGCGAAAAAATGCCCATCTCAGCCGCTCTCCCTTCCCCAGCCGCCGCCATTGTCCGCCCGGGACCAGGGCCCCTCGACGGTGTCGGACTGGCTGTAATCGCCATAGCTGCCGTAATTGCTGTAGTAATACCGCGGCGTGAACAGGGAGCTGGCCATGCAGCTCACTAAGTTGAAAAGCAGATAGATCAGCACCAGCGTCCGCAGAATCTGGAACGGGCGCACCCGGCTGCCGCCGGTGGGCCGATACTGCCGTCCCCCGCTCTGGCCGTTGAAGCCCCGGAACAGGTCCTCAAAGGGGTCAGCGCCCGACTGGGGGCGGTAAGCGGTATAGGTGGTGTAGGTGGTATAGGCATTCTGGGCCTGATTGGCATAGGCCGCAGGATTCTTCAGCTGTTCATAGGCCTGGTTGACCTCATTCATCTTCTGGGCGGCCACGGCGTCGCCCGGATGGAGGTCTGGGTGGTACCGCTTGGCCAGACGGCGGTAGGCGGCTTTGATCTCCTCCTCCGACGCGCCCCGGGCCACTCCCAGGACTTCATAGGGGTCTCTTGCCACGGACTTCGCCTCCAATGCTTCTGATGCCCCTATTGTACATGAGTTTTTCCCAAAAAGTGTGAAGCATTTGAGAACAATGGGAAAAAACTCTTCGTTTCCTCCGATTTCCTCCGGCCCCCTTGCGCGACGGCCGGGACGGTATTATACTGTTAGAACAAGATCGAGAGAAAGGGGCATTCCCCATGCAGCAAATCGCCATCGTCACCGGCGGCACCTCCGGCATCGGCCTGGCCACGGCCCAGGCCCTGCGCCAAGCCGGATACACTGTCTATACCTTCAGCCGCCGGGGCCGCGGCCCGGAGGGCCTCCATCATCTCTGCGCCGACGTCACCGACGAGGACGCCGTCCGCACCGCCGTGGAGCAAGTGATCGCCCGGGAGGGGCGGCTGGACCTGGTGGTCAACTGCGCCGGCTTCGGGATTTCCGGCGCCGTGGAGTTCACCGACACCGCCGACGCCGTCCGCCTCTTCGACGCCAACTTCTTCGGCATGGTCCGGGTCAACCGGGCGTGCCTGCCCTATCTGCGCCAAAGCCGCGGCCGCATCCTCAACGTCAGCTCCGTGGCGGCGCCGGTGGCCATCCCCTTCCAGGCCTACTACTCCTGCACCAAGGCCGCCGTCAACGACTATTCCCTGGCCCTGGCCAACGAGGTCCGGCCCTTCGGCGTCACCGTGGCGGCAGTCATGCCCGGCGACATCGCCACCGGCTTCACCGCCGCCCGGGAAAAGTCCGCCGCCGGGGACGACGTCTACGGCGGGCGCATCGCCCGGAGCGTGGCCAAAATGGAGCGCGACGAGAAAACCGGCATGGCCCCCCAAGTCGCCGGGGCCTACCTGTGCCATCTGGCCCGGAAAAAGCGGCTCAAGGGGCTCTATGCCATTGGCTTTACCTACAAGTTTTTCTGCCTGCTGGCCAAGCTGCTGCCGGTGCGGGTTCTCAATGCCCTGGTGTTCCAGCTCTACGCCAAATAAAAAACGGCCCTGCCGGAGCAGGGCCGCAAGTTGAAAGCAAGATTACGCGGGAGAGAACTGATCCTTGCCCACAGAGCACATGGGGCATTCGAAATCCTCGGGCACGTCTTCCCACTTGGTGCCGGGGGCAATGCCGCCTTCGGGATAGCCTTCCTCTTCGTCGTACTCCCAGCCACAGAGATCGCAAACGTATTTCATCGATGGTACCTCCTATGATTTTGTATGATCTTGCCGATCCATGACCGCTTCCATCCGCTCCATGGCCACGGTACAGGCCAGAACCAGCAGAAGCGGCACGGCGGTCAACAACTGAATGGGGCGCCGGTCCAGCACCACGCCCAGCAGCAGGCAGCCTGCCGCGACCACCAGCCACAGCATCCGCCAGGACTGGGCGCTGCGGTGGCGCCGGGAGAGGAATTGCGCAAAGGCAGCTTCCTCCGAAAAAAGGTCGGACGCCGCCCAGGGTGTGAGCCATTTTCGCAGAAAATCGTTCATGTGTCCGCCTCCTTGTCCATCAGTATAACGTGATTTCCCGGGCGGCGCAAGACCCAATTCGTAAGGAGTTGAAAATTATGGATTTCTCCGTTCTGGGCCCCTGGCAGACGTGCCTGGAGCACCATTTTCCCCCTTCTGCCTTCACCGCTCTGATGGAGCGAGTGGATCGGGCCTACATGGAAACGACGGTCTTCCCGCCTCGGGAAAACCTGTTTTCCGCCTTCTCTCTGACGCCCCCGGACCAGGTGCGGGTGGTGATCCTGGGGCAGGACCCCTATCACGGGCCGGGGCAGGCCCACGGGCTGGCCTTTTCGGTGGCTCCCGGCGTCAAGCCGCCGCCCTCGCTGGTGAACATCTACCGGGAGCGGGAGGCCGATCTGGGTCTGCCGCCCCGGCAGGACGGCTGCCTCATCGACTGGGCCCGGCAGGGCGTCTTCCTCCTCAACACGGTGCTGACTGTGGAGGCGGGCAAGGCCAACAGCCACCGCAGTCTCGGCTGGCAGGATTTCACCGACGCCGTGGTGGAGGCCGTGGCGCAGCTCCCGCAGCCGGTAGCCTTCATTCTCTGGGGCAGCCAGGCTCAGAAAAAGGCGCAGACAGCAGCAGACTCCCCCCATCCGCGGCTGGTCCTCTGCGGGCCGCACCCCAGTCCCCTCTCGGCCTACCGCGGCTTCTTCGGCAGCCGCCCCTTCAGCCAGGTCAACCGCTTCCTCCAGGACTGCGGCCAGGCACCCATCCACTGGTAGCGCCGCCCTTGTAGTCTTCCCCCGGCTGTGGTATACTATTGCAGCAATTTCGGAAGGAGAGATGCTCCATGTCTGTTCTCGCGCAGCTGGCGGTGATTTTCGCCGTCTGCCTGGTGGGCGAGGGCATCAGCGCCCTGCTGCCCATCCCGTTCCCCGCCACGGTATTGGCCATGGTGATTTTACTCTGTCTGCTGGCGGCCAAAGTGGTCAAGCCGCGGCAGCTCCAGGAATCCGGCGACTTTCTGCTGGATCACATGGCCTTTTTCTTTGTGCCCGGATGCGTGTCGCTGCTCAAATATTGGGATGTGATGGCGGCCAACCTGCTGCCGCTGGTGGTCATCATCCTCGTCACCACGCCCCTGGTCTTTTTCCTCACGGGCCACGCCGTCCAGCTGACCATCCGGCTCCTGGAAAAGAGAGGGGGCGGCGGCGCATGATGGACGCAATCCTCGCCTCTCCCCTACTGGGACTCTGCCTCTCAGCGGCCACCTTCGCTCTGGGCCGGTGGATCCAGCGCAAGACCGGCTGGATTCTGGCCAATCCGCTGATTATCTCCGCCGTGCTGTCCATCGCCTTTTTGGTGCTGCTGGACATCCCCTACGAAGCCTACGCCCTGGGCGGCGACTTTATCAACCTGATGCTCTCGCCGGTGACGGCCATCCTGGCCCTGGGCATCTACAACCAGCGGGCCGTGCTGCGGCGGTACTTCGTGCCGGTGCTGGTGGGCTGCAGCGTGGGCTGCGCCAGCAGTATGCTCAGCGTCTGGGGCCTGTGCCGCCTCTTCGGACTGGACCGGGCCGTGACGGCGGCGCTGCTTCCCAAGAGCTGCACCACCGCCATCGCCGTGGGCATCGCCGAGGCCAAGGGCGGCGTGGTGGCCATCGCCGTGGCCTGCGTCATCGCCACGGGCATGGTGGGCGCCGTGGGCGCCCCGGCTTTTGCCCGGTGGTTCCATATCACCGACCCGGTGGCCCAGGGGCTGGCCGTGGGCGCCAGCAGCCACGCTTTGGGCACCACCAAGGCCCGGGAGATGGGCGAATTGCAGGGCGCCATGAGCAGCATCGCCATCGGCATCTGTGGATTGATGGCAGTGATTTTGGCACTCTTTCTGCCGGTCTGACGGAGAGATTGTGACTATTGCAATGCGCCTCCAGCGCCCTCTGACCCAGCGCTTCACCATTCACGCAATGTCTACCCCAGTGCGTTCGGCGAAAGCGCTCAAGCGCAAAGCCAAGCGGACGCGCGATGCGCGCCCCTACGACAGAATCGCAGGCCGGTGCGTTTGGAGGAAACACCCTGACCATACGGCCAAAAGGGCCCGCCGCAGAGCCTTTCGTTCTGCAGCGAGCCCTTGTTTGATTCACCGCAGGATGCCGGCGGCGTTGACCACCGTGGTGGAGTAGAGCAGCAGCACGTCGTCCACCTGGGAGAAGTCCACAAACTGGCCCAGGTACTGGGAGTTCACATACCGCACGTCCACCAGCGTGACGGTGGCGTAGCCGTCCAGCAGCAGCGGCGCCAGGCTGGAGCCGTAGGAATCCCGGAAGATCACCAGGTTCCGGTCCGTGGCGGCATTGGGATTCTCGATGGTCAGGACGGCCTGGGCGCCGCTCAAAAACACGTCGTAGCCGTCCAGATTTTCAAACTTGGCAGGATCGTAGACCGTGGGGCTGGGGTTCTCCGGGCCGGAGACGGTGCAGCTTTCGGTGGTCTCGTTTTGGAGGTACACCAAGTCCTCCGCCGGCAGCGGCAGCGCCGCCTGTCCGTAGTAGACGCCCTGGAAGCCCGGCAGCCGCACCGCCTCGTAGGAAGACCAGTCCGGCAGCTGGAGGTCCATGGCCTGGGCCAGGGCGGCGACCACCCGATCCAGCTTCTCCTGCCGCCAGTGGGAGTCGGTGGCATAGTAGTCGGCGGCGGTCAGGCTGCCGGTCAAATCGATGTGGGTGGCCCAGGGAAGCGCCTCCTCCACTGTGGTAAAGAGCGTTTCGTAGTCCAGGGTGGGATAGCCATGGCTGGGAGCCAGGTAATAGTTCTTATCCGGAACGATGGCGCAGTAGACCTCGGCGTCGGGGAAATACTGCTGGTAAAGGGCATTCATCTTGTCGGTAAAGAGCTTCAGCTGCTTCTCATCCAGCTGGGAATCCAGCTTGGAGGCGGAGCCCTCGGCGATATACACGCCGTTGTTGTCCTTCTGGCCTAAGATATAGTAGCTCCAGATGGCCTTGAGGGTCCGGAAGCCGTCCCGGAGGGGGAACTGATCCAGCAGGTAGTCCTCCACCTCCTGGGAAAATTCCGCCGATGAGAGGGACTCCCAGGTGATGTCCGGGAACTGCTGGAGCTTGCGGCGCTCGGCCCGGGAGAGGGCCTGGTCCGGCAGCAGTAGGTGCGCTACCATACCGCCCAGCAAAAGAAGCGCGAAGACCGCGATGGTGAAGCGGGATTTTGTACGTTCCATGGGTTGCACCTCCTAGAAGCGGAAATAGAGGAAGGGGTTGAAGGAGCCGTCTACCAGGCAAGCCGTCACCAGTACCAGCACCACTGCCACCGCCAGGGGCTGGAGCAGCGCCGCGGCGCGGCCCTTCAGCCTGGCCGCCCAGCGGGCCGGCCAGGGCGTGGAGCCCAGGGCGCAGAGGAGGAACAAGACGGCGTAGCTTCGCAGGTAGTAAAGGGCCGTTTCGTTGACTGCCGGCAGGCCGCCCAGGCCGAACATCCGCCCCACCTCCCGGAGTGCCTCCGCGCCGGTGGCGCTGTGGAAGAGGACGAAGCCCAAAACGGTGGCCAGCAGCACATAGACGTGGGGGAATACCTTTCCCTTGAGGCACTTGCCCCAGAGGAGCTTCTCCGCCAGCAGCAGGAGGCCGTAGTAAAGGCCCCAGAGAAGGAAGTTCCAGCTGGCCCCGTGCCAGATGCCCGTGAGCGTCCACACCACCAGGACATTGCGCACCCACTTGAGCCGCCCCACGCGGCTGCCGCCCAGGGGGATATAGACGTAGTCCCGGAACCAGCCGCCCAGCGTCATGTGCCAGCGGCGCCAGAACTCAGTGACAGAGCGGGAGAGGTAAGGATAGTTGAAGTTCTCCGGGAACTGGAAGCCCATCATGGCGCCCATGCCAATGGCCATGTCGGAGTAGCCGGCGAAGTCAAAGTAGATCTGGAAGGTGTAGGCGACGGCCCGGAGCCAGGAGAAGAGGACGCTCCCCTCGGGCACGGTCAGCTCGGCCAGAACGCCGATGGAGTTGGCCAGCAGCACCTTCTTCCCCAGGCCCACGGTGAAGCGGACCACGCCCCGGGAGAAGCCGGCGGTGTTCACGGTGCGGTCCTTCAGCTCCCGGGCCACGTCGCTGTAGCGGACGATGGGTCCGGCGATCAGCTGGGGAAAGAGGCAGAGGTACGTGGCGTAGGAGGCGAAGTTCCGCTCAGCCCGGCTGTCGCCCCGGTAGACATCCAGGACATAGCTCATGTTCTGAAACGTATAGAAGCTGATGCCAATGGGCAGGGAGAGCCCCAGGGCGGGGATGGACGTCCCCAGCAGGCTGTTGAGAGAGCCGGTGAGGAAGTCGGCGTACTTGAAAAAGAGCAGAAAGGCCAGGTTCCAAACAATGGCGCTGATGAGGGCCGGGCGGCACCGGGGGTGGCGCGTCATATAAAGCCCGTGGAGCCAGCCCACCAGGGCCGAAAGGGCCAGCAGCGCGATATACCGCGGCTCGCCGGAGGCGTAAAAGATCACGCTGGCCACCAAAAGCACGTGGTTTTTCCACCGCCAGGGGGCCAGCTGGTGGAGCATCAATGTGATGGGGAGAAAGAAGAACAAAAAGGTGATGCTGGAAAACAGCATGGCTGAACCTCCTGGGCGGGGCGGCGCCCCGCGGTGAAATCTCTCTGACGGACAGAAAAGGACCCCTGCCGGGGATGTTCCGCGGCAGGGGGTTGCTGCGAATTACGCGCCGAACACCGTGTCGAAGTTGGCGGAGATGGCGTCCACGATGTCCTGGCTGGACATGGCCATCAGCACATACTGGCCGCTGGTCTTGACCAGGGTGGCCTCGGCCTCCACGCAGATCCACTTCCGGGGGTCCAGGTTGGCCTCGATGTCGGCGGCCACGGCGGCCACGTCCGCATCCGCAGGCAGCTTCAGCAGCACCACGGAGTGGGCGATGGAGCCGATCATGGCAGAGGCAGAGGCGGCGATGGAGCCGTCGATGTAGTCGATGAACAGGTAATAGGGGTACTGGTCGGCGGAGATGATCACATTGTCGCACATGATCTCGTCCGCGGCGCCGGCCACCAGCTGCTGCAGGGTATCCAGCACTTCCTGCTCCTCGGCGGTCAGTTCCGTGGCGGTGTCGCCGGGGTTCACGGCAGCGCCGCCGTCGTCCACGGGCTCCTCAGGCGTGGCAGGCGTCTCGGGGTCCACATCGGGCGTGGCGGGAACGTCCGCATCGGGATCGGCAGGCTCCTGGGCTTCAGGCTCCTGGGTCTCCTCCGTGCCTTCGGTGGCATCCTCGGTGGTGTCCTCAGCAGTGTCCTCGGTGGTGTCTTCGGTGGTGTTCTCAGTGTCGGTGATGGTCTCGTCCTCGGTGGTATCCTCGGCGGGCTTCTTAGCGCAGGCGGCCAGGCTCAGGGCCATGGTCAGTACCAGCAAAAGGGCAATCAGCTTTTTCATAAGTTCCTCCATTGAAAATGTAGTTTTTCGATTTGTGGCGCGGCATCGCCGTGCATCTGTTCAGACGGTGCGGCAAAAAATTTGTTCCACAAATTCGAAAAAATTTTTCAAGGAGAAATCGGTGCCTGGGAAATCCGGGACGTCAGTTGTTGTTATGGGGCAGCAGCGGCGCCAGGGCGGCGGCCAGGGCGTTGATGGGCATGGTCTGCAAAACCACCTTGCCCGGGCCGGTGACCACGGTGTGGAAGACGCCTTCCCCGCCGAAAAATACGTTCTTCGCACCCTTCACCATCTGAATGTCCACCGAACAGGTGGCATCCATATAGGCCAGGTTGCCGGTATCCACCACTAGTCTTTCCCCGGGGGCCAGGGTATATTCCTCACCGTGGCCGTCAATTTCCAAAAAGGCCACGCCGCGGCCGGAGAGCTTCTGCATGATGAAGCCCTCGCCGCCAAAGAAGCCAGCGCCCAGCTTCCGCTGGAAGAAGGCGGACAGCTCCACGCCCTGCTCCGCCGCCAGAAATGCGCATTTCTGGGCGATAATGGGCCGCTGGGGCGTGATCTCCACAGCGCAGATTTTGCCGGGGAAGCTGGAGGCAAAGGCCACCATGCCGGGGCCGCCCCGGGCGGTGTAGAGGTTTTGGAAGATGCGTTCCCCGGAGAAGATTCGCCCGAAGGCCTTCCCCAGGCTGCCGCCCGCGGAGGTCTGCATCTCCATGTTGGGCGTCATCCAGACCATGGACCCGCTCTCTGTGATCATGGTCTCTCCGGATTCTACGTGACAGATCACCACAGGGGTGGGCTCGCCTTTGATTTCATATCGCATCGCACAGCCATCCTTTCCCGCCCTCTCTCGGGGCTTTTCTCCATGATAGCATAGCGCGCCCCGGCGCGCAAGCAAAACACGCCGGGGCGTCCACGTCTGTCCGCACTATTTCCGCAGCTCGATGATCTGGTCGCGGAGGACGGCGGCGTACTCGAATTCCATCATCCGGGCCGCCTCCCGCATGGCCTTCTCCAGCCGGGCGATCTCCCGCTCCTTTTCCACCTTGGTCATCTTGACGCCGGATTTTCCGCGCACCTCCTCGGTGGGCTTGGAAATCTCGATCAGGTCCCGCACCGACTTAACAATGGTCTTGGGGACGATTCCATGTTCCTTGTTGTACCGGTCCTGGATGGAGCGGCGGCGGGCCGTCTCATCCATGGCGGCGCGCATGGAGGGCGTCACGGTATCGGCGTAGAGGATGACTTTGCCCTGGGCGTTCCGGGCTGCCCGGCCCATGGTCTGAATCAGGCTGGTCTCGCTGCGGAGGAAGCCCTCCTTGTCGGCGTCCAGCACCGCCACCAGGCTCACCTCCGGCAGGTCCAGGCCCTCGCGCAGCAGGTTGATGCCCACCAGCACGTCGAATTTGGCCAATCGCAAATCCCGGATGATCTCCATCCGCTCCATGGCAGAGATGTCTGAGTGCATATACCGCACGCGGATATCGTGCTTACGGAGGTACTCCGTCAAATCCTCGGCCATCTTCTTGGTCAGCGTCGTCACCAGCACCCGCTCGTTCCGCTCCGCCCGGGCGCGGATTTCGCCCATCAGGTCGTCGATCTGGCCGGCGATGGGCCGCACCTCCACCTCCGGGTCCAAGAGGCCCGTGGGCCGAATCACCTGCTCCGCCGTCTGGGCGGAGCGGCTCAGCTCGTACTCTCCCGGCGTGGCCGAGACGTAGATGGCCTGGTTGATCCGCTCCTCGAACTCCGGGAAAGTCAGGGGCCGGTTATCGAAGGCGCAGGGCAGTCGGAAGCCGTAGTTCACCAGGCTCTCCTTCCGGGCCCGGTCTCCGTTGTACATGGCCCGCACCTGGGGCAGCGTCACGTGGCTCTCGTCCACGAACAGCAGAAAATCCTTGGGGAAGTAATCTAGGAGCGTCATGGGCGCGGAACCCACCGGGCGGCCCGAGATAATCCGGGAGTAGTTTTCGATGCCGGAGCAGTAACCCAGCTCCTGCATCATTTCGATGTCGTAGAGCGTCCGCTGCCGGATTCGCTGGGCCTCCAGCAGCTTGCCGTTTTCTTCAAAATACTTGACCTGGGCCCAGAGCTCCTCTTCGATTTCGGTGATGGCCCTGGCCATCTTGTCCCGGGGCGTGATATAGTGGCTGGCCGGGTAGATCGGCACGTGGGAGAGGACCTTCTCCGGCATCCCGGTCAGGGCGTTGATCTGGCTGATCCGGTCGATTTCGTCGCCGAAAAACTCCACCCGGATGGCCTTATCCCGCCAATAGGCCGGGTAAATGTCGATGGTGTCGCCCCGGACGCGGAAGTTGTTGCGCTCAAAGGCCATATCGTTGCGGGCGTAGTGGTCCTCCACCAGCCGCCGCTGAAGTTCCGCCATCTCCATGGTCATGCCGGGCCGCAGGGAAATCATCATCTTGGCGAAGTCGTCCGGCTCGCCCAAGCCGTAGATACAGCTGACCGACGCCACCACGATGACGTCCCGCCGCTCCAGCAGCGAGCAGGTGGCGCTGAGGCGCAGGCGGTCGATCTCGTCGTTGGTGGAGGCGTCCTTTTCAATATAGGTGTCGGTGTGGGGAATGTAGGCCTCGGGCTGGTAGTAGTCGTAATAGGAGACGAAGTATTCCACGGCGTTCTCCGGGAAAAACTCCCGAAACTCAGCGCAGAGCTGGGCCGCCAGGGTCTTGTTGTGGGCCAGCACCAGGGTGGGCCGGTTCAGCCGCTGGATGATGTTGGCCATGGTGAAGGTCTTGCCGGAGCCGGTGACGCCCAGCATCACCTGCTCGTGAAAGCCCAGCTCCACACCCCGGGTCAAGGCCTCGATGGCCTGGGGCTGGTCGCCGGTGGGCTGATAGGGGGCGTGCAGCTTGAAGTCCATGGTGTCCTCCTCGGGATTTCATACATATTTCATAATTGGCCACTAAGATATTTAAAAACCCTCTGTTAAGATAGAACCATCAGAAGCAAGAACTTTTTCATTTTCTCCTCTCTTTCTTTTTTACAGAGCGCCGGCAGCCTGGTCAGCTGCCGGTGTTTTGTTTTTGGAAGGAGAGAAAATGGTGAAACGGTGCTGGGCGTAGGGGCGGCTAGCAGCCGCCCGGAACCGGGTGCGTTTTGCTCGCAGCCCCGGTGGCTGCGGGGGCTGGGCACGGGCGGGCAATGCGCGCCCCTACGGCGAAAACAAAGAGATTGCGCAAAAAAGCTGCCGTGTGCAAAATCTAACCCTTGTTCCGAGGCAGTTCGTGCGGCCTTTGTGGAAACCCCCGTAGCCGTAACGGCCAACCGTTTCTACTGGCCCGCGCGCAGCCGGGAAGGGGCAGGCAGTATGGGACGGGACAGCCCGGTGGAGCGTAACTGCTTACGCAATGCCTCTCCTTGGGATGCACGCCGCGCAGCCCAAGGGAGTCCGGTGGCCGCAGCCCCCGGCGCGTTTTGGGGACTTTTCCGCGGTGAAAAGTCCCCCGCCGGAGGCCAGGGAAAAGGCTGTCGACACGCATCCGCTGCCCCGGCTGCTGAGACTGCTGACGCGACGCTGGCGGCTGATAGCCGCCCCTACGGCTGGCGCAGTCGGCCGGGGGCGCATCCGACGCAGGGATTTCGGGCCGATATGGCGCAGTCTTACAACCCCTCAGTCTCGCTGCGCGAGCCAGCTCTCCTTACGCAGGGGAGCCTTCCCTCTCAGGCATCCGGCCCTACGCGGTCGGCGGTAGTGCATCCGACACGGCGGGTTGCGGGCCGATGTGGGCATCGGCCCCTACGCCCTGGCGAGCGCAAGGGTTCACAGCATTCGCTTCAAATACTGCCCAGTATAGCTCTTGGGGTTGGCGGCCACTTCCTCGGGCGTCCCTTCAGCCACCAGCATACCGCCGCCGGAACCGCCCTCGGGGCCCAGGTCAATGATGTGGTCGGCCACCTTGATGACGTCCAGGTTGTGTTCGATGACCAGCACGGTGTTGCCCGCGTCCACCAGGGTCTGCAGCACCTCGATGAGCTTGTGGACGTCGGCCATGTGGAGGCCGGTGGTGGGCTCGTCCAAAATATAGATCGTACGCCCGGTGGCGCGGCGGCTCAGCTCCGTGGCCAGCTTGACTCGCTGGGCCTCGCCGCCGGAGAGGGTGGTGGAGCTCTGCCCCAGCTTCACGTAGCCCAGGCCCACGTCCACCAAGGTCTGGACCTTGTTCTTGAGCTTCGGCAGGTTTTCGAAGAAGGGCAAAGCCTCGTCGGCGGTCATCTCCAGCACGTCGGAGATGGATTTGCCCTTGTAGTGGACCTCCAGGGTCTCGCGGTTATAGCGCTTGCCGTGGCAGACCTCGCAGGGTACATAGACGTCGGGCAGGAAGTGCATCTCGATCTTCACCAGGCCGTCGCCGCAGCAGGCCTCGCACCGCCCGCCTTTGACGTTGAAGGAGAAGCGGCCCGGCCCGTAGCCCCGGGCCTTGGCCTCGGCGGTAGAGGCGAAGAGGTCGCGGATATCGCCGAAAAGGCCGGTGTAGGTGGCGGGGTTGGAGCGGGGCGTCCGGCCGATGGGGCTCTGGTCGATGCCCACCACCTTGTCCAGATGCTCCAGGCCGTCAATGCCGCCGCATTTGCCCGGGTGGGTCCTGGCCCGGTTCAGCTGCGCCGCCAGGGTCTTATAGAGAATCTCATTGACCAGGGAAGACTTGCCCGAGCCGGAGACGCCGGTGACGCAGGTGAACGTCCCCAGGGGAATCTCCACGTCGATGCCCCGGAGGTTGTTCTCCGCCGCGCCGCGAATCACCAGACGCTTCCCGTTGCCGGGGCGGCGGGTGGCAGGGACGGGAATCTTCTTGACGCCCGAGAGATACTGGCCCGTCAGACTCCGCGGCTCGGCCATGATGTCCTCCAGGGACCCGGCGGCCACGATCTCGCCGCCGTGGATGCCGGCCCCGGGGCCCACGTCCACGATATAGTCCGCGGCGCGCATGGTGTCCTCGTCATGCTCGACGACCAAGAGGGTGTTGCCCAGGTCCCGCAGCCGCTTCAAGGTGGCGATGAGCTTGTCGTTGTCCCGCTGGTGCAGGCCGATGGAAGGCTCGTCCAGGATATAGAGAACGCCCATCAGGCTGGAGCCAATTTGAGTAGCCAGGCGGATTCGCTGGGCCTCGCCGCCGGAGAGGGTTGCCGCCGCCCGACTCAGGGTCAGGTACGGAAGGCCCACGCTCTTGAGGAAGCCCAGCCGGGCGCGGATTTCCTTGAGAACCTGGGCGGCGATGACGGCGTCGCTGCCGGAGAGCTGGAGCTTGTCCAGGAACTCCAGCGCCTCGTCCACGTTGAGGCCGCAGAAGTCCCAAAGGCCCATGCCCCCCACGGTGACGGCCCGGCTGACGTCAGAAAGCCGCTGGCCGTGGCACCGGGGACAGGGCCGGGAGGCCATGTATTCCTCGTATTCCTTTTTGGCGTATTCGGACTGGGTTTCCCGGTAGCGGCGGGTGACGTTGGGGAGCAGGCCCTCAAAGGCCTGGTAATAAGTGCCGTGGCCGCTGCCCCGGTCATAGCGAAGCTCCAGCTTTTCCGTGCCGGTGCCCAGCAGGATCAGGTCCCGCACTTTTTTGGGCAGCTCCCGCCAGGGGGTGGAGAGAGAAAAGTCATACTGGCGGGCCATGGCCTCAAAGTACATCCGCGCCACGGAGTCGGCCTTCATGTTGTTCCATCCCATGATCTGGATGGCACCCTCCTGGAGGCTCTTGGTCTTGTCGGGGATGATGAGGTCCTCGTCGGCCACCAGCTGCATGCCCAGGCCCGTACACTCCGGGCAGGCGCCGTAGGGGTTGTTGAAGGAGAACATCCGGGGCGAAAGCTCCGGCATGGAGACGCCGCAGTCGTCGCAGGCGTAGTTCTGGGAGAAGAGCGTCAGGGACTGATCGTCCATCCGCTGCAGCAGGACCAGGCCGCCGGAGAGCTTGCAGGCCGTCTCGATGGAGTCGGTCAGCCGCCGGCCCAGGTCGGGCTTCAGCACCAGCCGGTCCACCACCACCTCGATGTCGTGCTTTTTCTTTTTGTCCAGGGCGAAGTCCTCGGTGAGGTCGCGGATTTCGCCGTCCACCCGCACCCGGGAGAAGCCGTTCTTCCGGGCGTCCTCCAGCACCTTGAGATGCTCGCCCTTTTTGCCTCGGATCACCGGGGACAGCAGCTGGAACCGCGTTCCCTCCGGCAGCGCCAGAATCTGATCGACGATCTGGTCGATGGTCTGGCGGCGAATCTCCTTGCCGCACTTGGGGCAGTGGGGCACACCCACCCTGGCCCACAAAAGTCGGAGATAGTCGTAAATTTCCGTCACGGTGCCCACAGTGGAGCGGGGGTTCTTGGAAGTGGTCTTCTGATCGATGGAAATGGCCGGCGAGAGGCCGTCGATCTGGTCCACGTCGGGCTTGTCCATCTGGCCCAAAAACTGCCGGGCATAAGAACTAAGGGATTCCACATACCGCCGCTGGCCCTCGGCGTAGATGGTATCAAAGGCCAGGGAGGACTTGCCGGAGCCGGACAGGCCAGTCAGCACCACCAGCTTGTCTCGCGGCAGGTCCAGGTCGATGTTCTTGAGGTTGTTTTCCCGGGCGCCCCGGATGGAAATGGTCTCTTGCATGATTCAAAATCCTCTTTCGGGAATAGTATGGCAGCTCATATCACGAACACTATTATACTACAGCCTCTGTCAATACTCAACCAAATGTTCGCAAAATTCTTTGGAAAGTTCTTGCCTGTTTCGGAAAATGTGGTACAATGAAACAAGATGAACCGAGGAGGGAGAGAAACATGAGCAGATTGGGTAAGCTGGTATTCCAGCGCGTCATCGTCGTGGCGTTTTTTATCTTGTTGCAGCTGGCGGTGCTGCTGATTACAGTCATCTGGCTGTCGGAATACCGGCGGTGGATTCAGGTGTTCCTGTCGTGCCTGTCCATCCTCACCATCGTGTACCTTCTCTATGACCGCACCAACTCTTCGTATAAGATCGCGTGGATCATTCTGATTTTGGCCTTCCCTGTGGCAGGCATCTGCCTGTACCTGACCTTCGGCGGGCGGCGCCTCAGCGGGCGCATCCGCCACGGGATGCACCAGGCCGAGGACATTGTCCGGGAAAACCTCTGGCAGGAGCGGCTGATCTCGGAGAACCTGGCCTCCCTCAGCGACCCGGCGGCGGCCAGCGCCGCCTACCTCTACAATGTCTCCGGCTACCCGGTCTACGACAACACCGAGACGGAGTACTTCTCCCTGGGCGACCTGGTCTATCCCCGGATGCTGGAGGAGCTGGAGAAGGCGGAAAAGTACATTTTTCTGGAGTTTTTCATCATCGGCGAGGGCGTGATGTGGAACGGCATCCTGGACATCCTCCGGCGCAAGGCGGCCCAGGGCCTGGATGTGCGGGTGCTGTACGACGACTTCGGCTGCATCACCACCCTGCCCTCCGGCTACGACAAAACCCTCCGGAGCATGGGCATCCAGGCCAAGGTATTCAACCCCTTCGTGCCGGTGCTGTCCGGGCGGCTCAACAACCGCGACCACCGCAAGCTGATGATCGTCGACGGGAAGGTGGGCTTCACCGGCGGCGTCAACCTGGCAGACGAGTATATCAACCGCCGGGAGCGCTTCGGCCACTGGAAGGACAGCGCCATTTTGCTCCGCGGCGAGGCCGTCTGGGCCATGACAGTGATGTTCCTCTCCATGTGGGACACCACCACCGGCGTCCCCGAGGATATAGCCGCCCTGCGGCCCAGCTATCCCTACCGTCTGGCCGGCGGCGAGGGCTTCGTCCAGCCCTTCTGCGATATGCCCCTGGACAACGAGGACGTGGCCGAGTGTACGCTGCTGACCCTCTTCCAGCGGGCCGTCCGCTCCATCTATATTATGACGCCCTATCTCATCCTGGACGACAAAATCACCGCCGCATTGCTGACGGCGGCCAAGACCGGCCTGGACGTGCGGATCGTCACGCCCCACATCCCCGACAAGTGGTACGTCCACGCCGTCAGCCGCGCCCACTACGAAATGCTGACCGAGGCCGGCGTACGGGTCTATGAGTACACCCCCGGCTTCATCCACTCCAAGGTCTACCTGGTGGACGACCGCTACGCCGTCACCGGCACGGTGAACCTGGACTTCCGCAGCCTCTACCTCCACTACGAAAACGCCGTCTACCTCTTCGACGCCACCTGCGTGGCCGCCATCGGCGAGGACTTCCGCAACACCTTTGAAATCAGTGAGGAGATCACCTGGCGCAAGTGCCGCAACACTTCCCTGCTCCAGCGGCTCTTCCGGGCCGCCCTCCGCGTCTTCTCGCCGTTGATGTAGCGCAGCATTCCCGGCCTTCCCAAGAAGGCCGGGAATTTTACGTATGCGTCAAAAAAGAAAAGCTCCGTCTGCTTGACAGACGGAGCTTGGCAGGGGATGAGGGATTCGAACCCCCGCAAACGGAGTCAGAGTCCGGTGTGCTACCGTTACACAAATCCCCTGTATCGGTGTGCGCTCTCAAAACGCATTTATTATTATACGCAGAATTCCCCATTTGTCAAGCACTTTTTTGCGGCGAGCGCTTTTTTTACAGACAAGGCCCCCGGCATTCCGGGGGCCTTGGTGCGAGGGGTCAGGAGAGAAACGCGGTGGGGTCCACCGAGACGCCGTCACAGTAGACGGCGAAGTGCAGGTGCGGCTCGGCGCCCACCTCCAGAATGGCGGTGCGGCCCACTGTGCCGATCACATCACCGGCAGCCACGGTCTGCCCTGCGGAGACTGCCACCGACTCCGCCAGGTTGCAGTAATGGGTGGTGTAGCCGTTCTCGTGCTGCAGCACCACCGTGTAGCCGTAGGATTCGTCCTCATAGACAGCGGTGACGGTGCCGCTCCGGGCGGCCAGCACATTCTCCCCTTCTGCGGCGGCCAGATCCACGCCGTTATGCACCCGCCAGTCCTGGGTGGTGGCATTGTAGCTGAGGGACTCCATGGCGTAGTCCCCGATCACCTGGCCGCTCACCGGCGCCACCGTGGACTCAGACTGGATGGTGACCGGTGTGTCCGCTGTCTCTTCCTCCGCAGGGGCGGAGGTGGAGGCGGACGGCTCCGTGGGAGTCGTATTCGCGGTGGTCGGTTTCTTGGTGTCGCTGGGTTTTGTGTCCTTCTCCGGGTCCTGGGCCGTCACCGGCACTGAAAGCGTCTCCTGGGACGCCTGATTCTGCCGGACCGCGCTGGAGATAAAGACGTAGCCGGAAATACCCACAGCCAGAACGCACAAGGCCAGAAGGATGTAGTACCCCCGCTCCTTGAGGATCTTGCTGAAGCCACTCGGCTGGTGATTGGATTCTTGATTTTGCATCGTTAGCACCTCCGAGGCTAGTATCGCCCATCGGAGGCACCGTTATACAAATTTGGAACTTTTTTCTTGCGAAAAGATCACTTGGCCTTGACGTGCTTCATCTGTGCTGCGTGGTCGTTGATATATTCATCTTAGTATATCATTGGCCTGCAGAAAGGAAAGAGGGCCATTGGGACACAAAACCCGGGAGACAACGATCCGTCTCCCGGGTTGGCATATTTACTTACCCTTGACGTGCTTCATCCGCTCGGCGTGATCCAGGATGCGCTTGCGGATGCGCAGGCTCTTGGGCGTCACCTCCAGCAGCTCGTCGTCGCCCAGGTACTCCAGGCACTGCTCCAGGCTCATGACCCGGGGGCTGGTCAGGCGCAGGGCTTCGTCGGAGCCGGCGGCCCGCATATTGGTCAGCTGCTTCTTCTTGCAGATGTTGACGGACATATCCTCGTTGCGGTTGCACTGGCCCACCACCATACCGGCGTAGACCGGGGTGCCGGCGCCAATGAACAGCGTGCCGCGGTCCTGGGCGTTGAAGAGGCCGTAGGCGCTGGCGTCGCCGGTCTCGAAGGCCACCAGGGAGCCGGTGGGACGGCGGTCGATCTCGCCCTTCAGGGGCGCGTAGCCGTCCAGCACCGAGGCCATGATGCCCTCGCCGCGGGTGTCGGTGAGGAATTCGTTCCGGTAGCCGAAGAGGCCCCGGGCCGGTACCAGGAACTCCAGCCGCATCCGGCTGCCCACGGGGGTCATGGAGACCAGGTCGCCCTTGCGCTGGCTCAGCTTGTCGATGACGGCGCCCACGCTGCCCTCAGGCACGTCGGCCACCAGCCGCTCGATGGGCTCGCACATCTTGCCGTCCACTTCCTTGTTGAGGACGTGGGGCGTGGACACCTGGAACTCATAGCCCTCCCGGCGCATGGTCTCGATGAGGATGGAGAGGTGCATCTCGCCGCGGCCCGCCACGTTGAAGGCGTCCATGCCCTGCTCGGTGACCCGGAGGGAGACGTCCTTCAAAAGCTCCCGGTCCAGCCGGTCGCGCAGGTTCCGGGAGGTGACGTACTTGCCCTCCTTGCCGGCGAAGGGAGAGTCGTTGACCGAGAAGGTCATCTCCATGGTGGGCTCGGAGATCTTCACAAAAGGCAGCGGCTCCACGGCGTCAGGCGCGCAGATGGTTCTGCCGATGGTGATATCGGAAATGCCGGAGAACGCCACGATCTCGCCGGCGGAGGCGGACTCGATGGCGCTGCGGCCCAGGCCGGTGAACTCGTAGAGCGCCACCACCTTGGCCTTTTCCCGGAGCTCGGGGTCGTGGTAGTCGCAGACGACGACCTCCTGGTTGGGCTTGATGACGCCCCGCTCCACGCGGCCGATGGCGATGCGGCCCACAAACTCATTGTAGTCGATGGAGCTGACCAGCACCTGGAGCGGGCCGTTCTCGTCGTTCTGAGGCGGATCGATATACTGGATGATGGTCTCAAAGAGCGGGGTGAGGTCCTTTCCCTCCTCATGGGGGGCGTAGGAGGCGATGCCGCGGCGGGCAGAGCAGAACACCGTCGGGGAGTCGAATTGTTCCTGCGTGGCGTCCAGGTCCAGGAGCAGCTCCAGGACCTCGTCGATGACCTCGTCCACCCGGGCGTCAGGCCGGTCGATCTTATTGATGACCACGATAACCTTGTGGCCCAGCTCCAGCGCCTTCTGGAGGACGAAGCGCGTCTGGGGCATGGGGCCCTCGGCGGCATCCACCAGCAGCAGCACGCCGTCCACCATTTTCAGGATGCGCTCCACCTCGCCGGAGAAGTCGGCGTGGCCGGGGGTGTCGACAATGTTGATCTTGTAGTCCTTATAGTGAACGGCGGTGTTCTTGGCGAGAATGGTGATGCCCCGCTCCCGCTCCAGATCGCCGGAGTCCATGACTCGATCCACCACGGCCTGGTTTTCCCGGTAGACGCCGCCCTGCTTGAGCATCTCGTCCACCAGGGTCGTTTTGCCGTGGTCTACATGGGCGATAATGGCGATATTCCGAATCTTTTCTTGTGCCATAAATTTGGCCCCTTTCGAACAAAAAAATCTCTAAAACTATCAGCAATCATTTATTTTAACATAGCTTTCCAGAGTTGGCAACCGGTATTCTGCAAATAAGCGCAAAAACTGCCGCCCCCTCACAGGGGCAGCAGCACAGACGCAACCGTAAAGTAAATCAGCAGCGACAGAGCATCCACAATGGTTGTGATGAACGGGGACGCCATCACCGCCGGATCCAGGCCGATCTTTTTCGCCAGAATAGGGAGAATACTGCCGATGGTCTTGGCAGCCATCACCACGAAGACCAGTGTCAGGCACACGGCCAGCGCCACCGGCACCGTCACCTCGGTGTTGCCCAGCAGCAGCCGGTCCACCAGCATCATCTTGGCAAAGTTGCACACCGCCAGACCGGCGCCGCAGAGGACAGCCACGCGGATCTCCTTCCATACGATCCAAGGCAGATCCGAAAAAGAGATCTCCCCCAGGGAGATGCTGCGGATGATGGCCACGGAGGCCTGGGAGCCGGAGTTGCCGCCGGTGCCCATGAGCATGGGAATAAAGGCCGTCAGAACTGTGTATGCCGCCAGGGCGTTTTCAAAGTTGGTAATGATGAGGCCGGTGAAGGTGGCCGAAAGCATCAGCAGAAGCAGCCAGGGAATGCGCCGCCGGACCAGCTCTATGACGCCGCTGCGGGCGTAGGGCTTGTCGGAGGGCAAAATGGCCGCCATCATTTCCATGTCCTCGGTTGCCTCGTCCTCCATGACGTCCATGGCGTCGTCGAAGGTGATGATGCCCACCATGCGCCCCTCCTGGTCCACCACCGGCAGCGCCAGGAAGTTATATTTGGAGAACATCTGGGCCACCTGCTCCTGGTCGTCATGGGTGTTGACGGAGATGACGTTCTCCTCCATGATCTCGGAGATCGGCGTCTCATCATCGCCGCACAGAAGGAGGTCTTTCACCGTCACCATGCCGAGCAGTCGTCGGTCCTGGGTGACATAGCAGGTGTAAATGGTCTCCTTGTCGACGCCGGTGCGGCGGATGCGGAGGATGGCCTCGCCGACTGTCATCTCCGGGCGGAGCGAGACGTACTCCGTGGTCATCCAGGCGCCGGCGCTGTCCTCGGGGTAGCGAAGGATCTCGTTGATCTCCTTGCGCATATCGGGATCGGCCTGGGCCAGGATACGCTTGACCACGTTGGCCGGCATCTCCTCGACGATGTCCACGGCGTCGTCCACGAACAGCTCGTCCAGCACCTCGCGCAGCTCGGTGTCGGAGAAGCCGCGGATCAGCAGCTCCTGCTGCTCCGGGTCCATCTCCACGAAGGCCTCCGCGGCCAGCTCCTTGGAGAGAAGGCGGAACACCAGGGGCAAGCGCTTTTCATCCAGCTCATTGAGCAGCGCCGCCAGATCTGAAGGGTTCATGGTGTCGAGAATGTCCCGCAGAGAGTGGTACTTCTTCTGATCCAACAGCCGCAAGAGCGTGTTTTCCACAAACGAACTGGTATCGACCACGGCAACTCCTCCTTCTCCCGCGCCAAACGCGCACTATAATAATAGTAGTATCCAGAAGAGGCTTTGTCAATCCGAAGGCTGTAAAATTCCTGCGTATCTCACAAACGCCCTTGATTTTCCCCGCAAATATGGTATAATACCCAAGAAATACGGAGCGGTATCGAAGTGGTCATAACGGGGCTGACTCGAAACCATTTTTGCATTTTGGAAGTGTGAGCCTCACAAACCCAGTCATTGCAAGGCCTCCCGGGTTTTGCCCATTTTGAAAATTCCTTTGTTCTCCCCATCAGTTCTCCCCAAATTCTCGGGGCTGAT
>DVHE01000015.1 GCA_018712245.1 Candidatus Avoscillospira avicola | reverse complement strand
TCCAGTTCCTCAAGCTGGGCGTTTAGCAGCCGGACAGGTGCGTCCTCCGGTATCATCATTTCTGTTTGAAGTGCAATTACCAGTTGACCATTCCGCTCATATACGGTACACTGGTCTTGCGTATGGTTTTTGCTCACAAATTAACCTTAACGCAAAAAGGCAGACTGGGCAACCCTTTTTGGGCTACCCAGTCTGTTTTTTTGCAATTTGGTATTTTTTGTTTTTGCAACGGGCCCTTTGGATTCATTGTTCAAAGCTGTTCTTGAGCTTGTCGAAGAAGCTCTTGCGCTTGGGTTGGCCGTCGTCGCTGACGGAGGCGTCCAGCTTGCGCAGCAGGTCCTTCTGGGCCTGGGTCAGCTTGGTGGGGGTCTCCACCACGACGGTGACGTACTGGTCGCCGCGGTTTTTGTACCCTACATACGGGATGCCCTTGCCCTTGAGGCGGAAGGTGGTGCCGGTCTGGGTGCCTTCGGGGATGGTGTAGCGAACCTTGCCGTCCAGCGTGGGCACCTCGATCTCGGCGCCCAGGGCCGCCTGGGTGAAGGTAATGGGCATTTCGCAAAGAACATTGGCGCCGTCGCGCTGGAACAGCGGATGGGGCTTCACCGACACGGTGACGATCACGTCGCCGCTGGGACCGCCGCCGGTGCCGCAGTTGCCCTCGCCCCGGAGCCGGAAGCTCTGGCCGTGGTCGATGCCGGCGGGTACCTGGACCTTGAGGGTCTTGTTGCGGCGTACCTTGCCCTTGCCCTTACAGACGCTGCAGGGCTCTTTGATAATCTTGCCCTTGCCGCCGCAGGCGGGGCAGGGACTCTCCGACTGCATGGTCATGCCCATAAAGTTCTGCTGGGTGCGGATGGTGCCGCGCCCGCCGCACTTGGAGCAGGTCTCCGGTTGGGTGCCGGGTTTGCAGCCGGAGCCGCCGCAGGTGCTGCACGGCTCCACCCGGCCGATGGTGATCTCCTTCTCACAGCCGAAGGCGGCCTCCTCAAAGGTGATGGACAGCTCCACGCCCAGGTTCTGGCCCCGGGTCGGGCCGCCCCGGCGCTCTCTGGCGCCGCCCCCGCCGAAGAAGTCGCCGAAGATGCTGCCCAGGTCGAAGCCGTCAAACCCGCCGAAGCCGCCGCCAAAGCCGCCGCCCTGGCTGGCAGCGAAGTTGGGATCGACGCCGGCGAAGCCAAACTGGTCATACCGGGCCTTTTTGTCGGCGTCGGAGAGGACTTCATAGGCCTCGTTGATCTCTTTGAACTTTTCCTCGGCGGACTTGTCGCCGGGGTTCTGGTCGGGATGGTATTTCATGGCCAGCTTTCGGTAGGCCTTTTTGATCTCGCCCTCGGAGGCGTTCTTCTCCACGCCGAGGACCTCATAATAATCGCGTTTGTCTGCCATGGGTTTCACCTCGAATCAACAACTGTAGGAACACCCGAAAACCCCCAGAGGGTTCTGGGGGAGGGGATTTGCAGGAAGCCCAAGGCCCCCTTGTGTAAAGGGGGCTGGCACGCGAAGCGTGACTGGGGGATTGTAAGCTGTCGGTCTCCGCAAGCTCTGATCCCCTCCGTCAGGCCTTCGGCCTGCCACCTCCCCTTGGGCACCAAGGGGAGGCATTGGGGCTGCTGTCCATTAGTTGTCGTTGACTTCCTCAAAGTCGGCATCCACGACGCCGTCGTCGCTGGGGGCGGACTGGCCGGCGGCAGGGCCCTGGTTGGGCTGCTGCTGGGCCTGGGCCTGGTAGAGCTTCTCGCTGATGGCGTAGAAGGACTTCTGAGCCTCCTCGGTGGCCTGCTTGATGGCATTGACGTCGTTGCCCTTGAGGGTCTCTTTCAGATGCTCGATGGCGGCGGTGACGGGGGCCTTCTCGCTGTCGGAGACCTTGTCACCCAGCTCGTTCAGGGCCTTTTCGGCCTGGTAGACCATCTGGTCGCCGGCGTTGCGGGCGTCCACTTCTTCCTTGCGGGCCTTATCCTCGGCGGCGTACTGCTCAGCCTCGCGGACGGCCTTGTCGATGTCCTCCTTGGAGAGGTTGGAGGAGGCGGTGATGGTGATCTTCTGCTCGGCGCCGGTGCCCATGTCCTTGGCGGAGACGTTCACGATGCCGTTGGCGTCGATATCGAACGTCACTTCGATCTGCGGCACGCCGCGAGGCGCGGGAGCGATGCCGGTCAGCTGGAAGCGGCCCAGAGTCTTGTTATAAGCGGCCATCTCCCGCTCACCCTGGAGGACGTGGACCTCGACGGAGGTCTGGCCGTCAGCGGCGGTGGAGAAGATCTGGCTCTTCTTGGTGGGGATGGTGGTGTTGCGGTCGATCAGGCGGGTGAACACGCCGCCCATGGTCTCAATGCCCAGAGACAGCGGAGTCACGTCCAGCAGCAGCAGGCCCTTGACGTCGCCGCCCAGCACGCCGCCCTGGATGGCAGCGCCCACGGCCACGCACTCGTCGGGGTTGATGCCCTTGAAGCCTTCCTTGCCGGTCATCTTCTTGACGGCTTCCTGCACGGCGGGAATTCTTGTGGAGCCGCCCACCAGCAGCACCTTGGAGATGTCGCCCGCGGTGAGGCCGGCGTCGGACATGGCCTGGCGCACAGGCTCCATGGTGGCGTCCACCAGGTGTGCCGTCAGCTCATTGAACTTGGCACGGGTCAGGGTGACGTCCAGGTGCTTGGGGCCGGTGGCGTCGGCGGTGATATAGGGCAGGTTGATGTTGGAAGAGGTCACGCCGGACAGCTCGATCTTGGCCTTCTCGGCGGCCTCCTTGAGGCGCTGCATGGCGACCTTGTCGTTGCTCAGGTCGATGCCCTCGCTCTTCTTGAACTCGCTGACCAGGTACTTGATGATGCACTCATCGAAGTCGTCGCCGCCCAGGTGGGTGTTGCCGGCGGTGGCCAGAACCTCGATGACGCCGTCGCCGATGTCCAGAATGGACACGTCGAAGGTGCCGCCGCCCAGGTCATAGACCATGATCTTCTGGCTCTCTTCTTTGTCCACGCCGTAAGCCAGGGCTGCGGCGGTGGGCTCGTTGATGATCCGCTTGACCTCCAGACCGGCGATCTTGCCGGCGTCCTTGGTGGCCTGACGCTGGGCGTCATTGAAGTAAGCGGGCACGGTGATGACGGCTTCGGTGACGGGGCCGCCCAGATAAGCCTCGGCGTCAGCCTTCAGCTTCTGCAGGATCATGGCCGAGATCTCCTGGGGCGTATACTTCTTGCCGTCGATGTCCACCTTATAGTCGCTGCCCATGTGGCGCTTGATGGAAGAGATGGTCCGCTCGTGGTTGGTGACGGCCTGGCGCTTGGCCACCTGGCCCACCATCCGCTCACCGGTCTTGGAGAAGGCCACCACCGAGGGGGTAGTGCGGTTGCCTTCGGCGTTGGCGATGACGACGGGCTCGCCGCCCTCCATCACGGCCACGCAGCTATTGGTTGTACCAAGGTCAATACCGATAATCTTGCTCATTGTGATTCCCTCCTGAATGGATCTATGAAAAGTAATGTTTTTACAATGTGATGTTGTTCCGGGGCTGATCTACCGCGCCTCTGGTGCGGGAACGGGGAACACCGCCGGAACTAGGATATGCTCAATTTGCCACTTTTACCATGGCGTGGCGGATGACTTTGTCGCCCATGCGGAAGCCGGTCTGGAAGACCTCGGCAATGGTGTTCTCCGCCAGGGACTCGTCGTCCACGTGCATCACGGCGTTGTGGAAGGCCGGGTCAAAGGCTTCGCCGGCGGCACCGTAGACCGTGACGTTCATGGCGTCCAGGATGGACTGGAAGCCCTGCATGGTCATTTCCACGCCCTTTTTGTAGGCTTCGTCGGCAGTCTCCTGAGCCATGGCCCGCTGGAGATTGTCAAACACCGGCAGGAACTTGCCGATGGTGTCGGCCTTGGCGTCGTTATAAAGGCTTTCGCGCTCTTTCTGGGTGCGCTTCCGGAAGTTATCGTACTCCGCAGCCAACCGGAGGAAGCTGTCGTGCTCGGCGGCCAGCTGGGCTTTGAGTTCCTCCAGCGGGTCCGGAGCAGCGGGCTCCTGGACGGCCGCTTCCTGGGCCTCCTGCTGGGGCGCTTCCTCCAGGGGTTCCTCGGGCGAAGGGGTGTTCTTGGTCTCGTCCATAGGTCAATCGTCTCCTGTATCTTGATCTTCGCTGGGGGGAAGTTCCGGTTTCTTGAACATCCGTCCCAGGTTTTCTGCAAAGTAGCTCAGCCGTGCGGTGATCTGGGCGTAATCCATGCGGGTGGGTCCCACCACGCCGATCAGGCCCTGCATCCCATCGCCGATATCGAAACGGGTCATCACCACGCTGGTGTCCCGCAATTCCTTGGCGATGTTCTCCGGCCCCACCAGGATCTGCGTCTTGGCGCTGCTCTCCAACGTCGCGGGCAGATTGGAGAGGGTGTCGGAGTCCAGGGTGGCCAGCACCTCCTGGGCCTTTTCCACGTCCCGGTATTCCGGCTGGCCCAGGAGCTTCATCTGCCCGGAGACGTACACCGGGCTGCGCTGCTGCTCCTTAAGGACGTGGGTTGTAAAGTCCACGATGACGGGCACCAAGCTGGCGGCGGGACCGGCGCTGCGGCTCACCCGGTTCAAAAGCTCCGGGGTGAAGGCCTCGGCGGGGAGGTCGGTGAGGCTGGCGTTCAGCACGGCCGAGAGGAGCTTGAGGTCCTGATCGGTGCAGCTGACCGGCAGCTTGATGAGCTTGTTCTTAATGGCCTCACTGCTGGTCATCACCACCAGAATAAAGCTGCCGGAGCCGGCGGAGAGGAGGTCGAACTGCTTCACCGTCGGCGCCCCGGCGGAGGCCGTCATGGCCACGGCGGGGAGATTGGTCATCTGACTGACCAGCTTGCTCACCTGGGAGATCACCCGGTCCGCTTCCTGAATCTTCAGCTCCATCACCTGGCCCAGACTCTGGGTCTCGTCCACGCTGAGGCGATAGTCCTGCATCAGCTCGTCCACGTAGAGCCGGTAGCCGGCGGGCGAAGGAATGCGCCCGGCGGAAGTGTGGGGCTGCTCCAGGTAGCCCATCTGGGTCAAATCCGCCATCTCATTACGGATGGTGGCCGAGGAGCAGTCCATCCCCGGCATGGCTGCCAGGATTTTGGAACCCACCGGTTCAGCGGTCTTGATATAATTGTCCACGATGGCGCGGAGGATCTTTTTTTTGCGGTCCGTCAGCTCCATGGGAAATCACCTCACGTTTTAGCACTCTTCGTTCCTGAGTGCTAAATGTAATGTACCACCGCGGCGGGAAATTGTCAATAGGCCCGTGTGAATTATTTGTGAATTCTTGCCTCTGAAAAAGCGGGGCCGGGGCAGAGGGGATTTTTTCGGCAGAGGCCGGGGGAATCTTGCCTTTTCGGGTCGAATATGGTACACTATAATATAAAATTTTACGATGCATTTTTACGGCCATTGGCCTTATCTTGGGAGGACAAACCATGAAACGACTCATCGCACTCTTGGCGGCGCTGTGCTGCCTGGCGGCGCTGCTGACGCCGGTCTGGGCTGTGCAGGATGAAGGGACCGGCGCCGATACCGGCGAGACCGGAACGGCAGCGACCGACACCGGAGACACCGCCGAAGACCCGGACGCGTCGGGGGAGGGCGGAGAGGACGCGACAGATTCCGCGGCATCGGACTCGGAGACCGACCCGGAAGCAGACCAGGCGGCAGACGCTGAGACGGACTCGGAGACGGGCTCCGATCCAGCTGCCTTGACGGAGACGGCGTTTCAATCCGTGACCATCACCTGCACGGTGGACGAATCCGGCCGGGCCTATTTCCAGGAGACCTTGGAGCTTTCCATTGTGGGGTCTGTCCAGGAGATCACCTTCACCTTCCCGGCGGAGGCCAAGAGTCCCAAGGTGGACGGATATAAGACCAAGTCGTCCACGGAAAACGGCGTCCGGGTCCTCACGGTTTCCAACGACGCCGGATTTACCGGGGTACAGACGTTCCAGCTTTCCTTCAACCAGACTGGCCTGGTGACAGCCGGGGAGGCCAGTCAGACCATCCGGCTGCCACTGCTTTCGCCCCAGGCCTATCCCATCGCGGCGGTCTCTTTTTCCGTCACCTTCCCGGAGAACTTCTCTTCTACGCCCAGCTTTGAAAGCGGCTATTATAAGGATGTCATTGAAGACATGATGACGGTCTCCACCAGCGGGGGCGTTGTCACCGGCATCACCAACAAAGGCACCGTTCTCAACGACAACGAAACGCTGACCATGTCCCTGACGCTGCCGGAGGGATACTTCTCCGGCAACTTCGGCGAGGGGATCGGCGCCATCGTACTGCTGGTGCTGTCCATCCTCTTTGCGCTGCTGGGGCTCTTCTACTGGTTCCGGCTGCTGCGGAACAAGACCCTGCGGGTCAGTGCCCGGAGCCTCCCGCCCGACGGCGTCAACCCCGGCGACCTGCCCTTCCTGCTGGCCGGCGGCGATGCGGACTTCAATATGCTGGTGAGCTATTGGGCGTCCCTGGGCTATGTGTCCTTCTTCATCAACCAGGCGGGCCATGTCATCATCCGCCGCCGGATGGAGATGGGCAACGAGCGGCGCGCCTATGAGCGAAAGCTCTTCCTGCTGCTCTTCGGCGACGAGAGCTACTGCGACGGCGCCAGCCTACACTATAAAAAGGTGGGGAGCAAGGCCATGACGGTGATCCCCCGGTATTGGGCCCGGCGCATCTTCGACAAGCGCAGCGGCTCACCCTTCCTGGCACAGCTTCTGTGCTGCCTGGCCTGTGCCTGCTCCACCACGCTGGCCATGGACGCTCTGGCTCCGGAGTCGATGCACTTCCTGTTCCTGATCGCTTCGTTTATCGCCGGATTTGCCTTCTCTTACTGCCTGCAAAAGGCCGCCAGCGCGTATTACCTCAACGACTGGGTGCGCACCGGCATCGGCGTGAGCTGCGGCTTTTTGCTGCTGCTGGTGGGACTCTTGGGCGGCGCGGGCCTGGCCACCGTGATTGCCGGCGGCGCTTCGGCCTTTGTGGGCTGGCAGACGGCCCACGGCGGGCGGCGCAAGCCCGAGGGAGACGACATCGTGGCCCAGACTCTGGGCTTCCGCCGGTTCCTCCTCAACGCCACCGACCACCACGCCCAGCAGATGCTCCGGCGCGATCCGCAGTACTTCTATAAAATGCTCCCCTACGCCGAGGCCATGGGCCAGGGGCGGCGGTTTACCGCCCTGTTCCACGGCGTCCGGCTGGAGACCTGCCCCTGGTACGAGGTGGCCAAGGGAACGCCCACCACGCCCGCTGCCTTCTACGACCACTACTGCGAGACGCTGGCAATTTTAAATGTATCCATCCGCAAGTGAGTTTCCTAAATCTCAAACGCCCCGGACGGCAAAGAGCCGTCCGGGGCGTCTGGGATTCGAGCACCTAGGATTGGGTCAGGTCGCTGAAGAACCGGGCCATGTCGCCCATGACCTCCGTCAGCTTTTCCCGGTTCAGGTCGTAGAGAATGCGGTTGGCCGCGATGGTGGTGTGGACCAGGCCCAGCTCGGTCAGCACCGACATATGGTGGGAGATGGTGGCCGTGGAGAGGCCCAGGGCTTCGGCCAGCTCCCGGTTGATGTAGCTCCGCTGGGCCAGCAGCCGCAAAATCTCCAGCTTGCTGCCGTCGGAAAGGACCTTGCCGTAGGAGATGACGTCCTGCTTCTCCAAAGCCCGGCTGCGCTTGGCTGCATAGTGGGAAAGGAAGGCTCCGACGGTGAGCCAGCTGGTTCCGCTGTCATTGATTCCCCCCCGGAGGGTGAAGGGCTCGAAGAGCAGCACCGTCATCTCCTTTGGCAGCAGCTCCGGCGGGATTTCGTAGGTGCTTTGCTCCCGCATCAGGTTCAAAATGGGCATTTCCCGTTCCCGGGCCTCCAGCTCGGCCCGGCGGCGGGTGAAGATTTCCTCCAGCTCGTCGCTGCGGCGGCGGAGTTTTTCCACCACGTATTGCAGCAGGTCGAAGAGAGGCGCCTTGTGAACCTCGGGATGGAGCAGGGCCGTGAAAATCTGCCACCGGGCTCCGTCCTCCAGTTCCAGCGTCCCCAGATAGTCGGTGAATTCGGCGAGCGTCGGCGTCCCGTCGTCGCCGGCTCCGGTCTCCTGCAGCCGCGCTTCCAGAGTGAGACCGTCATACCGGGCGGCGGCCTCCTCCGGGGTCTCGCCGAAGGGTGCGGTGTGGAAGCAGCCCAGGTAGTCACCGGTGCAGGCCCGCCCGCTGGTCAGGGGCTTGAAGTAGCGGGCGATCTGCGCAGCGGACAGGCCCTCCACGGCTTCCGTCTGAATCTCCGACAGCCGCCGGAGGTCTGCCTGGCAGTCTGCTGGCAGATTTTGCGTCTTTTTTGTCAAGTCCAGATAGTCCGACGCCGCGTTGTTGAGGATCGTCACGGCCTCCCGGACGTATTGCAGCTGGTCGATGAATTTCATGCAGGAACGCCTCCTTCTTTGGACTTGGGATCTTCTTGAAACTCAGTCGGCATCACCCGCCGACTGAACAGCACGCCGCAGGCCAGCAGCACGAAAACGCCGCTGCCAATGAAAAACAGCTCTGTGGAAATGAAACCCGTCAGAATGGACACCAGCAGCGATACCGCTGGCATGGCTGCGCCGCATAGGCTGCCCATCAGGCCGCTGAGCCGGGCCAGATAGGACCGGTCACATTTCTGGAGGACCAGCACCGACGAAAAGTTGTTCAGAAGTGCCACGCCGAAGCCAACCAGCAGCATCAGAACGCTGATGGAGAGATAGATGGCCAGAGGCGTCGCGGCCCAGCGGCCCACGGCCACGGTGCCCAGATACATGGCGCCCAGCAGGACGCTGCCGGTGAGCAGCAGCACCCGCATGGGCACCCGCCGCGACAGCGTGGGAAAGAGGCTGGCGCCGGCGATCATGCCCAGGCTCAGCGCCACGCCCACCACCGAGAGGACGCCGGCGTCGCTGTGCAGAATCTCCCGGGTCATGGCGGCCTCCAAGCTGTTGTAGGGCGTCAGCAGGCCGTTGAGTACCACAGCCAGCAGGAGTAGGTAGGCCATGGCCCGGCTCTCCTTTACCATGGCGACGCCGTCGCCCAGCTCCCGGAACAGGTTTCGGGCGGAGAACTGCTCCGGCTCGGCAGGAAGCGTCTCGTGCAGCACCATCGCAGAGAGCAGCAGGGCTGAGAGAATAAACGTCACAACATCCACCGCCATAGCCCCGGCGTTGCCGATGAGACTGATCAACACCGCGCCCAGGCCCGTGCCCACCAGCTCGGCGGCGCTGCTCAGGCCCGACTGGTAGGAGATCGCTTCAGTATATTGCTCCGGCGGCACGATCTGGGGCAGGATGGCGCCGCCCGCCGGCTGCCGGAAGGCCTCTACCGTGGAGATCAGGGTGGTGAAAATCAGCAGCTCCGCCGCCGTGGGCAGGCCGGTGAGGACCCGCAGCAGGATATACCCCACCAGCAGGCCCCGCAGCAGGTCCGTCACCACCATGGCCCGCCGCTTGGGCCGCCGCTCCATCCACACCCCGGTCAGGGGCTGCAAAAGCACCGTCGGCAGCCGGTTGGCCGCGAAGACCAGGGCGCTGAAGGCCGCGCTTTCGGTGAGCGTGTAGGTCAGCCACGTGAACACAATGGCGTCCACCGAATCGCCGAACCGATTGATGATATTGGCCAGCACCAGCAACCGGTAATTCCGGTTGCGGAAGACGGCCTTGGATTTTGGTTGAGACTTATTAGACATTTGTCTCGCCTCCACGTTAGATTTACTTCTAACATGAAGTATACCACAAGTTTGTAGAATGTCAATCATGATGTTAGAAGAATATCTAACAACCTGCCGCCGCGCCACGGAATTTGGAACACCTGCCCATTTTGCGGCTATCTCGAGGATTATTTCGCGGCGGTTCCCCGGCGGGGGGATGACAAACCGGGAGAATTGGGGTATAATGCAGGTAAAAAGTGCGCCGGCCTTTGCCGGTGAGAAAGGAAGTATTCTATGCATCACGATCATACGGGCGACCACACCCACGAGCATACTCACGGAGACGTCACCCACACTCACACGCATACGCACGATCACGACCACGAACACAGCCACAGCCACGACCACGGCTGCGCGCCGGAGCAGTGCGCCTCCTGCGGCGGCTGCGGCGAGCATACGCCCCGGGAAGAGCTGATGGCGCTGATGAAGTATATGGTGAACCACAACACCGCCCATGCCAACGAGCTGGCCGGCCTGGCCAAGAAGCTGGAAGAGATGGGCGATAAGGCGGCCTACGAGCAGGTGATGCTGGCCGTCAGCGATTTTGAAAAGGGCAACCTGCGGCTGAGCACCATCCTGGCATCCATGCAGGGATAAGCGCAGCTGCGCAGCATTGTTTTAAAGGAGGAATATCCATGTGCCTTTCTACGGTTTATCGCGGGGAGAAGACCCCGGAGAATATTGTGATGTCCAATGTCCAGTCCATTGAGGTCCAGGACGGCCAGCTGCTGCTGACCGATCTGATGGAGCGGCAGGTGGTCGTGGTCGGCACCCTGGTGTCGGTGGACCTGGTGGGCGGCACTGCCGTGGTGCGGGAGAACGTCGCGTGAAGGCCTACGAGGTGGTCCGGGAGATCCCCAATCTCTGCGCCAACAACCAGATGCGCGACGTGTTCTTCGACGAGGTAGAGACCGACGACCCCGTGGAATACGTTCGTGGCATGATGAAAGGCAAGGACGTGGAGATCGCGGTGGACTACCCCGGCCCGGGCCGCGTCAACGTTCATGTGAATATCGCCGGGACGGTACAAAAGTTTCTCTTTACAGAGCTTTAATCTGGAAAGCCGGGAATTTTCTCATTATTCTCCAATTCCGGCTTGTATTCAACGATAAAATATGTTACCATTACCACAGGACGAAACGGGCGTGGTGCGCCCGTTTCTTCAGATAAAGGAGCGAACCCAAATGGCAACTCACACCATCGCCGTGGCAGGCAAGGGCGGCGTGGGTAAAACCACCACCTGCGGCATGATCATCGACTACCTCTGCAAAAAGAAGGACGGCCCCATCCTGGTGGTGGACGCCGACGCCAACTCCAACCTCAACGAGGTTTTGGGCGTGGAGGTGGAGACTACCCTGGGCGATATCCGCGAGGAGATGGCCCAGGCGGAGCTGAAAGGCACCATGCCGAAGTATATGACCAAGGCCGAATACGCCGACATGAAGTTCTCCTCCGCCCTGGTGGAAGAGGACGATTTCGACATGCTGGTCATGGGCCGCACCCAGGGCAAGGGCTGCTACTGCTTCGTCAACGGCGTCCTCAAGACCCAGGTGGACAAGTACGCCGGCAACTACCGCTACATGGTCATGGATAATGAAGCGGGACTGGAGTATTTGAGCCGCGGCACGCTGCCCCATGTGGACACGATGCTGCTGATTTCTGACTGCTCCCGCCGGGGCATCCAGGCGGCTGCCCGCATTGCCGAGCTGGTCAAGGATTTGGAGCTGCATCCCACCAATCTCTATCTCATTGTCAACCGTGCGCCGGAGGGGGAACTGAATTCCGGCGTGTTGGAAGAAATTCAAAAGCATGGTCTGCCCCTTTTGGGGGTCCTGCCCCAGGATGAGCTGGTCTACCAGTACGATTGTGATGGCAAGCCCAGCTCCCAGGTGCCGGACAACACGCCCATCAAACAGGCGCTCCATGAGATCATGCGAAAGCTCAATCTGTAAGTCATTTTAACAAGGGGGATTTTAAACATGTCTTTCGTACCCAAGAAGCAGGCGTTTAACTCCAAGATCAACGCCGTCACCCTCGGCACCGGTGACAAGGCCACGGTCCTGGGCGGTCAGAACGTGCTGCCGTTCTACAGCTTCGACGCCGCCATCGAGAACAAGCCCAAGATCGGCGTGGAAATCACCGATGCCGGTATGGAGCTTTGCACGACGCCCGGTATGCAGGAGTTCTACGCCGGCTGCACCTCCGTGGCTGATATGGCCAAGCGGGTGGAGTCCATGCCCGGCGCATCCTTCGTGTGCATCCATCTGGAAGGCGCCGATCCCAACGGCGAGAACAAGAGCGTGGAAGAGTGCGTGGAGCTGTGCAAGTCCGTCGCCGCCGCCACGGAGCTGCCCATCGTCGTCATGGGCTGCAAGAACGTGGACAAGGACGCCGAGTTGTTCAGCAAGGTCTCCGAGGCTCTGGCCGGCAAGAACATCCTGGTTCTCTCCGCCCGCGAGGAAAACTACAAGACCGTCGGCGCTTCCGCCGGCCTGGCTTATGGCCAGAAGGTCGGCGCAGAGTCCGCTGTGGATATCAACCTGGCCAAGCAGCTCAACACTGTTATGACCCAGCTGGGCGTGAACGCCGGCTCCATCGTCATGAACGCTGGCTCCGCCGCCGCCGGCTACGGCTATGAGTATGTGGCTTCCACCCTGGACCGCATCAAGGCCGCTGCCCTCCAGCAGGGCGACGCCCAGCTGCAGATGCCCATCATCACCCCCGTCTCCCCTGACACCTGGGGCGTGAAGGAATCCATCATGCCTGAGGCCGAAATGCCCGAGTGGGGCAACCAGGAAGAGCGCGGCGTCGAAATGGAAATCACCACCGCCGCCGCCAGCCTGGCCTGCGGCTCCGACGCTGTCATCATGCGGCATCCTGCCGCTGTGGCCGCCGTCTCCAAGATGATCGACGCGCTGATTTAAGTTAGGGAGGAATACATACTATGGCAGTCAAAGGTCTTGATATTTTCAAGCTGTCTCCGAAAACCAACTGTAAAGAGTGCGGCAGCCCCACCTGCATGGCCTTCTGCATGAAGGTGGCCCAGGGCGCCGTCTCCATCGATAAGTGCCCCCATATGTCCGACGAGGCTAAGGCCCTCCTGAGCGAGGCCACTGCGCCTCCGATGAAGACCATCACCGTCGGCGCCGGCGACAATGCCCACAAGCTGGGCGGCGAGACCGTCCTCTTCCGCCATGAGAAGACCCTGGTCTCCCGGAACCTCTTCGCCGTGCCTCTGTGCACCTGCATGGACGATGCCGCTGTGGACGCCGCGCTGGCTGAAATGGCCAAGGTGGACTATGAGCGCATCGGCGAGCGGGAGTATGTGGAAATGGTCCTGGTCCACGATGAGAAGGGCGATGGCGCCCGTCTGGCCGCGCTGGCCCAGAAGGTCGTCGCCATGGGCCGCGTCGCCATCATCGACTGCGAGAACGCCGATGTGGCCAAGGTCGCTGTCGAGGCCGTCAAGGACTCCAAGCCCATCCTCAACGGCGCCAATGCCGCGAACTATGAAGCTATGAACGCCGTCGCCACCGCTGCTGGCGTGACCCTGGGTGTCAAGGGTGCCTCCATCGAGGAGCTGCACGACACCTTCGCTGCCCTGGAGAAGGCCGGCAACAAGAACCTGGTGATCGACGTCACCGGCAAGGACGCCAAGGAGACCCTGGCCAACGCCGTTATGGTCCGCCGCGCTGCCCTGAAGGATGGCGACCGCACCTTCGGCTATCCCTCCATCGTCAACCTCACCAAGGTTGCCCCTGGCGACATTCATCTGCAGACCGCCTATGCTGCCCTCTTCACCGTGAAGTACGGCTCCATCATCGTCATGGACAAGGTCTCCTACGCCGAGTCCCTGCCGCTGCACGGCCTGCGCCAGAACATCTACACCGACCCGCAGAAGCCCATGAAGGTCGCCCCCGGCATCTACCCCATGAACGGCGCCACCGCCGACAGCCCCTGCATGCTGACCGTGGACTTCGCCCTGACCTACTTCCTGGTCTCCGGCGAAATCGAGCGCTCCAAGGTGCCGGTCAACCTGCTGATCACCGACGCCTCCGGTATGTCCGTTCTGACTGCCTGGGCCGCCGGCAAGTTCTCCAGCTCCTCCGTCAAGAAGTTCTTTGACGAGTTCGATCTGGCCAACAAGATCAACTCCCGCACCCTGGTCATCCCCGGCAAGGTCGCCGTCATGAAGGGCGAGATTCAGGACAAGCTGCCTGAGTGGAACGTCGTTGTCGGCACCCGCGAGGCCGTCGAGATCGTGAAGTTCCTGAAGGACGGCGAGCATGAGAAGGCCGCTGCCGCTGTCGCCGCCACCAAGACCACTACCGCGCCCAAGAAGGAAGAGGTCAATGCCGACGCCCCGCTGGACTTCGCCAAGATCGCCGCTTCCATCCCGAAGATCGAAGTGGTGGACATGGGTGTCACCTACAAGACCCGCAACGTGGAGAGCAAGAAGTTCGTTACCATCGGCGAGCGCATCCACTGCATCAGCCCCGTCATCCGCGAGGCCATGAACACCATGAACCCCGAGCCGATCCTGAAGCGCGCTGCCGAGCAGATCGCTGCCGGCGCCACCTACCTGGACGTCAACATCGGCCCTGCCGAGTCCAACGGCCCCGAGCTGATGACCTGGGCGGTCAAGCTGCTGCAGGAGAACTTCAACAATGTGCCGCTGGCTCTGGATACCGCCAACAAGAAGGCTATCGAAGCCGGTATTGCCGTCTACAACCGCACCAACGGCAAGCCCATCGTCAACTCCGCTGACGCCGGTTCCCGTATCAGCAACATCGACCTGGCCGCTGCCAACGACGCTATCGTTATCGCCCTCTGCTCTGCCGACGGCATTGCCAAGGACAACGAAGAGCGCATGACCCACTGCCACCATATGCTGGACCGCGGCATGGCTCTGGGCATGGAGGCCGACGACCTCTGGTTCGACCCGCTGTTCCTGGTGGTCAAGGGCATGCAGGACAAGCAGATGGACGTCCTGAATGCCATCAAGATGTTCTCCGACGAGGGCCTCAAGTCCACCGGCGGTCTGTCCAACAACTCCAACGGCGCCCCCAAGGCCATCCGTCCCATCATGGACAGCGCTCTGGTGGCCATGTGCATGATGCAGGGTCTGACCTCCGCCATCGTCAACCCCTGCGACCTGCGGCTGATGGAGACCATCAAGTCTTGCGATATCTTCAAGAACAACGAGCTGTACTCCGACTCCTACCTGGAGGCCTGAGTCAAAGCCACCCCCAGCCGGGACGCCCCAGGGCGCCCCGGCTTTTGCATTGCTCTGCGCAGACCGGTTACCACCTAGGCGCCTGTGACCTCGACTGGTGGGACCGGCCTGCTGCCGAAATAATCTCCGGCAGAAGAAAACCATCGCGGTTGAAATCCTGTCTATATCAGCAGAGGAAGGAGGCGAGGGCCATGGACGATTCCGGAATTCTCGCACTGTATTTTGCCCGGGATGAGCAGGCCGTGGCGGAGACGGCGGAAAAATACGGCGGGCGGTGCTACGCAGTGTCCTATCAGATCCTCCGCAGCCGGGAGGACGCCGAGGAGTGCGTCAACGACACCTATGTCAAGGCCTGGAACGCCATCCCGCCCCAGCGCCCGGCCTTTCTGGGGGCCTTTCTCCTGAAAATCGCCCGGAACCTGGCGCTGACGGTCTATCAGGCGGCCCGGACCCAGAAGCGCGGTGGTGGCCAGGGCGTCGAGGTTCTGACCCAGGAGCTGGCCGACTGTGTCACCGGCAACCCCGAGGCCGCCGTGGAGCGGGCGGAGCTGAGCCGCCTGCTCGACCAGTTTCTCCGCACGCTGCCGGACCGGGATCAGTATATATTCCTGCGCCGCTACTGGCATGCCGACGGCGTGGGCGAGATTGCGGTCCGGTGCCATCTGCCTGCCGGGACCGTGAAGTCCAGCCTCTACCGCAGCCGCCGGAAGCTCAAAGCCTATCTGCTTGAAAGGGGGATCACACCATGAAGTGGAGCGAAGCCATTTTTTCCGCACTGACGGGGATTCGGGATGATCTGGTGGAAAAGTCCAGCGCCCCGTCCTATCCCCGGTCCCGGCCATGGCGGTGGGTGAGCGCGGCAGCCTGCTGCGCCCTGGTGCTGGGCACGGTCCTGGCCCTGGGGACGCTCCAGCCCCGGGAGCCCCAGCCGCTGGAGCCGGACACGACCCCTGTGACCGTGCCGCCCGAGGAGACTGACGCCGAAACAGATCCCGCGCCCGCCCCGGAGCAGGACCCCTGGGAGCCGCCGGACTATCTGGCGGAGTATCTCGCGCCCCAGGCGGTGTATTTCGACCGTCTCAGCGATGAGATCATCGGCCCCATAGCCGCCGTGGATGACAACGGAACCGTCATCGCCTACACCGACTGCGGCACGATGTCTCCGGTGATCGACTGGTCCACCGGGGAGACCCTGGCGGTGTTGGTGGATGAGCGGGCCGAGAATCAGACGGCGGCGGCGGACAGCCGGGTGACCCTTTATTCCCTTCAGGGCGAGGTGATTCAGGAGGTGGAGGGCTACTATCTCAGCTGCCTGGGGGACCTGGTGACGGTGTCACGGACGGGTGGCACGGACCTCTACCGCCGGGACGGCACCCTGGTAGCCGAGGGGTTGGTCGCTGCCATCATTGTCGGCGACGACCTGCTCTACACCCAGGCCGAGGACGGCGGCCCCGTCACGGTCTACGACAGCACCGGCGCGGTGACGGCGGAGAATGTGGAGCTGCAGATTCGCCTGCCCCAGCATGTCTGGCAGGGCCACGGCTACCTCTGCGCCATGGACGAGCAGAACCGGATAGGCCTGCTGGACAGCAGCGGCAGCTGGGCCTTGGAGCCCCAGGGCTGGTATATCTATGACATTTCCCAGGGCTATGCCCTGTGCCGGGACGAGAGCAGCTTCTATGCCGTGTCCCTGGCCGACGGCGAAGTGGCCTTCGAGAGCCCCTACGGCATCTATGCCGCCTATGAGCAGGGGCTGCTGCTGGAGCTAGACGAGGCGGCCTTCAACTACGGTGCGATACTGCCCACCGACAACGCCCACGGCCAGTTCGTGGCCTGGGACGGCGCAGTCCTGGCCGAAGGGCGGCAGCTGTACGTGATTGACGACGAGTCCGACGGTACCGCGGAGCTGCTGTACGTGACCGATGGCAGCGTCAGCCAGTTTTATCGGCCCGACGGCACGCTGGTCCGGGAGCTCGATCAAAGCATGGGGTCTATTTCGGTGATTTCCTCTGAGACGGTGCTGTGCATGATCAACTACGAGGCCGAGGACGGCCAATGGCTGATGGACTTCTATCTGGCGGACCTGGAGACCGGCGCGGAGAAGCGGGATTTCGGCCAGCCCTACAGCTACGGCAGCGGCCTCTGGCTGGGCACCAGAGACGGCGGCAGATTCACCACCCGTCTGATTTACGCCACATACAAGGACGAAGAGGGCTTTTACCACATGGATCTCCTGGACGAATCCGGCCAGGTGCTGCTGACCGGCCTGGTGGACGAGTACAGTCATCAAAAGGGCGGCGTGTTCACTGTCAACCAGGGCGGCTTGCCCACCCTGGTCCGCCTGGACGGCACCGTGCTGTACCCGACGGCGGAAAAATAGGCCCAGACAATATCGCACCTGGGACACGATATGCGCCCCTACGGCGTTGATACAAAAATCCGACTGCGGCACGGGAGCCGCAGTCGGATTTCAGTGGGTCGAAAAAAGTCTTTTCGCCCCTTTTTCTGAGCCACGGCGAAAAGCTGCCGCGCAAAAAACCAGCAGCCACCCCTGGGGTGGCTGCTGGTTTTTTGATGAATGGCCTCAGGCCATTTTGCTCTTGAGATCGGACAGGCGGTTCAGCGCCTCGTAGAGCGTCTCGTCCTTCTTGGCAAAGTGGACGCGGACGATGTTGTTGATGTCCTCGTTGAAGAAGGAGGAACCGGGCACGCAGGCCACGCCCACCTTCTGGGTCATTTCCACGCAGAAATCCACGTCCTTCTGGCCGGGCTTCATAAAGGGGCCGATGTCGGCCAGCACAAAGTAGGCGCCCTGGGGATCGGTGAAGGGGATGCCCAGGCTGGTCAGGCCGTCGGTGAAGATTTTTTTCATGTGGGCGTAGTGGGCGCCGAACTCCTCGTAGTAGCTGTCGGGCATATCCAGGCCCACCACAGCGGCCTCCATCAGCGGGGACGCGGCGCCTACGGCGTTGAAGTCGTGGAACTGCTTGATGCGGTCCATCAAAGGCTGCGCAGCGATGGCGTAGCCCAGACGCCAGCCGGTGATGGAGTAGGTCTTGGACAGGGAGGAGCAGGAGACAGTCCGCTCCCACATACCGGGCAGGGTGCTCATGTAGGTGTGCTTGTGGGGGGCGTAGACGATATGCTCATAGACCTCGTCCATGATGGCGTAGACGTCGTACTTAATGCAAAGGTCTGCAATGGTTTTCAACTCATCGTAGGTGAAAACCTTGCCGCTGGGGTTGGAGGGGTTGCAGATCAGGATGGCCTTGACGCCGGTCTTGAAGGCGTCTTCGATAACGTTGGGGTCAAAGTCGAAGGTCGGGGGCACCAGAGGGATGAACACCGGCTCACAGTCGGCCATGATGGCCTGGGCACGGTAGTTCTCGAAGTAGGGGGAGAACATGGCGATCTTGTCGCCGGGGTTGGTCAGAGCGAAGATGGTGTCCACCATGGCCTCGGTGGAGCCGATGGTGATGACCATGTTGGTCTCCGGGTCCAGGCTGAGGCCCATGAACCGGCCGGCCTTCCGGGCCAGGGCCTGGCGGAAGTTGGGCGCGCCCATGGTGATGGGATACTGGTGGGGGCCTTGGTAGCTCACTTCGGCCAGACGATCCAGCAGTTCCTTGGGGGGATCAAAGTCCGGGAAGCCCTGGGCCAGGTTGATGGCGTTATATTGAAGGGAAATCCGCGTCATCCGACGGATGACGGAATCGGTGAACTGCTCGCATTTTCTGCTCATGGGCTTCATAGGTCAGGACCTCCAAAGGTTGAAATTTCGATAGATAATACTTTAACGCATAAAATAACAAAAGTCAAGGGCAAGGGCGAAAAAACGTGGCGTGCCATTGGCAGAGATCGGCAGTGGTCAGGCTGGCAGCTGCACCAGGCCGGCCTGGACCAGCTTTTCAAGGGACATCAGGATGCCCAGCTTGGCGTGATACCAGGTGAGGCCGCCCTGGAAGTAGACGGCATAGGGCGGGCGGATGGGGCCGTCGGCGGAGAGTTCGATGGACGAGCCCTGGACGAAGGCGCCGGCTGCCATGACCACCTCGGCGTCGTAGCCGGGCATGGCCCAGGGGACCGGGGTGACGTAGCTGTCCACCGGGGCGGCGGCCTGGATGCCGGCGCAGAAGGCCAGCATGGCGTCGGCAGAGCCCAGCTCCACGGCTTGGATGATGTCATGGCGGTCCTCAGAGCCGGTGGGGATCACACGATAGCCCAGCTGTTCATAGAGATTGGCGGCGAAGATCGCGCCCTTGAGGGCGCCGGCCACCACCGTGGGAGCCAGGAAGAAGCCCTGATAGAGGGCGGGCAGCAGACCCAGGTTGGCACCCACCTCTTGGCCCAGACCGGGGGCGGAGAGCCGGTAGGCGCAGCGGGAGACGCACTTCTCTGTGCCGCAGATGTAGCCGCCGATGGGGGCCAGGCCGCCGCCGGGGTTTTTGATGAGGCTACCGACGATCATGTCCGCCCCCACGTCCGAGGGCTCCAGCGCCTCGACAAACTCGCCGTAGCAGTTGTCCACCATGACGGTGACGTCGGGCTTAATGCCTTTGCAGAAGGCGATCAGCGCCCCGATTTGGGCGACGGAGAAGGAGGGACGGGTGGCGTAGCCCTTGGAGCGCTGGATCGTGATGAGCTTCGTCTTTTCGGTGATGGCCTCCCGGATGCGGGGGTAGTCGAAGCCGCCGTCCGGCAGCAGGTCTACCTGGCGGTAGGAGACGCCGTATTCCTTCAGGGAGCAGGGCGACTCGCGGATGCCGATGACTTCCTCCAGGGTGTCGTAGGGGCCGCCAGCGGGGCTCAGAAGCTCATCCCCGGGCAGCAAATTGGCCGAGAGGGCCACGGCCAGGGCGTGGGTGCCGCAGGTGATCTGGGGCCGCACCAGGGCCGCCTCGGTGTGGAAGGTGTCGGCGTAGACCTTCTCCAGTCGCTCCCGGCCCACGTCGTCGTAGCCGTAGCCGGTGGTGGCGGCAAAGCAGGCGGCGCTGACCTTGTTCTCCTGCATGGCGTGGAGGACCTTGCCCTGGTTGTACTCCGCCATTTGATCGATGGCCTCAAACCGCTGTCGCAGCCGGGCCAGCGTGGCCTCGCCGAATTGATAGACCTGGGGCGATACCCCCAGGGATTGATAAATTTGCTCCAGTTCCATAGCGCTTGCTGTAGCTCCTTGCTGTAGAAATGTATCGTCAAACGGCTTTCCGCAGCCGTCGTATCCTTTCCTTCACGAGAGATTGCGTTCCCAGATACGCCCGGGAGACAGACCGGCGTCCCGTCGCCGCCGTAGGGGCGCGCAGCAGCCTTGCGCGAAGGGTGCAGTAGTTGTAAAAGGCAGCTTGTACCGCTCAGCTTCGTAGGGGCCGATGCCTACATCGGCCCGTGCCGCGTCAGCGGCCTTTCTGATAGGTACGGTGATTTTTGGAGGACGTTAGTACCGCTACCCAAGGGGAGCTGTCTCGCGGAGCGAGACTGAGGGGATGGCCGAACGCACCGGGGCGACGCAGTTGTGAGAGCGGCTATCAGCCGCCTGGAACCGGCTCCGTTCGACGGCAGCCTGTCGAGATCGCGGCCTGGCCCGCGGGCGGCTGATACCGCCCCTACGGCAGACCCCTCCGTCACGGCTCCGCCGTGACACCTCCCCTAAAGCCCTTCGGGCGTTAGGGGAGGCTTGGGCCAGTTGCGCTTCCCGCAAGCGCTCAGACGGCGCGGGCCGGTCGATGTGGCCCGCAAGGGAGCGCCGCCAGTGGCGGAAGAAGCGACCACAGCGGTTGGGCAGCCACTTGCCTTGGCGAACCGCGACGCGGGCCAGAAAGGCTTAGCGGCAACCCGGACTATCGGCCCCTACGGTGGATATGTTCTCCAGTGCATTTGCCGCCGGCACTCAGGCAACGCGGACAGGCGGAATCGCAAATCGGTGTATACCGCAGACGATCAGGCCGCGCAGCGGCGGAAGTTTTTGCCGACCCCGAGGGGGCGGCTATGATATAGCGCACAAAGCGCACGCCAGGGGAGACCCGGCGGCTGAAATTTCCCGTAATTTATAGAATACTGCTGAAGATGTGCAGTGTCAAGGCGCAGAACGGACAAACTTTTGAACATACACACGGCGATCACGGCGCGCAGAAGGCGAAGTGCTCCTCCGGGGGGCGCAATCGGGGCTGCACCTGCCGCGGGGCGGGCCGGTGCGGCGTTTGGCGACTTGCGAAGAGGGCTGCTCCGGTGCGGCTTCGCGGGAGGAGACAGATTCCATGGCCCGGCTGTGCGGGGCGCCCGGCGGACACATAAGAAGGCGCCAACGATCCCGGACAGAGGAGCCATCGCCCCCTCCGGCGGGCGGCCCACCTGTGCTGTGCGGGGGCAAAAAAATAGCGCGCCCGGCACGGTGTGTGAGATGCCGGGCGCGCAATGCCACTTGCCAGAGGGATGGCGAAATGGTATACTGAAGATATCCCGCGGCAGAGGCGGGGGGGCTGTTCAGCTGCCTCTACCATACCAGCCGCCGGAGGATTTGTCACCCTACTGCCCCCCAAAGGGCGGAAACCAACGGGAGAAAGGGACTCTACTAGGAGTAGAGAGGTTGAAAAGTTGCGAAAAATCTGAATTTGGAGGGAAAGCCATGGTAAAGGACGAGGCAGAGCTGAGAAGACTCATCGGCAAGAATATCGCCCTTTACCGCAAGGCGAACGGAGACACCCAGGCTGTTCTGGGGCAGAAACTCAGCTATTCCGACAAGGCCGTCTCCAAGTGGGAGCGGGGCGAGGGGTTGCCGGATGTGTACGTCCTCAGCCAGATCGCGGACCTCTACGGCGTCACCGTGGGCGACCTCATCGGCGAGACCAAGCCGGAGCTGCGCCGCAGCCCCTATCTGCGCCTCTACATTTTCCTTCTCTCGGCGGCGCTGACCTTTGTCATTGCCACGGTGCTGCTCTTTGCCTTCGAAATCGTCGGAGTGAACTTCAACACGTGGCTGTTTTTGCTCTATGCAGCTGCCTTTTCGGCGCTGCTGGCTTCCGTATTCTCCGCGCTGTGGTGGAGCCTGACCTGGAAACTGGTCTCCTTTTCGGCGCTGGTCTGGATCGGCGGATTGACGGTGTTTTTGACGGCGCCGGGACTGCTGGCGGCGAAAGTGTTTTTGATCTGCGGTGCGCTGGAGGTGTTCGTAGTGTTCTTCTTCCTGTATCGCCGGGCGCGTCATCCGGCGGTGGAGCGAGGCGGCGCGGCGAACCAGGCGGGAAAGGAGCAAGAAAATGACCCCTGAAGCATTGATGGAGTTGGCCAGAGAGGCCATGGGGCGGGCCTATGCCCCTTATTCCGGGTTCCAGGTGGGCGCGGCGCTGCTGGGAGAGAGCGGGCGCGTGTATGTGGGCTGCAATGTGGAAAACGCAGCCTACGGACCCACCTGCTGCGCCGAGCGCACGGCGTTTTTTTCCGCGGTGGCCCAGGGCGAGCGCCGGTTCCAGGCGCTGGCCGTGCTGGGCGGCATGGGCGGCGTCGTTTCGCGGCCCGCGGCGCCCTGCGGCGTCTGCCGCCAGGTGATGGCAGAGTTCTGCCCGCCGGACTTTCCCATCTATATGGGCGGCCCTGACGGCCGGATCGAAAAGCACACCCTCTCGGAGCTGCTGCCCCTGGCCTTCTCCGGCCAGAACTTGCAGACGGACCCGGCCTGACGGCCCGAGAATCCGCAAGTCCCCCTGTTTTCACAGCGAAAACAGGGGGACTTGTGCGTTTATGACTAGGCCCGCCGCTGGCGGAAGAGGAAGGTAATGGCGAAGAAGAGGGCCAGATACAAACTGATGACGGCGCCGGTGGAGGAGCCCAGGTAATAGCTGGTGACAAGGCCCGCGACGCCGGAAACCAGGGCCAGCACCACCGAGAAGAGGTGGTACTCCCGGAGGTTGCGGGCCACATTCCGGGCTGCCGCTGCCGGCAGAACCAGCAGCGAGTTGATGACCATCAGGCCCACCCAGCTCATGGCCAGCGTCACCACCACGGCGATGGATACGGTGAAGAGCGTCTCATACCCCCGGACCGGGATGCCCCGGGAGGAGGCCAGCTGGGGATGGACCGCCGTCAGCACCAGGCGGTTGGAGGCGAGGCACCACAGCACCACCACCGCCAGCAGCACCGTGGCCAGAAGGCCGATCTCCGCCGGTGTCACCGAGAGGATGTCGCCGATGAGATAGCGGTTGAACTTGGTGAAGGAGCTGCCGTTCATGGTGGCGATGAAGATGCCCAGCGCCACGGCAGTGGAGGAGAAGACGCTGATGACGGTCTCGGCGGACTGGTTGGCGCGGCTTTTCACGTAGGAAAAGAGCAGGGCGAAGGCCACGGCCAGCACCACGGCGAACCAGGTGGGAGAGGCCGCGCCGCACAAGACGCCGATGGCGATGCCCGTGAAGCCGGAGTGGCCCAGGGCGTCGGAGAAGAAGCTCATCTTTCCCGTTACCACCATGGTGGAGAGCAGGCCGAAGAGGGGTCCCATAATCAGCACCGCCAGCAGGGCGTTTTTCATAAAGTTCATGGAGAGCCAGCCCACAGGCAGCAGCTCCAGCAGTTGGTACCAAAGGTTCATTGGCCGCCTCCCATGTGGAACACCCGGCGGAAGGCCGGGGAGGAGAGGACCTCCCCGGGGGCGCCCTGAGCCAGGACCTGGTGCTGGATCAGCACCACCTGGTCGCAATAGCGCTCCAGCATGGAGAAGTCGTGGGTGGTCATCAGAATGGAGAGATCGTAGGTGCGGCGGATCTCATCCAGCATATCCATCAAGAGGCTCATGCCCTCCACATCCACGCCGGAGAGGGGCTCGTCCAGGATCAGAATATGAGGCATGGGCTCCAGGGCCAGGGCCAGCAGGACGCGCTGCACCTCGCCGCCGGAGAGGGCGCCGATGCGCTTATCGATCAAGGCCTCGCCGTGGACACGGGCGAGGCAGTCCAGCACCCGGGTGCGAAACCGCTTCCCGGCGGGAAGAAAGGCCGGACGCCGCCCCAGGCAGCAGCCGAAGAGATCCAGCACGCTGACCGGGTCGCCGGGGTCAAAGGCCGGGCTCTGAGGCACGTAGCCGATGCGGAGCTTCTCCGGACCGCGGCCCGCCGGGGAGAAGGTGATGGAGCCGGTATAGGCCCGCTCCCCCAGGATGGCCCGGATCAGGGTGGACTTGCCCGCCCCGTTGGGGCCGATCAGAGCGACGATCTGGCCGCAGTGCATATGGAGGTTCACGTGTTCCAGCACGGCGTCGGTGCCGAAGCGCACCGAGAGGTCCTGGATCTTCAAGCAGCAGGCGCCTTGGCAGCTGCCGTTGTGGAGAGAATCGTGGGTCATGAGAGGGCCTCTTTCAATGTTTCCAGATTGTAGGTCATGGCGTCGAAGTAATCCCGGTTTCCGAAGCCCATGTCCAGGGAGAAGTGGGGTACGCCGGTCTCGGCCTCGATGACGGAGGCGGCGGCGTCGGAGCCGTTGGCTTCGGTGAAGACGGCGGGGATTTGATGCTGCTCCACCAGGGCGATGATCTCGGTCAGATCCGCCGCTGAGGCCTCGGACCCGGCCTCTTCCTCGATGGCGGCCAGGATAGTCAGGTCAAAGGCGTCAGCCAGGTAGCCAAAGCCGTCGTGGAAGGTGATGAGTTCCCGGGTCTTCAGCTGGCCCAGAGCGGCCTCGCCGTCGGCCTGGAGCTGCGCCAGCCGCTGGGTCAGGGTCTGGAGGTTGTCCGCGAACAAGCCCGCGTGATCGGGATAGAGTTCTGTGAGGCCGTCGGCGATGTTGGCGGCCATCTGGGCTGCCCGGGTCGGGTCAAGCCAGATGTGGGGGTCGCTCCCCTCGTCGTTGGCGAGAAGCGCTATCCCCTCTGAACAGTCGATGGTCTTGGGGGCCTGGGCGATAACGTCAGCCATGAAGTCCTCCAGCCCCGCGCCGGAGAGCAGCAGCACGTCGCACCGCTCCACCGCCTCCATCTGCCGGACGGAGAGAGAGTAGTCGTGGAGGCAGGAAACGGAGTCGGTGATGATCCGCGTCACTGACAGGCCGCTGCCCTGGACGATTGCCTCAGCAAATTCCGCCACCGGCGCCGTGGTGGCGGCGATGGCGCTGGACGTCTGCTGCCCGGCGGCGCAGCCCGGCAGCAGCAGGGCCAACAGAAGCAGCAGCGATACAAGACGGATTCGCAAGAGAATGCTCCTTTCTTGGGGAATCTCATACATTATACTAAAAATCTCCCGGCTTGACAACGGGTTTTGCCCGGTTTTGCGGGAAAGCGCCTCTTGCGGCGGCGGGCAGGAGAGAGTATAATGAAAAAAACATTTTAGCCGGAACAGGAGGATCGTCATGTACCAAGTCACGGATCTCTTTGACCTCACCCACACCCTGGCCCAGCCGCTTTTGGCCCAGTGCCGGTATCCCTGGGAGGCCCTGGAGGGCATCGGAGATTTCATCCGCGCTCTGGGTCCCGCGCTGCCCAAGGAGGACTACGATAACCCGGCTCCCGCGGTCTGGATCGCCAGGAGCGCCAAGGTGGCCCCCACGGCCAGTATCACCGGCCCGTGCATCATCTGCCCCGAGGCGGAGGTGCGCCACTGTGCCTTTATCCGGGGCAGCGCCCTGGTGGGAGCGGGCGCTGTGGTGGGCAACTCCACGGAGCTGAAAAACGTGATCCTGTTCGACAAGGTGCAGGTGCCCCACTATAACTACGTGGGCGACTCCATTTTGGGCTACAAGGCCCACATGGGTGCCGGCGCCATCACCTCCAACGTCAAGAGCGACAAGCAGCTGGTGGTGGTGCGCGACGGCACGGAAGAAATCGCGACCAACCGCAAGAAGGTCGGCGCCATGGTGGGCGACGAGGTGGAGGTGGGCTGCGGCTCCGTGCTGAATCCCGGCACCGTCATCGGCCGGGGGAGCAACATCTATCCCCTCTCCTCGGTTCGGGGCACCGTTCCCGCCGGGAGCATCTACAAGCGCCAGGGCGAGGTGGCGGAGAAGCGGTAAGCCTCAGCCCCGGATGGCCTCCAGCAGCGCCCGAATGTTCTGGTAGATGTAAGTGGGCTGGACGGGGCTGGTCTTCAGGTCCTCCAGCGTGCCCTCGCCGGAGAGGACGAAGCAGGCGTCGATCCCGGCGTTGACGCCGCAGGCGATGTCGGTGTAGAGCCGGTCTCCCACCACCATGGTCTCCGCCGGGGTAAAGCCGCAGCGCTCCATGGCCAGCAGCGCCATCTCCGGCTCCGGCTTGCCCAGGAACTTGGGCCGCCGCCCGGTGGCCCGGAAGAGCATCTCGCAGACGCTGCCGCAGTCGGGGACGTAGCCGTACCAGGTGGGGCAGACCCAGTCGGGATTGGTGGCCAGGAAGGGGACGCCGCGGTTCAGCAAAATGCAGCAGTCCTCCAGTTTTTGGAAGGTCAGCTCCGTGTCAAAGCCGGCCACCAGCACCTCCACCTGGTCCTGGAGCCGGTCCGTCACCGCGATGCCGGCCTCGGCCAGCTGCTGGCGGAAGGTCTGCGTGCCGGAGGCATAGCAGAGCTTGCCCGGATAGTGAGCCTGGAGATAGCCAATGGTGACATCCACAGAGGTGAGAAAATCCGCCGGCTCGGCTGGAATCCCCAGCCGGGCCATTTTTTCGAGATAGGCGTGGATGCCCCGGGAGGAGTTGTTGGTGAGGAAGAGATACCGTCCTCCAATGGCTTTCACGTGCTGCAAAAATTCCGCTGTGCCGTCGAAGAGCGTGTCGTCCAGGTAGATGGTGCCGTCCATGTCCAGCAAAAACAGCCGTTTTTCCGATAAATTTCCCATAAAAGCGCCTCCTGTGGTAACTAATCGTATTATACCTGGGCCGCGGCGCTTTGACAAGCAAAAAGAGGAGGAGCCTATGACTGTCGACCTTTCCGCCCTGCCGGAGCTGCTTTTACCCTGGTATGAGGAGAACCGCCGGGACCTTCCCTGGCGGCGAGACCGGGTGCCATACCACGTGTGGCTCTCGGAAATCATGCTCCAGCAGACCCGGGTGGAGGCGGTGAAGGGCTACTACGCCCGGTTCCTCCAGGCGTTGCCCACCGTGGAGGCCCTGGCCGCTGCCGACCCGGAGCTTTGTCACAAGCTCTGGGAGGGACTGGGGTACTACAGCCGGGTGCGCAATCTCCAGAAGGCGGCCCAGGTGATCGTCCGGGACTATGGCGGCGCATTCCCGGAGGACTACGCTGCCGTCCGGGCGCTGCCGGGCATCGGGGATTATACCGCCGGTGCCATTTGCTCTATCTCCTTTGGCCAACCCACCCCGGCGGTGGACGGCAACGTCCTGCGGGTGGCGGCGCGGATTCGGTGGGACGAGACGCCGGTGGACCTGCCGGCGGTGAAAAAGGCGCTGACTGCGGACCTGGCCCGGGTCTATCCGGCGGGGCGCTGCGGCGACTTCACCCAGGCGCTGATGGAGCTGGGAGCCACAGTGTGCCTGCCCGGCGGCGCGCCCCGGTGCGAGGTTTGCCCGCTGGCTTCCCTGTGCCTGGCCCACCGGATGGGGCGGGAGACGGCAGTGCCGGTCCGCCTGGACAAAAAACCCCGGCGGCAGGAGACCATGACGGTGCTGATCTTGCAGTCACCCCAGGGGCTGGCGCTCCGCAAGCGGCCTGAGAAGGGCCTTTTGGCGGGGCTGTGGGAGTTTCCCCATGTGCCGGGGCTGCTGGAGCCCGCCGAGGCTCTGGCGGCGGCGGAGGCCCTGGGCGCGCAGGTGACGGAGCTGAAGCAGATGGCGGAGCGAAAGCATATCTTCACCCATGTGGAGTGGGAGATGCGGGGGTATTACCTCCAGTGCAGCGGCGGTGTGGACCTCTTCTGGGTGCCTCCGGCGCGGCTGACGGAGGCCTACGCCCTGCCCACGGCCTTCCGGCAGTTCCTGGATGCGGAGTCCGACTGAGATAGGCCGAACGCAAATCAAAGCGCCTCGGAGGGGAGAATTATCCCTCCGGGGCGCTTTCGGAATGTGTGTTTGTTGTGTTTACGGGATGTCAAAGGAGACACCCACGGCGCGGGGGCCGGCGTTGGCCGCGATGGCAGCGCCGATCTGGTACACGCCGGTGGGGCCGTAGCCCAGCTTCTGCGTCATGGCCAGGCGCAGCTTTTCCAAATCCTCCACCACAGAGCCGTAGATCAGCTGATAGGGTGTGCCGGGGGCGATGTCCCGGGCCACCAGCTCCACCAGAGAGGAGATCAGCCGCTGCTCGCCCCGGGCCTTGGCGGCGGTGGTGATTTCGTGGTCAAAAATTTTCATCACCGGCTTGAGGCCCAGCTTGTCTCCCAAAAAGGCAGCGGCGCTGGGAATTCGGCCGGATTTGCCGGCGTATTTGAGGGAGTAGATGCCGAAATAGATCATTCGCTTTTCCAGGGCCTGGGAGAGATAGGCCTCCACCGTCTCCAGGCTTTCTCCGGCCTGGGCCATCTTGGCGGCCTCTACGACCAGGTAGCCATAGAGCGAGGAGTAGCCCCGGGAATCCAATACGGAAATCTTTACCTGGCCCACCTGTTCAGGATGCTCGTCAAAGTAGGTGTCCCGGGCCAGAACGGCATTGGAATAGGTGGCGGAGCCCTGGGAGTTGATGAGCAGGAAGATCAGCTCGCTGTGCCCCTGCTCCACCTCTTCCTCGATGATCTCCTGGAATTGAAAGGGTGTCACCTGGGAAGTGGTGGGCAGGTCGTCGGGGTATTGGTTCATCAGAGCGTAGAAGCCCTGGTTATCAAAATCTACGCGGCTGAGGTAAGACTTGCCGCCCAGGGCAATGGGAAAGGGGATCACGCGGATGGCATAAGCGGCCTCTTCGGCGAAGGTGATATCGCTGGCAGAATCGGTGATAATCTTTAGTTTGGACATGACGCGCCTCCCAAAATCGCAAAACATATACTTAAAACCATTTAAGTATACAGGAGAACAGCTGGGGGCGCAATCCGCATTGTACACAAAATTTACCTGGAAATTCTCTGGATTTCGCCGAATTTACTGGGCTGTGTGGGCCGAATGGCGGAGCATTTTGGGAAACCCTGCCCGGCGCAGGGCAAAGAGCAGGGGCATACCCAGGACGTACATGACCACCAGTTCTCCGAAGCCCACCTGGGCCGCGGCGATGGCGAAGCCGGTGAGCAGGTTGTCGGGGAACATGACCCAGGCCAGCATACCGCCCACCAGCACGGCGTTGGAGAGGATGTTGGGCAGGGGTACCAGCCAGGGATTTTTCACGCGGATGGTGGCGATGCAGGCGATGGCTGTGGCCAGAGTGCCGACGACCATGTCCAGCGCCGTGACGGTGGAGAAGAGGTTGGCCAGGAAGCAGCCCAGGGTGACGCCCACGGCCAGCACCGGCTCAAACCAGCACAGGACCATCAGCGCCTCGGAGAGGCGGAACTGCACCAGGCCGTAGGCCAGGGGGCCGGAGGCAATGGTGACGGCGGCGTAGAGCGCTGCGACGAGGGCGCAGGCAGCCAGCTGCCGGACGGTGAATTTTTTCTCTTTCATTTCTGATTCCTTTCCGGAACAAAAAAAGATGGGCGCAAAGCACCCATCCTGTCCCCGGCGCGTGCCGCGGACGTCCCTAGTTTTGTTTAAAGACAGGATGGTTACGAACTGTCTATTATGAAATTTGGCCCGGAGCCACAAAACAGTGTAGCGTATTTCCTGGGCCGTGTCAAGCGTCGAGGCGCCGGAATGTATGCAAAATACGCAAAACCCGCGGCCTGAGGCCGCGGGTTTCGCATGAAAGAAAAGAGAGGGAGAAATTTGGAGTGTGGTGCTGTTTACGGTTTCATCATACACCCCTTTGCCGGAGAAGTTGTGAACGAATGGCAAAGAGTTTGTGAATAATTTGAAAACGCCGGCCCTCGGGTACAAATAGCCGGAGATTTTACAAAATATTCACGCAAACTCCGGGGAAGTCGGTATAATATGGAGTAACAAGAGATAAAGGGAGGACTCCTCATGGCCAAATCCGTGCTGATCGTGGAAGACGATCAGAATATTGCAGAATTGCTGCGCTTATATTTGGAGAAGGAGGGCTATGTGGCTGCCATCGCCGCCGACGGCGGAGCCGGTGTGGAGATGTTCCGCAAGCTCCAGCCGGACCTGGTGCTGCTGGACGTGATGCTCCCGGTGATGGACGGCTGGAATGTCCTGAAACATATCCGGAAAGATTCTCAGACCCCCGTGATCATGCTGACTGCCAAGGGCGAGACCACCGACAAAGTCTCTGGCCTCAAAATGGGCGCGGACGACTATATCACCAAGCCTTTCGAAATGAAGGAAGTGCTGGCTCGGATCGAGGCAGTGCTCCGCCGGGGCGGCGGTCAGGAGGAAAAGGCGCCCTCCAAGCGGCTGGTGTTCGACAAGCTCATCATCGACCTGGACGCCTTTGAGTTGATCGTGGACGGGAAAAAGGTGGATACGCCCCCCAAGGAAATGGAGCTGCTGTTCCACTTGGCCTCTTCTCCCAACCGGGTCTACACCCGCAATCAACTGCTGGACGAGGTCTGGGGCTTTGATTATTTCGGCGACAGCCGTACCGTGGACGTCCATATCAAGCGCCTGCGGGAAAAGCTGGAGGGAGTTTCTCCCCAGTGGTCGCTGAAGACCGTCTGGGGTGTGGGCTATAAGTTCGAGGTAGTCTAAGCCATGAAAACCACATTCAGCCGCCTCTTTGCCCTGCTGGCCGGCTTGATTTTGCTGTGCCTGGTGCTGATGGGCGTCACATTTCGGGCGGTGCTGCTGGGCTATCTGGAGGATGAGACCCAGGAGAGCCTCCAGAGCAACGGCGAGATTCTGGCGAAATACGCCTCCGTCTACGATATCACCGGCGAGCTGGACAATCGCTGGGGCGACTTCCGCATGGGCTTGGTGGCCGTGGCCCAGGTGGCCGGGACCGACGCCCTGCTCTGCGACCCCCACGGCAATATCCGCCTCTGCTCCTGCGAGGACGTGGGCAACTGCATCCACACCGGGGCCTCGGTCCCCGAGGAGATGGTGCAGGAGATCCTCCGGGACGGCGAGGGCTTTTATGAGGACGCCGTTCCCGGCCTTTACGAGAGCGCCCACTTTATCGAGGGCGTGGCCGTCACCTCGGGAATCACCGGCGAGCAGCTGGGCGTGATTTTGATGATCGCCCCACGGGATCAGATTCAGGGCGTCCTCGCCCAGACCACTACCATCTTCTTCTATGTCTGCGTGGTGGTGCTGGTGGCGGCCATGCTGGGCAGCTATCTCCTCAGCCGCAACCAGGCCCAGGCGCTGGAGGCCGTCACCAAGGCCGCCACCCGCTTCGGCCACGGCGAGCTGGACGTCCGGGTGGCCGAGGGCGGCAAGAACACCGTGGAGATCGACCAGCTGGCCCGGGCCTTCAACGTCATGGCGGAGAGCCTGGCCAAGTCGGAAAAGCGGCGGCAGGAGTTCGTGGCCAATGTGAGCCACGAGCTGAAGACGCCCATGACCACCATCGCCGGCTTCCTGGACGGGATGCTGGACGGCACCATTCCCGAGAACCAGCACCGGCACTATATGCAGGTGGTCTCCGACGAGGTGCGCCGGCTGTCCCGCCTGGTGCGGAGTATGCTGGAGATTTCCAGGCTTCAGGCCCAGGGAATTTCCGAGGAGAAAAAACGCCGCTTTGACCTGGGCGAGACCATCGGCCAAGTCCTTATCAGCTTTGAGCAGCGGGTGACGCGGAAGAGCCTCCGGGTGGAGGTGGAGCTGCCGGACCGCCCGGTCTGGACCAAGGCCGACCCGGACAGCATCACCCAGGTGATCTACAACCTCACCGACAACGCCATCAAGTTCTGCAACGAGGGCGGGATGCTGGGCATCCGCCTGACCACCGAGGGCGGAAAGGCCCGGGTGACGGTGCAGAACACCGGCCCCACCGTTCCCCCGGAAGAACTGCCGCTGCTCTTTGACCGCTTCCACAAAGCTGACAAGAGCCGCTCTGCGGACCGGGAGGGCGTCGGCCTGGGACTTTATATTGTGAAAACCATCCTGAACAGCCACGGAGAGGATATCTCCGTCACCAGTGAAAACGGCCTCACGGCCTTCACCTTCACCCTGCCGGTGGTGCGCTGACCACTGGACTCCCAAGAGAAACGAGGTGTCAACCATGCCATACGATGAATATGATCCGCAAAATCGGGAGGAAGGCCAGCCGGAGTACCGGCCCGGCTACTCCTATTATAGCACCAGCCGGCGAAAGCCCAAACGGCACACCGGCCTTCTGGTGGTTCTGGCAGTGTTGGCGCTGCTGACCGGATTGGCCTCCTGGGCGGTGAACGTCCTGGGGGTGCGGGTGGACTTTGGCCAGGGCAATGCCGTCGTCAGCCTGGGCCAGCAGCAGACGCAGCAGCAGGACGTCGCTGCCGCAGAACCGAATACAGAGCAGCCCTCTGTCAATCAGACCCAGACGCAGCCGGAGACAGCTACGCCCACGCCGGAGCAATCCGTGGAAATTGTGGATTCGCCCCAGAGCGTGGAAAACCGCCCGGCGGAAGACGAGAATGCCCTGAGCCTGCAGGCGATCTACGATAAGGTGATCCCCAGTGTGGCATCCATTTCCTGCGTCCTGCAGAGCAGCTCTACTTCCTCCGGCACCGGGATCGTCATGTCCCAGGACGGCTATATCATCACCAACTACCACGTGATCGAAGGCGCTGAGCAGATATTCGTGCTGCTGGAGGACGACGCCACCTACCAGGCTTCGCTGGTGGGCGGCGATGAGACCACCGACTTGGCAGTTCTGAAAATCGATGCCACCGGTCTTACGCCTGCGGAGTTCGGCAATTCCGACGCGCTGCGGGTGGGCGACGTGGTGGTGGCCATCGGCGATCCCCTGGGCATCGAGCTGCGGAGCACCATGACCGACGGTATCGTCTCAGCCATCAACCGGGACCTCAACCTCAGCGGACGTCAGATGACGCTGATCCAGACCAACGCGGCCCTCAACTCCGGCAACTCCGGCGGCCCGCTGATCAACTGCTACGGCCAGGTCATCGGCATCAATACCATGAAGATGAGCAGCTATTCCGCCACCTCTGCCACCGTGGAGGGCCTGGGCTTCGCGATCCCCATCACAGCCGCCAAGCCTATTCTTGACGAGTTGATTTCCCAGGGCTATGTCTCCGGGCGGCCCGCCATCGGCATCCAAGGCCAGACACTGGACCTCCGCTCGCAGGTCTTCTTCCATATGCCCAGCGGCGTGGTCATCACGGCTGTGGAGCCGGGGTCTGACGCCGAAGCCAAGGGCTTGGAGCCCGACGACGTGATCGTTGGTTTCAACGATACGGCCATTTCCTCTCTGGAGGATTTGGTGGCAGCCAAGAACGACTTGGGCTCCGGAGATGTGGTGACGCTTACCATTTACCGCGGCGGCAGGTACTACGAGGTGGATATCACCCTGATGGACCAGACCACAGCGGAAATCTATTGAGTGACCAGCTTCCAAACGCGAAATGCCCCCGGCAGGGTTTCCTGCCGGGGGCGTTTTTGCGGATATGAGGCTGGGCGCTCAGCTTCCTTGCAGCACGTACAGCCAGAAGTTATAGACCACTTTGGCGAGGGAATACCGGCTCAGCTCCGGGTCGTCGTCCATGACGGTCAGCAGCTTGCCGCCGCTGCCCTGGATAATCAGGTGGTTGTAGCACCAGTGGAGGGCACGGCTCTCTTCCGCGGTGAACTCCGGGTGCTGGGCGGCCATCTCGGCGAGCAGCGCCTCATCGTCCACGGCGTCGGAGTAGCCCAGGGTACGGGCGTAGTTGAGGATGGTGAGGCACGCATCGGACCGCAGCAGCGGCGTGTAGGAGGAAAGGCCCTCCACGGGGCGGCTGAGGATGCCCAGGTCGGCGGCCCACTTGACGCAGTTTAAGTATTTGCCGGTGATGGGGCGGGTGCTGCCCATGTCCACCCAGGTGTTGTCCATATTGGGCGAGCCGGCCATGCGGTAGAGGGTGTCCAGCAGCTCCACGTAAGTGGTCGTCACGTCATAGCCAAATTTGGTCTCGGAGATGGGGTCCATGTAGCCATTGCCCCAGAGGAAGGAGATGGGGTCGAGGCTCTTGCCCTCGGGAATATCGGTGAAGGGCAATTCCATGGTGGCTTCCTCGTTCTGATCGTCCTCCGTCACCTCGGCGCCGTCGGGCAGGGCGTGGGCGTAGTAGTCCTGGTTCAGCACATCCAGAGACGCCTGGAACTGGTTCTGGATGATGGTCTGCCGCTGGAGCAGATCGGTTTCGTCCACCTCGTAGCCTTCGGTAAAGACCACTACCTCGCCGGTGGCGGCGTCAAAGCCATAGTTTTCGGTGACGAAGCTCTGGTCGGAGAGGACGGCCATGTCGTAGGCCTGGGGCGAGAGAATGTCCCGCCCGGCCAGCAGCCGGGAGTCATAGGGCAGGCCGAAGAGGTTGAGGATTGTGGGGAGGATGTCCACCGTGGAGCAGTAAGTGTCGATGGTGGTGGGCTCCATGCCGGGGATATAGCAGATGAAGGAGTTGCGGTACTTTTCAAAGGTCTCGTCGATCTCCTCCCCGGCCAGTTCGCTGAACTGGTCGATGGTCAGGCCATAGGGATAGTGGTCGTTGGTCAGGATGATGACGGTCTTGTCGGCCACGCCGGCCTCCTCCAGCCGGCCCAGCAGATAGGTCATCGCCTGCTCCAGCTCATTGTTGCAGGCGATGTAGGCCTGCACGGCCTCGGAGTAGGGCAGGTTCTCTGCCATGGCCTTGTTCTTCAGGCTCATGGGGTTGTTCCAGTCGTACTGATAGTGGCCCGAGAAGGTCATGTAATAGGCGTGGAAGGGCTGATCGCTGGACAGGTAGTCGTCCATGGAGGCCTCCATCATCTCGAGATCGGAGGAAGGCCAGTTGATCTCAATGTCCAGGCCGTCTCCGGCGGACTGGAAGGTATAGCCCATGTTGGGATGGGTGTCTCGCCGGGAGTAGTATTCGCCGGAGTAGTTGTGGTAGGCCCAGGTCTGATAGCCCTGCTCCAGGAATTCGTTGCCCAGGCAGAAGGGCAAGTAGTTTTTCTGGGAAGCGAAGAAGCTGGCCGCTGCCTTGCTGCGGGACATATCGGGGTAGTTGCCCATGCAGAAGGTGTATTCGCCGTTGGTGGTGTTGGAGCCGTATGTACCGTAGTAGTTCTCAAAGATCAGACCGTTGGTGGAGAGGTAATAGAGGGTCGGGGTACGCTCCGGGTCGATGAGCCGGCTGGAGAAGGACTCGGCGCAGATGGTGATGAGGTTGTAGCCCTCCAGCAAACCGGTGTATTCATTCTTCTCCGTAGCCTCCTCAGAGGCGAAGTAGCGGTCCAGAGCCTGAAGCGCCTCGTTGTTGGTGGAGCCCTCCAGCGCCTCGAAATCCAGGTCCAGGACGTTGTACTCCTTGGGGTCCAGGTCGTAGTCGGGCACACCCAGGGAGACGGTCAGCTCGGCGTTCTCCTGCCCATCCTGGGGGAAGAGCATATACTTGCACTCCAGCCGGGTGGTGGACAGTAGGCCAATGTTGTGGACGCTGACCTCTGTGCCGGTGCCGGCGGAGGTATAGAGTCCGTAAACGGTATAGGGTCCGTCGCCGCCGGCAGCCATCACGGCCACAGTGCCGAAGTGGATCAGCACAAAAGCTGCCACTGCGGCCACGGGCCGATACCACTTCAGCTGCGGCAGGACAAAGACGTTCTTCGCTGCCAGGACAATGGTCACAACGGCCGGTATCAGCAAAAGCAGCACCATGGGCATGGCCTGCCAGATGCCATATAGGGTCTGCCAGAAGAAATTGGTGATGGCGCCGGCGCCGGTGAACATCTGCATCAGCGCCATGAACTCGCCGAAGATGGAGTTGTAGACCAGCTGCACCTCAAAGTAAAAGGTCAAAAGGCCCAGCAGCAGGCACAGCATCCACTTGCCGGCTTTGGGCGGCAGGAGCGAACAGAGGGCGAACAGCAGTGCGCCCACGCTCAGCGCAAACAGGATGGGGAAGATAATCCGCCCATTGACCTGATGATAGATGCAAAGATGCAGCACTACCTCCAGATACACCGGAACTGCCAATGCCAGGATCAGGGACAGCCATTCCCGGCCCGAAGAAAAGAACCGTTTACTCATCTTATACGCCTCTTGTAAATTGTAGTGGTACTGTTCGTAAAATTCGCGTAAATTCTAGCACAGTTCCGAGATTTTTGCAAGGTTTTTTGGCAAAATCCCAGAATTTTTTATATTTTTCCGAAACTCTGTGGCACTTTTCGACGTCTTTTGCAGCAACTCTCCAGAACAATGCCGAAAAGATTGACTAAATTAACAATATTTTACATATTGCAACCAACAGCCTCTGCTTTTTCATGTAAAAGCAGAGGCTGTTTGGCGGCTAAAAAGGCCCGCTCCCCGGAGGGAGCGGGCCTCAGACTGTCAAAAAAGCTACGCTTTTTTGACAAAGGGGGCTGCACCCCAAAAGGTTCTCGGTTTTCTTCGAAAAGCTGTCGAACCTTTTGGGGTGTAAAGTGCGATTTCCGATGCGCATGTCCCCGGAAA
>DVHE01000076.1 GCA_018712245.1 Candidatus Avoscillospira avicola | reverse complement strand
AAAAAAGCTACGCTTATTTGACAAAGGGGATTATACCCCCAAAGGTTCTCGGTTTTCTTCGAAAAGCTGTCGAACCTTTTGGGGTGTAAAGTGCGATTTCCGATGCGCAGACAACCGGAAATCGCGATTTTCATTTTATTCCCGCATCTTCCGCGCCGGATGGAACGAGAGAGCGGCCATACGCGGCGCCGTAACCCCTCGATGGTTTTTTGCATAGGATGGCAAAAAAACGGAGGGAGACCTATGGAGGGACTGTACATCGACGGCGGAAGACCCCTGACTGGAACAGTGGAGATCAGCGGGGCCAAGAACGCGGCGCTGCCCATCCTGGCGGCGACGATGATCCACGGCGGCGTCTATACCATCCACCGCTGCCCGGACATCGCCGATGTGGCGCTGGCCGGGGAGATCATCGAAACTCTGGGCGGACGGGTGGAGCGCCGGGGCGGGAGCCTGGTGGTGGACACCCGGGAGGCCCGGGGCGACGCCATCCCCGGCGCGCTGATGGGGAAGATGCGGGCGTCGGTGCTGTTCCTGGGGGCGCTGCTGGCCCGGTTTGGCCGGGCAGCCCTGACGGCGCCGGGGGGCTGCCCCCTGGGGCGGCGGCCCATCGATCTCCACCTGGACGCCATGGCGCGGCTGGGGGCCTCGGTGGTGCTGCAGGAGGGGGCCATCTTCTGCGAGGCGCCCTGCCTCCACGGGGCGGTCATCGAGCTGCTGTTTCCCAGCGTCGGCGCCACGGAGAACGTCCTTTTGGCGGCGGTGAGCTGCAAGGGGACGGTGGTGCTGCAAAACGCGGCCCGGGAGCCGGAGATCGCGGACCTGATCGGGTTCCTCCAGGCCATGGGGGCGGAGATCGCCGGGACCGGTACCGATACGCTGACCATCCGGGGCGGCGCGCCCCTCCGGGAGACTACTTATACGGTGATGCCGGACCGGATCGAAGCGGCCACATTTTTGTGCGCCTGCGCCGGCTGCGGCGGCGAAATCCTGCTCAGCGGCGCCGACGGGCGGCACCTGGGGCCGGTGCTGGACGCCCTGACCGACGCCGGCTGCCGGGTTTGCCGCGGCAGGGACACCGTGACGCTCCAGACCCAGGGCCGCCTGCGGGCGGTGCGGGAGATCGAGACCGCGCCGTACCCCGGCTTCCCCACCGATGTCCAGGCGCCGATGATGGCGGCGCTGCTGCGGGCCCAGGGGGAGAGCCGCTTCTCCGAGACGATCTTTGAAAAGCGCTTTGCCCACGTGGCCCAGCTCCGGCGCTTCGGCGCGGAGATCGAGGTGGTGGGGGCCGGGGCACGGGTGCGGGGCGTGGCGGCTCTGGAGCCGGCCCGGGTGGAGGGCACCGATCTGCGGGGGGCGGCGGCGCTGGTGATCGCGGCGCTGCAGGCGCCGGGGCGGAGCCTGGTTCTGGGTCTGGGCCATCTGCGCCGGGGCTACGACCACCTGGAGGAAAAACTCCGGGCGCTGGGGGCAAATGTCGCCGTAAAACCGGTAGAAAGTTGAAAATTTCCCGGGAAAGAATACGACTGGAAATTTTCTCTGCCATGGTGTATAATACTCTGTAAGTCGGAGCTAGTCTCCCCTCTTTTGGAGGTCATCATGGCATATTCACGCAATGGGGCGCGCCGCCGGGCAAGACGGCCCAGCCGCCGCCGCGAACTTCATACGGGCGTCCTCGGGCGGCTGCTGATTATGGCCGCCGTGGTGGCGGCCATCGTGCTGGGCGTGGCGATCTTCTTCCGGGTCCGCACCGTGGAGGTCCAGGGCAACAGCATCTACTCCTGGGAGCAGGTGGCCAACGCCTCCGGCGTCGCCCCCGGCGACAATCTCTTCATGCTCAACCGCGAGGCCGTGGCCGGCAGCATCAAGGCCCAGCTGCCTTACGTGCAGAACGTCAGCGTGGGCCGCATCCTGCCGGACACCGTCGTCATCCAGGTGGAGGAGAGCCAGATTGCCGGCCTGGTCGAGGCCGACGTAGGCGGCAGCTGGTACATCAACACCGAGGGCCGGGTCCTGGGCAGTTCTCTGGACAATTTCAGCGGCCAGGTGGTGGAGATGACCGGCTTCACCCTGGTCAATCCCCAGACCGGCCAGGACGCCCGGCCTACCGAGGGCCAGGAAGAGGCCATGGCCGCCGCGCTGGAGATCATCGACGCCATGGAAGGCACCGGCCTGATGGAGAAAATCACCACGATCAACGTGGAAAAGACGTATGATATCGAGCTTTTGGCCGGAGATCAGTACCAAATCCTGCTGGGCGGCACCGATGAGCTGCCCTATAAAATGCAGTACCTCCAGGCCGTTTTGGATGAGCTGGACCCGTATCTCCGGGGCACCATCGACCTCACCTTTGACGAGAAGCGGGTGGCCCGCTTCCGCGAGTGGGAGCAAACGGAATAAATTTGGTAAGATTTCTCGATTTTCTATTGACCTCAGCAGGTTTACGCGATATTATAATGGAGTATAATTATGTGAACCGTAAACGCTTGGCAGCATTTTTACATAGGAGGAACAACCCATGCCTGATTTTGAAGAAAAAGTCGTTTCCATAAAAGTGATCGGTGTCGGCGGCGCCGGCAACAACGTCGTCAACCGGATGATTGCAGCCGGTGTGGGCGGCGTGGAATTTGTCGTGGTCAACACCGATAAGCAGGACCTCAACAAGTCCAACTGCCGGAATAAGATCCAGATCGGTGAGAAGCTCACCGGCGGCATGGGCGCCGGCTCCAAGCCGGAGATCGGCCAGAAGTCCGCGGAGGAGTCCAAGGCCGCCATCTCCAAGGTCCTGGAAGGGACCGACATGGTCTTCATCACCGCCGGCATGGGCGGCGGCACCGGTACCGGCGCGGCGCCCATCATCGCGGACCTGGCCCACGAGGCTGGTATCCTCACCGTCGGCGTCGTCACCAAGCCCTTCAAGTTCGAGGGCGCCAACCGCATGAAGCAGGCCGAGAGCGGCATCGCCAACCTCTCCGACAAGGTGGACAGCCTCATCATCATCCCCAATGACCGGCTGAAGTACGTCACCGACCAGAAGATCACCTTTGCCAACGCCTTCGGTATCGCCGACGACGTCCTCAAGCAGGCCGTGCAGTCTATCTCCGAACTGGTGGGCTACTCCGAGCACGTCAACATCAACCTGGACTTTGCCGACGTGTCCGCCATCATGAAGGACGCCGGCCGCGCCCACATGGGCGTTGGCTCCGCCACCGGCCGCGACAAGGCCGAGCAGGCGGCCCAGGCTGCCGTGGCCAGCCCGCTGCTGGAGACCTCCATCAACGGCGCCATGGGCGTCCTCATCAACATCACCGGTTCCTCCGACCTGGGTCTGGACGATGTGGAGACCGCTGCCAGCATCGTGCAGGAGGCTGCCAACCCCGAGGCCAACATCATCTTCGGCTCCGCCTTCGACGATTCCCTGGAGGACGAAATGCGCGTCACCGTCATCGCCACCGGCTTTGATGAGAAGAAGCCCACCACCCGTCTGGGTGCCTTCTCCTCCGGCATGGAGCGCAGCGGACGCACCCCCGCCGCCCCCGTGGAGGACGACAACGACATCGACGCCATCTTCAAGATTTTCAACAAGAACTGAGTTTTTGCCAATCTGTATGCCCAAAGGGCCTGCCGCAGAAGGTTTTGCTTCTGCGGCAGGCCCTTTTGTCGTTTGAGTCGGTTGGTTATGGCTGCATTTCCGCAGCGCGTGTCCGCTGGCCTGCGGCTTTTGAGGGCCTGCGGCAGCGCGCGGGCCGATGTAGGCATCGGCCCCTACGGCGAAGCAGCGGCAACGTGTGCCTTTGCAGTAGGGGCGGCTATCAGCCGCCCGCTTATGCCGCACTGCCTGAGCGGATGGCCGAAATAAGTGAAGAGGGAAGAGGGAATAGCGAATAGGTGGCGCCAAGCGCCGTAGGGACGGCCTGTATGGCCGCCCGGAAGCGGGGGCGCTTTGCGTTTGAGCTCTTCGGCAAATCTTACATTTGCAACTCGTCCATTTGTGTAGGGTTACAGCGCCGCAAACCGTCCGGCGCCGCGGCGGAAGAGCCAGAGCCGCAGCGGCAGCGCCAGAATGAGGAAAAAGGCGGTCTGGACCAGCAGCACCGCGGCCGTGGGCAGACGGAGGTTCAGCAGCAGCGCGGCCAGGGCCCCGGCGGCCACCACCGAGAGCATCCCGCCCAGCATGGACAGCAGCACCGACACGCCCTGCTTGACGGCGGCGGTCTCGTTGAGCCAGTCCAGCTTGGGGAAGAGCAGATTGCAGACAAGACCCAGCACAGCGATGAACCAGGCCGCAGCCATGGGCAGCAGCGTGGCCGGGAGCCAGAGCAGCGACTCCGCCCCGAAGGCCAGGCAGAGCAGGGGCGTGCAGAGGATCACCGGCGGCAGCGTCAGCAAGAGATGCAGCCGCAGCTTGGCGGCTAGCACCGCCGTTGCGGGCACCGGCATGGACTGGAGAATCCACAGGTTCCGCCCCTCCAGGGAGACGGAGGAGGCGGTGAACAGCGTCATGGAGAGCAAAAAGCACACTGCCAGGGCGGCGGCCATGGCGCCGGAGAAGGGAAGCTGGGAGAGAAAGGTGAACATGGAGGCCTGGTTCAGCAGCGCAGCGCCGGTGAGGACCACCAGCAGCAGCAAACCGGTGCCGGCATTCATCATGTACGGCGCGCTGCTGCCCAGCCGCCGCAGCTCCCGCCCCAGCAGCGCCCGGGGGAGGGAGTTGACCCGCAGGGGGCCGCGCCGCTCTTTCCACCGGCCGGTCTGCCCGGCGGCGAGGGCGATGGAGAGGAAGGTGCGGGAGAGGAGCCAGCCCACCGCCAGCAGCGGCACCAGGCAGATCGCAGCAGCAGGCTGCCTGGGTTTCCCAGTCCGGCCAGGCCCAGATGATAGAACGGGGCAACGGCCATGGCCCAGCCGGCCAGCAGCTGCACATTTTGCAGCAGCAGCAACAAAATGGCCTGAATCTGGCTGTAGCAGTAGAGGTACGCCAGCAAAAACGCCACCGACAGCGCCATGGTCATCAGGGTGCGGAAGCGGCCCAGCCGGCGGGTCAGCTTGGCGACGCCCCAGGCCGCCAGCGTGGAGAGCGCCAGGCTGAAGCAGGGCAGCAGCAGGGCCAGCAGTGTGAGCGAGAGGCACTGAAAGCCCCCGAGCCCGATCTGCTGGGCGTAGACCAGCGCGGCGGTCAGCCAGATGGGCAGATTCATGGCGAAGTCCATCAGCCACAGAAAGACCATGCGGCTGGCCAAAATAGTGCGGGGCCGAAGGGGCATGGACAAAAGCAGTTGGTTGTCCCGGGCTTCATAGAGCTGGGACTGGGAGAAGAAGATGGTACCCACGAAGGAGAAGGCAAAGCCCATCAGCCCGGCCAGGGTGAAGTAAAACCAGTCAAGCCCCATCTCTGCAAAGGGGACGCAGATGGCTGAGAAGAGCATATAGAACATGAGGCCGATGCAGCCGATCAGATAGAGGTACAGCGCCGCCAGGAGGATGCCACGACGGGTGGAGGCGCCTTTGCGGCTGCCCTGGGAGAAGAGGCTCCAAAATCGGATTCGCAGCAGGGAGAAGAACATATTACGCACCTGCCTTTTCCGCCAGCTCCAGGAACACTTCCTCCAGGCTGGAGTCGCCCTTGACCTCCTCCATGGGGCCGGAGGCCACCAGACGTCCGCCGCGGATGATGGCCACCTGGTCGCAGAGCTTCTCCGCCACCTCCAGAACGTGGGTGGAGAAGAAGATGGCGCCGCCCTGGCTGCACAGGTCCCGCATTACGGTCTTCAGCTGGTGAGAGGCCGAGGGGTCCAGACCCACAAAGGGCTCGTCCATGATGAGCAGCCGCGGATTGTGAATCAGCGCCGATAGGATGGCCAGCTTCTGCTTCATGCCGTGGGAATAGGCCGAAACGGGCTGGGAAAGGTCCGAAGTCAGGGAGAACATCTCACCGTAGCGCCCGATTCGCTCCTCCCGGTCCCGGCGGCTGACGCCGTAGACGTCTGCCACGAAGCTCAGGTACTTGTAGCCCGTCAGAAATTCGTAGAGATCGGGGTTGTCCGGGATGTAGGCCAGCATCTGCTTGCAGCGCAGGGGGTCATGGCGGATGGAGACGCCGCCGATGGTGATTTCACCCCGGTCAAAGGGGAGAATGCCGCAGCATGCCTTGAGGGTGGTGGTCTTCCCGGCGCCATTGTGGCCGATGAAGCCGTAGATTTCGCCCGGGGCAATGTGGAGATTCAGGTCGTCCACAGCCACCTTGCTGCCGTAGGTCTTGGTAAAATGAGAGATCTGGAGCATATCCGCCCCTCCTTTATGATTTGTATTAGAGATTATAATACAAGAGATACAAGAAGTCAAGAAACTTGACTTTGCCGATGCGCCCGAAGCGAGACCAGCGCCGCCAGAGCGCGTTCGGCGAACGCAAGCCCAAGCCTCCCCTAACGCCCGCAGGGCTTTAGGGGAGGTGGCGCGCAGCGCCGAAGGGGTTCATCGTAGGGGCGCGCATTGCGCGTCCGCATGGTTCTGGTGCCAGAGTGCGTTCGTCGAATGCAGCAGCCCAAGCCTCCCCCCTGGAGGGGAGGTGGCAGGCCGCGGGCCTGACGGAGAGTGTTGTGAGTGCCCTCATCACCGATAAACGCCCCAGTCAATCCCCCCAGTCAGCCTTGCGGCTGACAGCTCCCTTGTGTAAAGGGGGCCTATGAGGTGCGGCGGTACAAACGGCCTCCCAAACCACCGCACCTTCCGCGAAAGACCGCCGACGCGGTTCGGGCCGATGAAGGCATCGGCCCCTACGGAGCGTGCTGTATCAATGGCTGCCCGCAACTACAGTACCCTTTTCCAAAGGCCGCTAAAGCGGCGCGGACGCGCGATGCGCGCCCCTACGGCGAGGAAAAACAGCGCATAGCCCGGCGGCTTGCGCCAGGCAAAGGGCCCTGAAAATTTCTCTTTTTTGCAGCGAGCCTGAGAAATAGATGCCACCCGCGCTCCCGCACGCGTTCCAAAGACACGATGTCTGCGGTTCTTTTTGGAAGCCCTGTCCCATACAATGGTGTCGGGGTGATGGCAATGATGCGAAGAAACGGCAGGATACTGCTCTTTTTTGGACTGCTTTTCGGGGGTGTCCTGGCAATCGGGGCGGCCTTTTCCGGCTCGCTGCTGGTGGCTGCCGGGTCCTGGGGCCTGTGCTTTCAGGACGAGGGAGAGCCGCCGGTGGGCAACACCAGCCAGACGGTGCTGCGGGAATACCAGGCGGCCTATGTGGGCGATCCCGACGAACCGGTGATCTATCTTACCTTCGACGCCGGGTACGAGAATGGCTGCACGGCTCAAATCCTGGACGTCCTCCAGGCCCATCAGGTTCCCGCAACCTTTTTCCTGGTGGGAAACTATCTGGAGCAGAACCCGGAGCTGGTGCGGCGGATGGCCGACGAGGGCCACACCGTGGGCAATCACACCTGGAGCCATGGGGATATGTCTTCCATCGCCGATCCGGCGGACTTCCGGTCCGAGCTGGAGCGGGTAGAGGCAGCCTATGAGGCCACCACTGGGCGGGAGATGGAAAAATACTACCGCCCGCCCCGGGGCATTTACAACGAGGCCAACTTGGCCATGGCCCGGGAGCTGGGGTACAGGACGGTATTCTGGAGCCTGGCGTACGTGGACTGGGAGCGGGACGACCAGCCCACGGCGGAGGAGGCCTTTGCCAAGCTGCTGCCGCGAATCCACAACGGGGCGGTGGTGCTGCTCCACTCCACCTCCACCACCAACGCCGCCATTCTCGACGAGCTGCTGACCCGCTGGGAGGAGATGGGCTATACCTTCGCGCCCATCTCGCAGCTCTTTGCGGATTTTGATTCACCGGCAGGAACCAATTCGGGAGATACGCATATCATGGAATGAACGGGGCAAGACCCCGATTTCTTTCAGGAGGTCATGGATATGTCTTGTAATTCTTCCGGTATGTGTGTGTTTGGGAACAACAGCTGGTGGATCATCATTCTCATTCTGTTGCTGGTCTGCGGCAACAACGGCATCTTCAACACCGGCTGCTGCGAGAACAACTGCGGCTGCTGAGCCGACACGCCTACATGCAAAAGGGGGCTGCCTGCGGGCAGCTCCCTTTTTGAGACTGTCAAAAAAGCTACGCTTTTTTGACAAAGGGGACTGCACTCTCAAAGGTTCTCGGTTTTCTTCGAAAAACTGTCGAACCTTTGAGAGTGTAAAGTGCGATTTCCGATGCGCATGTCCCCGGAAATCGCGATTTTCATTTTATTTCGCCGCTGCCTGCGCCCGCAGGCGCGTTTCGGAGCGCAACCGCCGCTTGCGGCGGCTCTTAGCGCGGAGATGCGGCGAAACTCTGCGAGGCTTATTTTTCGCTTCCAGAGGTTTTTTGACACGCTGAAAAAGGGAGCTGCTTGCGGGCAGCTCCCTTTTTAACGATTTGTGCTTCAGCGCCTGCCGCTGCCGCTTCGGCGCCGGTTCCGGTGCAGGGCCCAGACCAGCAGCACGACCAGCGCGGCCAGCAGCACCAAAGCCGCTGCCGCCGCGAGCCACCAGAGAAAATCCATCTGGGGCGCGGCCGCCTGGGCTTGCGTGTCCTCCGGAGCGGTCATTTCCTCTGGGGCAGTCTCTTCCTCCGGCTGCGTGATCTCCTCCGGGGCGGTCTCCTCCTCCAGAGGCACCTCGTCGATCTCCAGGTGGATGGTGCCGGGAGCTTCCTCCTCCGGGACTTCTTCCGGTACCTCCTCCGGGACATCCGCCGGCTGGGTATGGGCCAGGTTGTAGGCCGTCATCAGGGCCGCGGCGTCGGCCACCACCGGGGCGCCCAAGTCCTGGGTGTAGACCGCCAGCAGGAAGGGCTCCGGCGTGTAGATGATGCCCACGTCGTTGACGGCCCCTTCAAACCAGCCGTATTTGTGGGCGACCTCATATTCCTCCGGTACCCCGGCCTTGAAGTATTCCCCCGGCTGGGCCTCCTTCATATAGCCCAGCATCTCTTCGAAGTCGGCACTGTTGTCGTAGAGATATTTGAGGGCGTCCAGCATCATGCGGGTGCAGTAGTAGTTGTCCACGTAGTAGATGTAGTCGATTTCCTCGTCGGTCATAGTGAAATATTTCCGCATCAGGGTTTTATACGTGCGAAAATCCCCCAAATTGTAGAGAAGACCGATGGAGACTTCGTTGTTGGAGTAAACCAGGCTCTGGTAGTGGGCGTCGGAGAGGGTAGTGCCGGCGCCGTCGATCCAGGCATCGGACGCGATCTCCCCGCTATGCTCCAAGTCGTAATAGTAGAGGTTGAGAGGCAGCTTGAAGGTGCTGGCTGCCACCATCATCTGCGTGTCGCGGTAGCCGTAGGTCTCTCCGGTGACGGTGTTGTAGTAGGACAGGGCGAAGTCTTCCTGGTTGAGGCCGTTTTGGGTCAAAAAGTCGCTCACCGCTTCTTCCAGGGTCATGTCCGCCAGGTTCTCCGGCGGCTCATAGGCGGCAGCGCCGGAGGCAAGCAGCACGGCCAGCAGCAGCGCTGCCAGGGCGCGGAAGGATTGTCTTATCATGTCTTTCTCCTCCTGGATAAAAGGTTCACCGGGGGTGCAGCCGTTTGCCGGCAGCTCGTATCTCTATTGTAATCCCCCGGCGGCGCTTGTCAAGGTGTGTCGAATCTGGTACAATAGCAGCAGCTTATGCACAGGAGGTACCGCCCCATGGGGATCTTTTCCGACTATCTGCTGGTTTCTGATTTTGACCTGACCATCACCGACCAGGAGGACCGGGTGCCGCCGGCCAATTTGCAGGCGGTGGCGGACTTTGTGGCCCAGGGCGGCGCCTTCACCGTGGCCACCGGTCGGAGCGTTCCCATGGCCTTGAGCCGCCTCAGGGACTTTCCCCGCACGGCGCCGCTGATCACCTTCAACGGCGCCGTCTGCTCGGAGCCGACTACAGGGGAGTGCCTGTGGTCGGAGCCGCTGCCGGCGGACTATGTGGACCTGTTCCGGCCCTACCAGAGCCAGGATGGCCCCTACTGCCTGGAGCTGCAGGCCCTGGAAGGCCACTATGTCTTCCACCACGACGATCATCGGGAGCAGTATCTACTGCGCCATCAGGTGCCGGTGCTGCGCGCCCCCTGGGACCAGGTGCCCGGCCCGGTCTACAAGCTCTCCCTCTACACGCCGGGCAAGCGGCTCTTCGCCACGGCTTATGGCTCGGAGACTGCATTGTATTTTGAACGCCTGGCCCGGGAGTTTCGCACCCTGGGCAGCGGGCGGTATGACGCCATCAACTCCCGGCCCGGCATCGTGGAGGTCCAGTCCGCCGCCTGCTCCAAAGGGAAGAGCGCCCGGCGGCTGGCTTCGCTGCTGGGGCGGCGGGTCCTGGTGTGCGTGGGCGATTCTATGAACGACCTCAGTATGCTGGAGGAGGCCGATCTGGGCTTTTGCACCGGCGACTGCGACCCCAGTCTGCCGCGGCCCGGCCTGCGGCAGACGGTTCCCTGCGGGGAAGGAGCGCTGGCTGGCGTGATCGAACAGCTGATGGCGGAAACCCGGTAGCACATTTTGCCTCCGCGGCGCATAGAATTGGGAAGAACCAATTCTCCGGGGAGTGATGAATGTGTCTTATCAATACCGTACCACCGGCGGCGACTGCGGCTGCGGCCCGGCCTGCCCGGCACCCCAGCCGCCCCAGCCGTGCGGATGCCCCTGCGGCGACAGCTTCCGTCAGGCGCTGGACCTTCTTTGCAGCCAGCAGTTCTACGGCCTGGTGGATTTTGGCGCCTTCGCCTTCATCAGCGACTACTACCTACTGGGCGCATCAGTGGAGGCACCTGCCGGCGGCTCCGCGCCCGGCGACAACCTGACGGCCCTCTCGGCCACCTACCGCTGCGGCAGCTGCGGCTGCGAGACGGCTGCGGCCTCCGGCCAGCTGTTCCCGCCCACCGTGGGCGGCCTGGCTCAGGCGGGGACGGTGTCCCAGGCAGCGCTGTGCCGCCTGACCGCTGTGGCCTTCGACGCCGCCGACGATGCCAGCCTCACCTCCACTGCCAATTACCAGGCCATTTTGCAGATTTTTAACCAGATGCTCCGTCCGTCCAGCCCGCAGACCTGCGTGTCCATCGCCGATTCTCTCACGGCAGGCGTCACGCACACCGCCACCCTGGCCGCCGGGCCGCTGTTGGTGGAAAATGTATTGGTATTGGGCCAATGGGGAAAACTCTTGGTGCTGGCCAACAGCACCGACGAGCGGTTTTACCTGGTCTGTGCCGACAAGATCGATTTTATCGGATGATTCGCCGCCGCGGGCAGCCTGTCGGGCCGCCCGCGGCGCGTCTTTGAACTGCCTATAAAATGCGGCGGAAAAATTCAAATTTCGTTTTTTCAATCGTCATACATTTTTCATAATTTTCCCCTAAGATAAAGCCATCAATTGAAGCGAGGAGCGATCCGGTATGGATGAGAACAATATGATGCATTATGACTGCGAACCTATGGACGGTTCGGAGAACAGCCAGGGATCCGATCCGATGCAAAACGGCGCTGCTGGCGGTCCCCGCAAGCCGGAGCGCAAGGGCAAGATCACCGGCAAGATCGTGGCGCTGCTGCTGGTCGTGGCCGTGCTGGGCAGCGTGGGCGGTTCGGCTCTGACGGCGGCCATCGCCGGCATCCACCGGGACAAGGCCGCCGAAGACAGCGCCGTCACCGGCACGGCAGATGAAGACACCCCGGAGGAGAGCCAGGACCAGGCGGATTACCAGCTGGTGTCCCACAGCCTGCCCGACACTCTGCCTACCAATGACACCGGCAAGAGTCTGACCGAATCCGAGGTCTACGCCCTGGCTGTCAACTCGGTGGTGGGCATCACCACCGAGGCCACCACCAACGTCTTTGGCCAGCAGGCCGTTGCCGCCAGTTCCGGCACCGGCTTTATCCTCACAGAGGACGGCTACATCATCACCAATCAGCATGTGGTGGAGGGGGCCGACACAATCAAAGTCACCCTCTACAGCGGCGAGAGCTATGACGCCGAGCTGGTGGGCGGCGACGCCAGCTATGACATTGCCGTTTTGAAGATCGAGGCCGAGGGCCTCCAGGCTGTCAGCGTCGGCGACTCCGACACCCTCCAGGTGGGCGAGGCCGTAGTGGCCATCGGCAACCCGCTGGGCGAGCTGACCTTCACCATGACCAACGGTATCATCAGTGCCCTGAACCGGGAGATCAACACCGACGGCAACCCCCAGAACATGATCCAGACCAATGCGGCCATCAACTCCGGCAACTCCGGCGGCCCGCTCTTTGATATGGACGGCAACGTCATCGGCGTGACCAGCGCCAAGTATTCCGGCTCCACTTCCACCGGCACTACCATCGAGGGACTGGGCTTCGCCATCCCGATCAACGAAGCGCTGCGCGTGGCGTACGACCTGGTGGAGTACGGCTATGTCAAGGGCGCGTACCTGGGTATTTCCCTCCGGGATCTGGACTCCAATACCGCCAGCTACTACAGCCTCCCCGTGGGTCCCCGGGTGGAAAGCGTCACTGAGGGCAGCTGCGCTGAGACCGCCGGCGTCCAGGTGGGCGACATCATCATCGGCTTCAACGGCGTGGACGTGGAGAGCTACAACGACCTGGCCGGCCAGCTGAAAAAGGTCAACGCCGGCGACACTGTGGAGATGGTGGTCTACCGCTCCGGCGAAGAGGTGACGCTGACCGTCACGCTGGACGAGAAGCCCCAGACCACGGAGACCGAAACGGAGACAGAGACTGAGACCCAGCAGCCTGAGGGCAATACGCAGGAGCTGCCCGAGGGGTTCGGCGGCATGGAGGACTTCTTCAACTATTTCTACCGCTGAGCGGACAACAGGCCCGGAGCGAACGGCTCCGGGCCTCAGACTGTCAAAAAAGCTACGCTTTTTTGACAAAGGGGACTGCACCCCAAAAGGTTCTCGGTTTTCTTCGAAAAGCTGTCGAACCTTTTGGGGTGTAAAGTGCGATTTCCGATGCGCATGTCCCCGGA
>DVHE01000075.1 GCA_018712245.1 Candidatus Avoscillospira avicola | reverse complement strand
ATGGATCAATCCTCGCGGAAGACGAAGCCGTTTTCATCGGCGCTGTCGATGATGGCCAGGGACTGGATGTTGATGCCGGCCTCGCGGATGCGGTCGCCGCCGTGCTGGAAGCCCTTCTCCACGGCGATGCCGATGCCCACCAGCTCCGCGCCGGCTTCCTTGACGATGTCACACAGGCCGCGCATAGCCTCGCCGTTGGCCATGAAGTCGTCCACGATCAGGACCTTGTCGTCAGCACTGATCCAGTCCTTGGACACCAGCAGCGTGACCTTTTTCTTATATGTATAGGAGAAGATATCGCTCTGATAGAGGCCGCCTTCGATGTTGTCGCTCTTGGCCTTTTTGGCAAACACCATGGGGACGCCCATGGCTCTGGCGCAGATGGTCGCCAGGGCGATGCCGCTGGCCTCCGCCGTCAGCACCAGCGTCACTTTGCTGGTGTCGAAGCGCTTCTTAAACTCCTCGGCGATCTGCTCCATCAGCTCCGTATCCACCCGGTGATTGAGGAAGCCATCCACCTTGACGATATTGCCGGGAAGAATCTTCCCCTCTTCCTGGATGCGTTTTTTCAAAAGCTCCATGTTTTCTCCGCCTTTCGCACTGAATAATGGTACCTTTCATTATGCAAGAAAAATGTCGAAAAAGCAACTGGAAATGGGCAAAAACTTTTCGTTTTATCCCAGATGGAAAATTGTGCGATTTGTTAGCCGCCAAACCATCCCGAGAGGGCGAACCACACCACCGGCAGCACCATGGCCGGCAGCATATTTCCCACCTTGAGCCGCTGGGGCGCCAGGCCCAGGATATTGATTCCGGTGCCGATGAGCATGACGCCGCCCACGGCGCTCAGCTCCACAATCACCTCCGGCGAGAGCAGCGGCTCCACCAGGGCGGCCAGCAGCGTCAGCGCCCCCTGGTACAAAAGCACGGTGGCGCCGGAGAACAGGACCCCCACGCCCATGGTGGCGGCAAAGGTCACAGCCATCACGCCGTCCAGGGCGGACTTGGCGAAGATCGTCTGGTAATCCCCCCGGAGACCGGCGTCAAAGCTGCCCATGATAGCCATGGACCCCACGCAGAAGAGCAGGCTCGCTGTGACGAAGCCCTCGGTAAAGCGGCTCCCGCCGTGGCGCCCCAGCCGGGCCTTGAGCCAGTCGCCCAGGCTGTCCAGCCGGTCCTCGATCCGCAGCAGCTCCCCCAGCACCGTGCCCAAGGCGATGCACAAAATGACAATGAGGATATTGGAAGTTTCAATGGCGCTGGTGATTCCGATGACCATTACACAGATTCCCAGGCCGGCCACGATGGTCTTCGTGTGCGCTTCCTGAAGCCGCCCGCCGAAGAGCAGGCCGATCAGGCCGCCCAGCACCACCACTACCGCGTTTACCACTGCTGCGATCATTTGTATCCTCCTAGCCCCGCGGCGGAAGACTCCGCCGCGAAAAATGCACGTTTCTTCAGTTTCTGCATCTGCTGCAATCGATGGCCAGCACCGCCATCACCACATAGAAGGCATCCTCCGGCCGCTCGATGTCCAACACGTATGTATCGCCCAGGCGCCACAGCTCTTTGGCGATTGTGGCAACCGTTCTCCCCTGCATATCGCGCAGCTCATAGTCCCAGCCCAGGATGTCGCCGTCCAGGCTCCAGCCCTGGTAATCCAGCGTGAATCTGGAGCGCAAAATCGTAAACTCCCTGTAGATGCAGCCCAGGTACTCGTCCCCTTGGTACATCTCAAACTGCGGCAGAAATGTCATCACGCGCTCGCGCACCATGCCCAGATACCGTCCCTCGGCGTCCAGCACCTCCAGCTTGTGGCCCCAGCTCAGCTGCCCCTGGACCGTGTAAGCCACGGAGCCGTCCTCGTGGTAGATGTCAAAGCTGTCAAACCAGGTGAAAATTCGCTGCTTGAGATAGAACTGCATCGCTTCCGCCCCCTCGTCTGTTTTTTATTATCATAGTAAAGGCGCCAATAAAAGTCAACGGGCCGCCCCAGCGGGGCGGCCCAACGTATTTATTATAGCACGGAACCATTCTTCTGAAAAGTAAAAGTTTTTCCGCCGAATTCGTGTAAAATGCGAATTTACAGACGCAAGAAAATCCGGTATAGTGAAACCATCCCAAAGACAAACGGCATGGGATAACAAGCAATCCGAATTTACTTACAGAAAGGACTGATTCCGATGTACAGTTTAGCCGACGACCCGCACTACTTTGAAAGGAATGAGTCCCATGTACTGATTTGATTTCAAACCAGATATCTACCGCGAATTCGGGTTCGTAATCCGCAAATTATATCCTTGGTACAGAACTCTGGTTTGATCGATTGGGCTAGGCTCATTCCAGCTGTTCCAGGCTGAGAACCAAATCCATCGCAACGGAAACACATTCTGTCGTAAAAGAACCTATATTTCTGAAGAAAGTGTTCACTTTCCTTTCCGCTTCTCCCGAGTGAACGGGCAATCGCCAGCGGACAGAAATGATCCACAGCGTTTTGGAGCATCCAAAAAGATTCCTGCGGCAATCCGCAGCAGTTTCTTCCAGGAGTTCAAAAAACAGGATTGTTCTTGCAGGAAATCAGAACGCGCCGCTATAAGCGCGGCTCCCTATTCCACAAGAAACAGGTTCCAACAAAGACGTAAGAATTCGTTTTTTCCCAGGCAGTTGAAGTAAACTTCTTCCTCCCTGCCGCAATGGATCGTTGGTTACTTCGATGTATTCCGGGAACGCCGCTTCCAATGCCCCTTGCGGCAGGACCTCGGTCATTTAGACAATGGCATCTTTTCAAATAGATGACGACTGATCCTCTTAAGGTACATCCATTCCAAGGATGGAAGCCGGTTTGGTTTTCGTTGGATGGATGATACAGAGACAAATCCTCGTGATGTATTAGAAAGATCTCCAGGCTGATTGATCCCCTGCGAATTGTGGCATAAACTATCTCTCATCTCAAGAATTGAAATCGTGCGTTTCCCGCCTATTCTTTCTGATATCTCCTTTTGAGGTTTTTCATAGAAGTGTTGGAAGAATAAAGAATAGAATATATGGTGACAGCAGCCCCCCGGCAGCAGCCGGGGGGCTTTTTTGCCGCTTCGTCCCCACGTGCCACGGGGCTGCGGCAGCAGCGCCGCGCAGCTTCCTTCTGCGCGGCGCTGCCTCGGACGCCCGCGGTGGAGGATGCGCGATGCGCCATTGCGAGGCGGCGGGAAACCAGAGCTGGATCGCGGCAGCCTACTGCGCGCTATGCCGCACCGCCGAGAGGATGTAGCAGCCGTCCGGATGGAATTGCAGGGTGTAGGTTTTCAGATACTTCGGCTCGCCCTGGAACTCGTAATCTTCATAGACACCTAAGTCCACCTCCACGAAGCTGCCGTCCACCCGCTTCTCCAGCAGCTGCATGGGTCTGTCTCCCCCAAAGCCGGAAGCCAGAGGCGTGACGATCATGCCCTCAGCGGGGTCATAGCGGTAATCCGCCGTGATATCAAAGGAAAACTCCCGCAAATACGGCGCCAGATGGGCTTCGATCATCTCCTGAGAAAAGTGGAACATCTCGTCTTCCTGGCTGTAGCAGGCCTCCAATTCCCCGTAGTCGGTCCAGAGGAGGAACAGCAGATACAGCTTCGGCTCTCCCAGCTCGCAGCTATTGCGGAAGGTAAAGCCCTCGTCCACCAGGGCAACCTCCGAAGACAGCAGCATGGAGAACAGGGCGTCATCCTCCAGCTGCGCCGCCGTGGGCCGGTAACCGTTGTCCGATACCAGCTCCCGGACCGACGGCGCGGATTCGATCCGGGCCGACTGATATGTATAGCCCGTCTCCCCAAAGGCGATCTCGTAGGTCTTGGTCAGATACATGGTCCCCTGCCCCTCCGGCTGGGTGTAATAGTCCACGGTAAAGGACAACGTAGCCCCGTCGCCGCGCCGGCTCCCCACCTGGCCATACCGATGGCCGGTCAGTGCGTCGGTCTCAGACCAGAACATAGAAGCATTGTCCTCATTAACCGCATTGATATACTGCATATCCGGCGAACAGGCAAAGGTGACACCCGAGAAGTATTGCGACAGTGTTTCATGGATGTAGGCCACCGGCAGCACATAGCCCGTGTCATAGGAATTGCGGTAGGGCTGGAAGTCACTGTGGTCCGCCAAAGCCAGAAAGGCCCGCCACAGCTGGTCGGCGCTGAGCTGGGACGGATCGTCGAAGGTAAACTCCCCGCACTGGGCCAGAGCGATCTCCAGCGGCTCCACCATAGCCAGCAAGTCCTCGTCGGTCAGCGCCGGGAAGGCATCCGGCGAAAAGCGGCCCAGCCACGCTTCGATCTCGCTCTCGGTAAACGCCCGCGCCTCCGGCGCTGGAAGGACCCAGTCGGCTTCCGGGGCTTCACCGGGGTAGATGCTGCCGATATTGTGATACGCCGCGCCGCCGTCAGCAAAGTACACTGTCCCGTCGGCATTGCCGGGCAGCCAGATCACCAGCTCCGGCACGCCGTCGCGCTGGAGGTCCGTAAGGCCCAGGGCGGACACCGTCTGCCCGGCGGAGAGGAATTGCTGCTCCAGCAGGTCCAGGTACGCCTGCTGCCAGGCGTTCAGCGCTGTGGCCGTCCGGGAAATGGTGAGACACTCCACCGCAGCCGCGCCATCGGTCCGATAGCCGCCCAGCAGCTCGGTCTCGCTGCGGCAGGCCAGGGTCTGGACGCTTTCGCCCTCCAGCCCCAGGTCGTCCCATGAGAAGAGCCGGTCCACCGTCGTCTCCCCGGCACGCCAGCCGTAGAGAGCCTCGCTGTCCCAGGCCAGCAGCGTGTAGCCCCACGCCTCACCGGCTGTGAGTGACAGGCGGCACAGTCCCTCCGGCACCGAGCCGAGAGACGTCAGCTGGCCGGTAGACAGGTCCAGCAACTGTAGCAGCGCCATGGACTCCCACTGCGTCAGCAGCAGAATCTGCTGATCGGCGGTCATCAGCGCCGCGGCCAGCTCACCGGCGTAGCGCTCCGTCCACAGCAGCGTGCCGTCCTGGCGCAGCGCCGCCGCCTGGCCGTCCCGGCTGAGCAGCAGGAGATTCTCGCCGCTTCCCACCAGCCACTGGGCCTCGCCGGGGAACACGTCTGCCAGGCTGAGGCGGGTCTCGTCCGGCAGCACAAGGCGCTGTCCCTCCGGCGTATCCACCAAGAGGTAAAAATTCCCCGCCAGGCAGCAGCCGCTGATCTCCGTCTCCTCCTCCTGCAGGGGAATGCTGCGCGCTTCGCCGCCCTGGCCGTCGTGGACCCGCACCCACACGGCGTGGCCCGCAGCCGAATCTGAGTCGGCGTCTTCCATCGGCAGGCCGATTTCCGCCGCGCCCGCCGCCGTGGGCTGGAGGAGCAGCGACGCACCGCATTCCTCCCACGGCTCTGTCAGGCACTGATACACTCCCTCCGTCTCCACCACGTCCAGGGGCGCCGCTGCTTCGGCCCCGGCGCTCTGCCGGATCGTCGGGTCCGGCTCCCGCTCCGGCGTCTGGCCCCCAGGCTGCCGGCACCCCGCCAGCAGCAGGCAAAGTATCAGACATATTCCAATGGCGCGTTTCATATGACATATCCCTCCCGTTGGCCGGACGCGGGTCCGATCCTCCGCCCGCGTGGCTTGGTCCTTCAAAAAATATGACTCCCTGCAGGCAAAGAAGGTTGCAATTTCCTGCAAAATGCCGCTAATTCATGGCACGAAAAGCCTGCCACTGTTTTTCCGAGTTTTTTGAAAAAACACTTGCAAAACGGGATAAGTTGTGGTATCATACCTGGGCATGATGAATTTCTCTGCAAATCCCAGAGAAGCCCGTGCTGCGGCATTGGCCGCGACTTCTATTACCAATCAGGGCCATGGCCCTTGATCTGCTCAGAAAGAGGTGAACAGCATGAAGGAAGGCATCCATCCCAACTATCAGCAGACTACCATTCGTTGTGCCTGCGGCGAAGTGATCGAGACCGGTTCTACCAAAAAGGACATTCGCGTCGAAATCTGCTCCAAGTGTCACCCTTTCTATACCGGCAAGCAGAAGCTGGTTGACACGGGTGGACGTGTGGATCGTTTCAACAAGAAATACGGCCTGAAGTAATCGCCTGCGCCCGCACCGAATTGGTGCGGGCGTTTTTCCTATTTACTCGAATTTTGGAGGTTTTATGGACCCTTTGGAGAAACCCGTCATGGAGAAGGCCGTCCTGGCCGGCCTGAGCGCCGACGTCTTTACCCGGGAGGAGGACGCTACCGACGAAACCCTGGATGAGCTGGAGGCGCTGCTGGAGACGGCGGGCGGCCAGTGCGTCGCCAAGGTTTTGCAGCACCGCCCCGCCCCCGACCCCCACAGCTTCTTCGGCGAGGGCAAGGCCGAGGAGATCCGGCAGCTGATCGAGACCACCGAGGCCACCATGCTCATCTGCGACAACGACCTGACCCCCTCCCAGATCCGCACCCTGGAGGACCTGACCCACGCCACCGTCCTGGACCGGAGCGCACTGATTCTGGACATCTTCGCCCAGCGGGCCAAGACCAGGGAGGGCCGCCTCCAGGTGGAGCTGGCCCAATACCAGTATCTGCTGCCCAAGCTCTCGGGCATGGGCAAGAGTATGTCCCGGCTGGGCGGCGGCATCGGCACCCGGGGCCCCGGCGAGACCAAGCTGGAGACGGACCGGCGCCACATCCGCAGCCGCATCGCCCGGCTCCAGGCCGACCTGAAGGAAGTGCGCCAGGTGCGGGCGGTTCAGCGGGAGCGGCGGATCAAAAACGCCGTGCCGGTGGTGGCCATCGTGGGCTACACCAACGCTGGAAAGTCCACCCTCTTGAACAAGCTCACCGGCGCCGGCATCCCGGCCAACAACCGCCTTTTCGACACCTTGGACACCACCACCCGCCAGCTGGAGGTCTCGGACACGCTGACCGTCCTCCTGTCCGACACCGTCGGCTTCATCGCCAAGCTCCCCCATCATCTAGTGGAGGCCTTCCAGGCCACGCTGGAGGAGCTGCAATACGCCGACCTGCTGCTCCACGTCATCGACGCCGGCGACCCCGAGCGGGACAATCACGTGGCCGTGGCGGACAAGCTGATCCGCCAGCTGGCCAAGCCCGGTACCCCGGTGCTGGAGTGCTACAACAAGTGCGACACCGTGGACCCCGACGACATTCCCCGGGGCGCAGACAAAATCGCCATCTCCGCCAAAACCGGCGAAAACCTGGACGAATTGCTCCGCGCTATCGAAAAAGCCCTGAATTTGCAGCGGAAAAAATGCACCTTCCTCCTCCCCTACAGTCTGGGCGGCATGGTGGAGACGCTCCACGACCAGGCCAAGGTACTTTCCACCGACTACACCGCCGAGGGCATCGCGGTGACGGCCATCTGCGACATGGCCCTCTACGGAAAGCTCCAGGCCTACGCGCAGGAATCTTGAGCCTATGATGGAAGAATATCTCATTCCAACCCAAGACGCCAGCGACGAATTTGTGGAAAAGCGCTCGCGGTTCATCGGCCATCTCTTCTGCACCCCCACTGAGGAGGAGGCCCTGGCCCAGCTCAAGGCCATGCGGGAGCAGTACTGGGACGCCACCCACAACGTCTACGCCTACATCATCCACGGCGGCCCCACCCGCTTCTCCGACGACGGGGAGCCCGGCGGCACCGCCGGAATGCCCACCCTGCAGGTTTTACAGCGGGAGGGCCTGGAGGACGTCCTGTGCGTCGTAACGCGGTATTTCGGCGGCACGCTTTTAGGGGCCGGCGGCCTGGTGCGGGCCTACGCCCACGGCGCCAAGCTGGCCGTGGACGCCGCCGGCAAGTCCATCAAGCGGGTCTGGGACGTCATTTACCTGCCGGTGCCGTACAGCTGGTATGAGCGCATTTTGCTGGAGATTCAGCGCTTCGGCGGCGTTGTCCGGGAGACGCAGTTCGGCGCCGATGTGGAACTCGAGGTGCTGACCCCCCAGGGCCAGACCCAGGACTTCCTGGCCCGGATCATCGACCTCTCCGCCGGTACGCTGGAAGGGCTCATCGCCGGGCAGGAGTACCGGGCCTTCCCGGTGGCGCCGTAGGCGCCAACTATTCACTATTCACTTTTCACTATTCCCTTGCGCCCCGGTGCGTCTGCCGCAGGCGCTCGGAAATCACAGGCAAGGCGGGCGGGTGATAGCCGCCCCCTACAGTCAAGATGCGCCCTGGTGCTTCTTCCGCGAACGCCCGGAGATCGCAGGCAAGCGGACGCGCGATGCGCGCCCCTACGGCACTCAAACCCATCCAGCTCTGGCGAGAATCGCGGCCTGGGCACGGGCGGGCATAAAGCCCGCCCCTACGATGAACCCCTCCGGCGCTGCGCGCCACCTCCCCTAAAGCCCTGCGGGCGTTAGGGGAGGCTTTGGCCGGTGCGCTGCCGCAGGCGCTCCGGCATCGCGGGCAAGCGGATGCGCCCGCGTACTCGCGGCGCGGCGGAGTGTTACAAAGATTTACAGCGACTTGAAAAAAGTTTTCGATTTCGTCAATCTTTTGCAACAGTTTTTCGTGTATAATAGTATAGGAAACTTTGGGAGGGGATACCCATGACGGTTCGGGAGCGACTGGAGCAAGAAGAGTATCTGCGCCTTTCCCCGCTGGCCCAAAAGGCCACCGAGACCAAGGGCAGAGCGTATCAGGAAGCGGAAAACGACGTGCGCACCTGCTACCAGCGGGACACAGACCGCATCGTCCACTCCAAAGCATTCCGGCGGCTGATGCACAAGACGCAGGTCTTCCTCCAGCCCGAGGGTGACCACTACCGCACCCGCATGACTCACACGCTGGAGGTGAGCCGCATCGCCCGGACCATCGCCCGCGCCCTTCAGCTCAACGAAGACCTGACCGAGGCCGCGGCCCTGGGCCACGATCTGGGCCACACGCCCTTCGGCCACGCCGGCGAGGTGGCGCTCAGCGATGTCATGGGTGTGCCCTTCCACCACAATGAGCAGTCCCTGCGGGTGGTGGACCGGCTGGAGAAAAACGGCCAGGGCCTCAACCTCACCCACGAGGTGCGCATGGCCATCCTGGGCCACACCGGCGCCAGCATCCCCGAGACGCTGGAGGGACAGATCGTCCGGGTCTCGGACCGCATCGCCTACGTCAACCACGACATCGACGACGCCATCCGCGCCGGCATTCTCCGGGAGGCCGATATTCCCCGGGAAATCTCCTATGTACTGGGCGAGTGCCACCGGGAGCGGATCAACACCCTGGTGACGGACATGATTACCAACACCACCGAGACCGGCGTATTGGGGATGCGCCCGGAGGTCTCCCGGGCGATGGCCGATCTGCGCACATTCCTCTTTGAGCGGGTCTACAAAAACCCTGTGGCCAAAGGCGAGGAATCCAAGGCCAAGGGCATTCTCCAGAGCCTCTACACCTACTATTCCAAGCACCCCGAGGCGCTGCCGGCGGACTTTATCCCGCAGCTGGACTTCGACGGCATCTCCCGGGTGATCTGCGATTATATTGCCGGCATGACCGACAAATACGCCGTACACAAGTACGAATCCATTTTTATCCCCGCGGCCTGGCACGTCCGCGGCTGAGCCGCGCCGTTTTCCGCGAAAGGAGGTCTTTTCCGTGGCATTTCCTCCGGCATTTCTGGACGAGCTTGCCGCCCGCAATCCCATTGAGGACGTGGTGGGACAGTACGTCTCCCTCACCCGGCGGGGCAGCAATCTCTTCGGCCTGTGCCCGTTCCACAGCGAAAAGACGCCCTCCTTCTCCGTGGCCCCGGACAAGGGCATCTACTACTGCTTCGGCTGCCATAAGGGCGGCGGCCCCATCAATTTCATCATGGAGGTCGAGGGGCTGGACTACCCCGACGCCGTGCGCTTCCTGGCCAAGCGAGCAGGCATGGAAGTCCCGGAGGACCGGGAACACAGCTCCGTCTATCGCAAACAGGAGCGGCTGCGGGCTTTGTGCAAAGAAGCCGCCCGCTTCTACCGCCAAGAGCTCTTCGCCCCCGGCGGCCAGGAGGCCCGGGACTATCTCATCCGGCGCGGCGTCTCCAGCCAGACCGTCTCCCGGTTCGGCCTGGGCTATTCTCCCAACGCCTGGTCGGCCCTATTGGATACCATGGAGAAAATGGGGTATACCAAGGAAGAGCTGCGGGACGCCGGTTTGGCCCTCCAGAGCAAAAAGGGCGGCTACTACGACCGCTTCCGCAACCGGCTGATGTTTCCCATCATCGACGTCCGCGGCAATGTCATCGGCTTCGGCGGGCGGGTGATGGACGACTCCACCCCCAAGTACCTCAACTCCCCGGAGACCATCATCTTCAACAAACGCAAGAACCTCTTCGCCCTCAATGTGGCCAAGAAATCCACCCGGGGACAGCTGATTCTCACCGAGGGCTACATGGACGCCATCGCCCTGCACCAGTACGGCTTCGACTGCGCCGTCGCCTCCCTGGGTACCGCCCTCACCCAAGAGCATACCCAACTCCTGGCAAAATATACAAAGGCGGTGGTGCTGACCTACGACGGCGACGAGGCCGGACAGAACGCCACCCGCCGGGCCATCCCCATGCTGGAGCAGGCAGGACTCCAGGTGAAGATTCTCAGGATGCAGGGCGCCAAGGACCCGGACGAATTTCTCCACAAATTTGGCGCAGACAAGTTCCAGGCCCTGCTGCAAAAGTCCGAAAATCAGGCGGAATACCGGCTGCAAACGCTGAAAAACCGCTATGACCTCCAGGACGACGCCCAGCGGGTCTCCTTCCTCAAGGAGGCCGCGGAGCTGATCTCCACCTTCACCACGCCGGTGGAGCGGGAGGTCTATGGCACACGAGCCGCCGAGGCCGCCGGGATCTCCCAGGCGGCCATGGAGCAGGAAATCAAGCGGGCCTACCGCCGCCGCACCGCCCAGGCCAAAAAGCGCCAGGAACGGGCCGATCTGGATGTCGCGGGGCAGCAGCAGCCCAGGGAAAAGGGCATCCGCTACGCCAATCTCAAGTCCGCCATGGCGGAGGAGCAGCTGTTGGCCCAGGTGCTCAAGGAGCCGACGCTCCTGCCCACGGTGAAGCTGCTGCCGGAGCAGTTCTCCTCTCCCCTGCTGGGCCGGGCCTTCGGGCTGCTGCGCCAGTGCCAGCTGGAGGGGCGGCCCGTGAGCCTCCCCTCGCTGGAGGGTGACTTCACACCTGAGGAGATGAACCACCTCTCCTCGGTGGTTCGGCGGCGGGACACGCTGGTCTCGGAACAGGCCATGGCCGACTGCGCCGATGTGATCCGCAATGAATACGAGCGCACTGTGCGCACCGGCGACGATGCCCTGCGCGCCATGCAGCAGAAGCTGCGCACCAAAAAAGGATACGGAGGATAACCAGGATGGAAAAAATATTGCAGGCACTGGCAAATATGGGTCTTCCCGAGGAAGCCCGAAAAAAACTGGCTGAATTGCTGGTGGAATCGAAAAAAACCGGAAAGGTCTCCTCCAAAAAGCTCATCGAGGCGCTGGACGCCGTGGACGCCACGGAAGAGCAGACCGAGAAGTACTACGATCTCCTGGAAGAAAACGGCGTGGAGATCGACGTGGGCGACGTGCTGGAGATTTTGGGCCCCGCGCCTCTGGACGGCGCGCCCACCGAGACGGAACTGCAGAACCTGGAAGCCGAACCCCTGGCCGACGTCGATGCGCCCCTGGAGGAGGCCCTGCCCGCCGACGCCGGCAAGCTGGACGATCCGGTGCGTATGTATCTCAAGGAGATCGGAAAAATTCCGCTCCTGAGTCCCGAGCAGGAACTGGATATCGCCCGGCGGATGTCCGAGGGAGATGAGTCGGCCCGCAAGGCCATGACCGAGGCCAATCTCCGGCTGGTGGTGTCCATCGCCAAACGGTATGTGGGCCGGGGAATGCAGCTTCTGGACCTCATTCAGGAGGGCAACCTGGGCCTTTTGAAGGCCGTGGAAAAGTTCGACTACACCAAAGGCTACAAGTTCTCCACCTACGCCACCTGGTGGATCCGGCAGTCCATCACCCGGGCCATCGCCGACCAGGCGCGGACGATCCGCATTCCCGTCCACATGGTGGAGACCATCAACCGCGTCATCCGCACGGCTCACTCCATGGTGCAGACCCTGGGCCGGGAGCCGACGGCGGAGGAGATCGCCGCTGAGATGCACCTGGAGCTTTCAAAAGTGGAGGAAATTCTCAAGATTGCCCAGGAGCCGGTCTCCCTGGAGACCCCCATCGGCGAGGAGGAGGACAGCCACCTGGGCGACTTCATCCAGGACGAGGAGGCCTCCCAGCCCGCCGAGGCCGCCAGCTATACCCTGCTGCGCGAGCAGCTGGAAGAGGTCCTCACCACCCTCACCCCCCGGGAGGAGCAGGTGCTGCGGATGCGCTTCGGCCTCACCGACGGCAAGGCCCACACCCTGGAGGAAGTGGGCAAGGAATTCGATGTCACCCGGGAGCGGATACGCCAGATCGAATCCAAGGCCCTGCGCAAGCTGCGCCATCCCTCCCGCAGCAAAAAACTCCGGGACTTTCTCAACTAATGCCGGACACGCAAAAATTTCTCTTGACATTATCCGAAAATTCCGTATCATATCTACGTACCCTTCGCCATTTTGGCAGGTCTTCACGTAGTCACCCCCCAGCATGGGACACATAAACGGAGGTATTCGTCATGTTTGAAAAAATTGCGAAGTATCTGGCAGAGCAGTTGGACATCGCCGTGGAGGACATCACGCCGGAAACCACCTTTGAGAGCCTGGGCATCGACTCCCTGGACACGGTGGAAATGGTGATGGATCTGGAGGAAGAGTTGGGCGTCGAACTGGAGCTGGAAGAAAAGGTCTCCACAGTCGGCGAGCTGGTGGAATTTGTCGAGAGCAAGGTGGACTGAGGTCCGCATATTTTAAGACACGTCACAGGTCCGGCCTGTGACAAGGCTGCACTAGTCGGGGAGATAGCGGTGCCCTGTCGCCCGCAATCCGCTATAGCGGGGATGAATTCCCAACGGAGGGTGTGCGCTGTGTCGTCTGACCCCAGCAAGCGGTGTTGAGGATACGGTCTTACGCAACGAGGTCCCGTGAACCATGTCAGGCGGGGAACCGAGCAGCATTAAGCGGACCGCCTCGTGTGCCGTGAGGGCGCCGTTTCTGAGCTGGCTGCTGGGGTAACGGGTGGAGCGCACATTCGATGGAGGGTGTGCAGTCTTGTCACCGGCCGGACCATATTGTAAGCAGGTGTGCAAAAAAGCAGGTGTGCAAACGCACACCTGCTTTTTTGCGTTCGCCACATCCGGCTGCGGCACGGCCGGGATCCCTTGGGTCCTCCGATCGTAGGGGCGACTATTCGTCGCCCACCTTGCCCAGTGCGTCCGGCGAAGATGCATGCAACGCGGCAGCTGGGCACGGGCGGCTGATAGCCGCCCCTACGGTGGAAGCGCGGGTGATCGCGCTACAGCAGGCACTCCGTAGGGGCCGGTTCGGGTTGCCGCTAAGCCATCTGCACCAGTCTTCCGGCCATCGCCGTAGGGGCGCGCATCGCGCGTCCGTGCCGCGAAGCGGCCTCTTGCAGCAACCACAGTGGTTGCAGAAGGCCTTTTGCTCTGCCGTGCCCAAGGCCCCCTTGTGTAAAGGGGGCTGTCAGCCGCAAGGCTGACTGGAGGATTGTTAACCCCTCCGGCGCTTCGCGCCACCTCCCCTAAAGCCCTGCGGGCGTTAGGGGAGGCTTGGGCTGCTGCGCTCAGCGGCAGCGCTCTGTTCGCGGCTGGGCGGGCGGCCATACAGGCCGCCCCTACAACGGGGACGAGGCCGGTACGTTCGCCGAAAGCGCTCTGACGGCGCAGCCAATCGGACGCGCGATGCGCGCCTTGCAGCGCCCGCGGGCTCACAAAAGCCCCATCGCCCGCAGGGCGGAGACCAGGAGGAAGATGGTGGCCATGGAGAGGACGCTGGTCCAGACCACCAGCTGGTTGGCCAGCTGCGCGTCCCCGCCGATCTCCTGGACCATCACGCCGCTGGACACCGCCGCCGGCGAGGCGCACACCGCCACCATGGACGGCGCCTCCAGGCTGGTGAGTCCCAGCGGCTCCCGCAGCGCCACGGCCGCGCCGATGACCAGCGCCGGGCAGATCACCAGCCGCAGCAGCACCCCCAGCCGCAGCATGGGCAGCAGCGCCTTGGCGGCCCGGAGGTCCAGGTTGGCCCCCAGGGCAAAGAGCATCACCGGCGAGGCCACGGAGGAGAGCTGCGTGAGAACCTGGTAGACCGGCGGCAGGGAATCGCGCAGGAAGAAAATCGTCTCCCCCGTCACCCGGGCCAGCAGCTGCCGCAATATTACCAGCACCAAGCCCGACATGGCGCCGGCGATCAGCGGGTTGCGGAAGACCCGCTTCACCAGGGCCCAGCCGGAGATGGTGTGGCTCTGGTCGCTGTACCACGTCAGCGTCACCACCGCCAGGAAGTTGAATACCGTGGTGATAAGCCCCGCCGAGAGGGAGGCAAAGGCCATGGCCGCCGTGCCGCCCAGGGCCGAGGCCAGCGGCAGGCCCAGCACCGCGTGGTTGGACCGGAAGGCCACCTGGACAATGGGCCCCTTCTGGGCCGGGTCACGGACAAAGAGCCGCGCCGCCAGCATCCCCACGCCGCAGCAGAAAAAGACGCTGCCGATCAGGTACCCCATCACCGCCCAGTTGAAATCCGCCAGGTCCGCCACGGCGTAGACGTTGAGGAAGAGCTGCACCGGCAGAAACAGGTGGAAGGACAGGGCGTTGAGCTTGCGGTAAAAGCCGCCCTCCCAGGGGCCGACCCGCCGCACCAGCATCCCCAGGGCAATCAGCAGCAGGATCGGTGCGATGGCTTGAAAGGCGTAGGAAAAGTTGGCCCACATGTTTGATATCTCCTTTGTTCCGGTCAAATGGCGGCGCGACGGGAAAAATTCCCGCGTCCGTCTGGCAAATGCGAAAAATATGTGGTAGATTGTACCAATTTACAACTTGTAGCCCGGCACGGTTTATGGTAATTTAGAACCAGGGAGATATTCCCTGGTTCACAGCGACGTGTACATCATTGGTATTGTTATGGAAGGAAAGGAGAAGAAAAATGAAAAAACGTGTTATCGCATCAGTTCTCATGTTCATCATCGCATTTTCATTCATCGTTTTCCCTGTTTCCGCTGTAGGAGCAACATCTTCCAGTTTGTACGATGCAGACTTGTCTACCGATACTCTTGAACGGGTAAACGCCGAGGTTCTAGCCGGAAATATCACCAGCGACCGTGACGTTTTACGTGTCGCCTTGAAAGAGTATCAAACTCGCAAAACCAGAGCTGCAAATACTATTCAAATGAGTGGTATGGCACCTCTCGATTCGTTGACCATTACGCAAGTACTGGATACAAAAGTCGATACCGAAACTCAAACTGTGAAAAAACTTGTGGCAAAAACCGCTCTGGTTGTGGTAGACGAAAACCTCGAACAAGTAACTCCGCTGTCTAACGGAGGATTGAATACAGAGGAAGACTATGTTTCCTTCCTGGAATATGATGTCTATGCAACGCACACGGCTTATTTTTGGCTTGAAGCCACCGAATTGTCCATCCTAGTATTTACTATGCAAAGGATGACTACAGAAGTATACTATCAATCTTCCACCACAGTCAATACTACTCTCCAGCACCAATGCCGTTACTATATTGGACCAGGCTTATATTATACAGATACTGCTCCAATAATAACTCAACCGGTACATGGTCGTGTATATGGATGGCAGCCCAAATACCTTGACCCGGTTGAAATTTGCGACGGCGCATACGCCACCTATGCGATAATCACATGTAACGGACAAACACTCACAGCATATTGCAGCATTGGCGTAGAATATCTCGACGGTTGATTGAGTATGCAGATTTTAGAATAGGAAACAGCTGTTAAGAAAGGGGAAATACCATGAAATATTGTCGAAAAATTGCTCTCGTTTTGACAGCTTTGGCTCTCGTTCTGAGCCTGGGCGGCTGCCAGAAAGAGGCCCAGGCCCCCGCCGACGGCCCCGGCGCGGAGCTGGCCTACCCCGGCACGGATTGGACCATGTCCCCCGATCAGCTCAAGGACGCCCTCTCGCTCCCCGCCGGCAGCCTGGCGGAACGGGAGACGCCCGCGGATCCCGACGCGGGGGAGGAAGGCCAATACGCGCTCGCCGTAGAGGACTGGGAAGGCTTCGGCGCCAGCGGCTCCGCCACCTTCCTATTCGGCGAGGATGCCGCAGCCCCGGGTACCTACCGTTTGCGCCTTGTGCAAATCCTCCTGAAGAGCAGCGCGGACTTTCAGGCGGTGGTTGACGCGCTGACGGCGCAGTACGGCGAGCCGGCGGAGGCGCAGGAGGAAACCGCCAGATGGGAGAGCGAGACCACGATCGGCGCATATTTGGAGGACGGCGCCGACGTCTTGCCGGAAGCCGAGGATCCGGAGGACTCCGCCTTCACCGCCGACGCGCCCCTGGCCACCATTGATCTCAACAGCGTCAATCTGGGAGACTACGGCTACACGCTGATTTTCAACGGCAAACTGTCCACCATCAACAACTTGGTCTATTCCGCCTCCGAAACCTGAGCCGCCGCAAGGCAATGGTCATGATAAAAAACCGGCTGCTTCCGCAGCCGGTTTTTTGCTGGGTTACGGCTTTTTTTCGGCGCGGGGCAAGGTGATGCCGCTGATGTTGACATTGACGCTCTTGACCCGGCGTCCGGTGGTGGACTCGATGGCGGCGGTGACGGTGTCCTGCACCGCCTTGGCCACATCCACCACGCTGTGGCCGTAGAGAACCACAATATAGCAGTCCACGGAAATCTCATCGTCCTCGGAGATGACCAGGCGGATGCCCTTGCCCTGGGCGCGCTTGGCCAGCTTGGAGAGATCCGAAGAGGCAATACTGGTGTTCAGGCCGTACACACCCTCCACATCCTGGATGGCCAGCGCCGCGATGGTGGCGATGACCTCCTCGGAAATATGGATGGCGCCATGCTCCAGCGTCTGGGAGACATACTCTTTGCTTTCGCTCATAGGTGGGACCTCCGTATCCATGGTTGTCTGGGCATATCTATGGTTTATTGTACCACAAAGTCAGGAAAACGCAACCACCTTTCGCCACCCAGCTGGAGATTCTGCCGTAACTACTTCACCTCGATGATGCGGATTTGATCCAGGGTGTAGTCGCTCTGGGCCGTCACCACGTCGGAAATCAGCGCCACATCCGCGTCGGCCAGGCCCTCCGCCGGGGCAGAGACGGCGATGTCGATGGTCTCGTCGCCCATATAGGCCACGCAGTCTTCAAAGCCCTTGGCGATGATGAGGCTCTCGATCTGGGATTCGGCCAGGGCGTCGCTGACGATGCCGTCCAGGCTGGAGGCCGCCGCAGAGGCGCTCTCGCTGCCGTCCTCATAGACGATGGTCTCCTGGAGCATCTCCACCGCGCTGTCCCGGCTCTCCTGGCGGCTCAGGCGGATCTTGGCGAAGTATTCCTCGGCGGTGGCACTCTCAGCAGAGACAGCCTGGGCCTCGGAGGAGGTGTCCGACAAGGTCAGCGTGGCGTCGTTGAGGACCTGCTCTTCATTGAGCGTCTCAGTGAAGTCCACCGGCGCGATCTGATTGGCGTTCCAGTTGAGATACACCCCGGCGCAGATCAGCACCAGAATTGTGGCTGCGATGGCGTTACGTTTCCAGGTTTTCATGTTATTCCTCCTAGCTGCGTTTCAGTTTGATCACGGTAATGCGGTCACTGCTCAATCCGGTGAGGCTGGCCACGGCCCGCACGATGTCCAGCCGCACCTGGGCGCTGTCCGCCCCCTGGCAGGCCACCACGGCCCCCTGGTAGACGGGATATGCCGTCTCCTGGGTCACGGGGGCCTCGCCGCCCGCGCCGTCGGAGACCAGCACGGTCTCCCGGCGCTCTTCGCCGTCCCGGGTCTCCCGGTCCGTCTGGTAGGTATACGAGGCGCTTTTCTCCAGCGTCAGCACCACCTGCACGGCGCCGGCGCCCTCCATCTGGCTGAGGAGATTCTCCAGCTTCGCCTCCAGCGCCGCCGGCTCCTCCGCCGTCGCGGCGGCGGTCTCGGGCGCCGCCGTCGGCTGGGCGCCACCCTCCCGGGGCAGGAGCAGCAGCCCCGCCCCCAGCAGCAGCACCAACAGCGGATACTTGTATGCTTCCACCTTGCGCAGCTTCTCCCGGAGCCACGCCGCTCTCTCTGCCTTGCTCACATTGCAATCCACTCCTGTTTCTCCTGGGGGATCCCCAGCGTTTCTTCGATCCACTCCATCAGCGCCAGCTGCTGGGCAGGCGCCAGGCCGGCGGTGATCGTGACGCCGGTGGGATAGGGATAGCCTACGCCCTCCTCTACAGTCACCACCACCTCCTCCAGTACCAGCCCCATGTCCCGGGCTTTGTCCCATATATATGTCTCGCAGTCTTCCTTTATGATGGCGGCGAGGATTTCCCGGTTGTCGGTCTCCACGCCGCTGACGGCCTCTCGCGCCTCCATCCGCACCCGGGCGATGGCCTGGGCGATGGTGTCGGCGTCCAGCTTCACCAGCGGCGACAGCACCGCCAGGATGAGCAGCAGACTCCCCACAAATGTGCCGCTGCGCCTGAGCGGCCCCTCCGGCAGCAGCGAGAGGATCAAGCTCACCAGAAGCCCCACCGCCGCCACCGACAGAAGATACGTCCCCAGCGCCCCGGTCATAGCTGCGCCACCTTCATAAAGCAGCAGCAGGCCAGAAGCGTCATCACCGTGGCGCTGGCCACCATGGCCAGCACGTAGCCCGCCGCGCTGGTGAGGGCCTCCAGCAGACCGCCGTGGCGGCTTCCCAGCACGCCGCTCAGGGCCGCCGCCACCTTGAAGGCCAGATACGAGATGCCGATTCGGCAAAAAGGCGCGGCAAAGGCCCCCACCACGGCCACCATGCCGAAGGTGCCCACGGCGCTGCGCAAAAGACCCGCGCTGGAGAGGACCGTCTCTGCCGCGTCGGAGATGATCCCGCCCACCACCGGCACCACGCTGGAAATGGTCATTTTGGCCGCCTTGAGCGTGGCGGCGTCGGCGGTACCGGAGAGGACGCCGGTGACGGCCATAAAGCCGGTGTAGAGGTACATCACGCCCTTGAGGCCGTTGGTGATGGCCCAGCCCAGGAGGTCTTTGAGGCCCTGGAGCCTGTCCTGCTGGAGCGCCGCATCCACCAGTGCCAGGGCAAGATAGGCATAAACCAGGGGCAGAAACACCCCGGTGGCCAGGCGGATCAGCACGCCGGAAAATGCCGCGGTGACAGCATAGAGGCCGCTGGCGCCGGCAGCGCCGCCGGAGGCCGCCGCCGTGGCCGCCAGCACCGGCATCAAGAGGCTTGAAAAGCTGGAGATCTCCTCCATGGTCTCCCGGCCCAGGCCCACCAGCGCCCCCATGTCGGCGGCGCAACAGACCATGATGGCGGCCGCTCCCGCCAGGACCGTCACGCGGCTGGTGCGCTCCTCGGCCACGGATTCCACCATCAGGCACAAAATCACGATCAGCAGCACCCGGAGCATCAGCGACGCCGTGCTGCGCCAGATGGGGCCGCTCTCCCGGAGCGTGTCCTCAAAAATCTGCCCGATAGCCGCGCCGAAGTCCGCCTGTTCCATCGGATTCAGGTCCTCCGTCCAGGCTCTGGCTCCCTCGGGCACCGCCCGCTCCAGGTCTGAGACGCCGAACCGCTCCGCCTGGGCCTGGGCCACGTCCAGGGCAGAGGCCGGAATTGCCAGCGCCAGCAGCGTCAAAATCAAAATCAGGAGTTTTCGCACGTCAGCCTCCCAGCATATCCTCCAAGAGTTCCAGCACTGCCGACACCAGCGGCAGCGCTGCGTACAGCGCCAGGATCGACCCGGAAAGCTCCACCGCCCGCTCCAGCGCTTTTTCCCCGGCGTCGCCGCAGACGCCGGCAGCGACGCGGCTCAGAATCCCGATGGCCGTCACCTTGAAGAGCGGCGCGGTAACAGCTGTACTGAGCCCCGACAGCGCCCGGAGCTGCTCGGCCACGGAAAAAATCGGCGAGAGCAATTGCAGCGCCGTCAGCAGCGCAATGGCGCATCCCGCCAGAGACAGTAGAAGCCCCAGCGTCTTCTCCCGCTCCCGCACCACCAGGCACAGCACCGCCGTCACCGCCCCCAGGGCGGCCACCTTCACCATCGTCTCCATCAGAACTGAAAGAGCGTCTCCACCAGGGTGAATAGCTCGGCGATCCGCTGCACCACGATCATCAGCACCACCACCAGCGCCGCCAGGGTGGTCATGGTGGCCTGTTCCTCCCGCCCGGAGCGGACCAGCACCTGGTTGAGGATGGAGACGATGATCCCCACCGCGGCGATCTTGAAAATCAAATCCACTTCCATAGGCCACCTACATCAGCAGAATCGCCACGGCCAGGCCGGTGCAGATTCCCAGGGTTTGATACGTCTTGCTTCTGGTACCCCGCTCCTGCTCGGCCCGGTGCAGCTCCTCGGTCAGCCGCAGAAGGGCCAGGTCGATGCCCTGGAGCTGGCTGTCGGTATCGTAGCGCCCCAGGCGGGCCGCCAGCTCCAGCAGCGTCTGCTGCGCCGCGTCTCCCTCGGGCAGCTCCGGGATTTCCCGGAGCGCCTGGCGAACGGCCATCAGCGGCGTGAGGCAGCGGTTGCGGTCCATCTCCCGGGCCACGGCGGAGAAAAGCTGCTCCAGCGGCCCGTCCACCGCCACGGCCATCAGGGCAAAGGCCTGGGGCAAGGGCGTGGCACAGACGGCGATCTCATTTTTCAACAGCTGCAGCGCCGCGATCAGCTGCCGCAAAAGGCGGCAGCGCTTCTTCAGCGCCAGGGCGATCCGAAACCCCACGGAGCCGGCGGACAGCACCACCAGCACGATTCCGGCTAGTCTCATGGCGATTCCTCCTTGGTAATATGCTCGTACCTACGCCCGCCGGACGCCTCCGCGCCGACCAGCGTTTGGAGGGCGTAAGTCTTGTCCGGCTGCAAAAGCGCAGCCTGGGCAAAGATTCCGGCATCCAGCAGCCGCCGGTAGAGCGGCCGCCGGTAAAGGTCTTCCAGGCCGTCGCCGTGGGCGGTGGCCAGCAGCTTCACGCCGCAGTAAGCCGCCCGCTCCAGCGCCTCGATGTCCGCCGGGGCGGTGATCTCGTCCAGGGCGATCCACTCCGGCCCCATGGTCCGCAGCAGCATCATCACCGCCTCCGCCTTGGGGACGCCCACCAGCACGTCGGTCCGCTGGCCCACCGGCAGCATTGCCCCCGCAGCCGTAGCGGCGGAAACCTCGCCCCGCTCGTCGGCCAGTCCCACCCGCCGGCGGCGCCGGTCCGAGAGAAGCCGCACCGCGTCGCGCAGGAGCGTCGTCTTCCCAGCCCCCGGCGGGCCCAGCAGCAGCGTATTCTCCCGCAGCTGCGAAAGGAGCGTTTCGGCGCAGCCCGGCACCGCCCGGGCCACCCGAATCGCCAGCGAGGTGGGCTCCCGGATGGTCTGCACCTGCCCGTCCTGCACCACGCCGAAGCCGCACACGCCAATCCGGTGGCCCCCCTCCAGGGTGATATAGCCCTGGCGGAGCGTCTCCAAATGGGCATAGGCCGAATGGCGGCAGGCACGCTGGAGCGTCTCAGCCACCTGGGTCTGGGTGGCCGCAGGCCATAGCTCCGCCTCCCGTCCGCCGCCCAGCACCCGCAGGGGCCGTCCCACCCCCAGACGCACCTCCTCCGGCTCGGCCAGGTTCCCCAGGTCCCAGGGCACCTGGTAGCAGGCGGGCAACAGCGCCCGTATCCCTTGCAAGTTGTTCATGGCTTTCACTTCCCATACATCCTATTCCCGGCCCGGGCCGATTATGCGCGGAAGAAATCGCCAGAAGACTGGCAGAATTAACTTGCAAAATGACAGGAAAACCCGTATATTAAAGGTATTATGGGGTCTCCCCAGGAGATTGGAAACGAGGTTATCGCTATGCCTGAAAAACTTCCCTATACACAAAACCGCGAGCTGAGCTGGCTGCGCTTCAATGACCGGGTGCTGGAAGAAGCCATGGACGCCACGGTCCCCCTGCTGGAGCGGCTCAAGTTCGTGGCCATCTTCACCAGCAACCTGGACGAATTCTTTATGATCCGGGTCGGCAGCCTCTACGACCTCTCCCTGGTCAATCCCGAAAGCGTGGACCGCAAATCCGGCATGACGCCCCAGGAGCAGCTCTCCGCCATCTATCGGGCGGTGCGGCCTCTCTACGCCAAGCGGGAGCGGTGCTTCTACGACATCGCCTCCCAGCTCCAGGTCCACGGCATCCACTACCTCCGCTTCAAGGATCTCCGGCCCGACGAGGTCAAGTTTGTCAAGCAGTATTTCAAGCAATCCATCGCGCCGGTGCTGTCGCCCCAGATCGTGGACACCCACCACCCCTTCCCCCACTTGCAGAACAAGGTGCCCCATGTGGTGGCCCGGCTCAAATACAAGGGCAACGAGACCTTCGGCTGCGTGCCGATCCCGTCGGTGCTGCCCAGCGTGCTGTACCTCCCCGGCAGCACCGTCCGCTTCCTCACGGTGGCCGAGATCGTCCAGGAGTACCTAGATCACCTCTTCCCCGGCTACACCTGCGTGGAGCGGGTGCGGCTGTGCCTGACCCGCAACGCCGACATCACCACCGACGAAGAGAGCGTGGACTACTTTGGCGACTTCCGGGAGAAAATGCAGAAGGTCCTGGGCAAGCGCCGTCGGCTGGCGCCGGTGCGGCTGGAGCTGAGCGGCGTCATCTCCCCGGAGCTGGAAGCCTACCTCTGCGCCAAGATCTCCCTGGAGCATCACCAAATCTACATCACCAAGGCCCCCTTCAACCTGAGCTTCGCCTATGAGCTGGGCGGCAAGCTCTCCGAGGCCCGGCGGAGCCTGCTGTCCTACCCGGCCTTTACGCCCCAGACCCCCGGCATCCTCCCGCCCCAGGAGAAGATGCTCCGGCTGGTCCAGCGGGAGGACCTGCTGCTCTCCTATCCCTATGAGAGCATGAACCCCTTCTTGCAGCTCATCAAGGAGGCCGCCAACGACCCCGCCGTGGTCTCCATCAAAATCACCATCTACCGCCTGGCCAGCAAGGCCAAACTGGTGGACTACCTCTGCACCGCCGCCGAAAACGGCAAGGACGTCACCGTCCTGATCGAGCTGCGGGCCCGGTTCGACGAGCAGAACAACATCGACTGGTCCGAACGGCTGGAGGAGGCCGGCTGCACCATCATCTACGGCTTCGAGGGCTACAAGGTCCACTCCAAAATTTGCCTCATCACCCGGCGGGAACACGGCACCATACGCTACATCACCCAGATCGGCACCGGCAACTACAACGAGAAGACCGCCGCCATGTACACCGACCTCTCCCTCATCACCGCCGACCAGGACATCGGCCAGGACGCCAACGAGTTCTTCAAGAACATGATGATCGGCAACCTCCAGGGCCAGTACCAGCACCTGCTGGTGGCGCCGGTGTGTCTCAAATCCACGCTTTTGCGTCTGATGGACGAGGAGATCGCCAAGGGCCCCCGGGGGAGGATGTGCTTCAAGCTCAACTCCGTCACCGACCTGGACCTGATGGAAAAGCTCCGCGACGCCTCTCAGGCCGGCGTGGAGATCACCATGATCGTCCGCGGCATCTGCTGCATCCTGCCCGGCATCCCCGGGGAGACGGAAAACCTCCACATCCGCAGCATCGTGGGCCGGTACCTGGAGCATTCCCGGGTCTACTGCTTCGGCGAAGGCGCCAGCGAGAAGATGTACATCGCCTCGGCGGACTTTATGACCCGCAACACCGAGCGCCGGGTGGAGGTGGCCTGCCCCATCTACGACAAGCGCGTCCAGGAAAAGATCCACCACATCCTTTCGCTGTGCCTCCAGGACAATATCCGCGCCAGAATCCTGGAGCCGGACGGCAGCTACAGCCACGTTCCCGGCGGCGAGGTGCCCATCGACTGCCAGAAGCAGCTGATGGCGGACGCCATCGACGCCAGCGTGCCCGTGGAGGGAAAGCCCACCCTCTGGTCCCGCGTCAAGGACGCCTTCTCCAAGAAAAAATCATGACAGTTTAACGACAACGCGCCCCGGTCTCGTTTGAGACCGGGGCGCTCCCGCTCAATGCAAGCCAAAGCCTTCCCGTCCCACCCCGACGGAGGCGGGTTTGATCGGAAGAAACGCCCAGACGACGCGCCCAAACGGACGCGCGATGCGCGCCCCTACGGCGGCAAAAGGGGGTGGCAAGGAAAATAGCTTGACGCAGCCACCGTACTTGCCGCCAGTGGCTGCTGACACGGCGCGGGCTGAACGGCAACGCGCCCCGGTCTCGTTCTGAGACCGGGGCGCGATCTGTTTTATGCACTTACTCCGGCTGCGCCGTGGGGCGCTCCAGCACCACCACGGTGTAGGAGGCCGGGCGCGTCTCGATGCCGGTGGGGCGAAAGCCGTTTTTCAGCCAGAAGGCCTCGCTCTGGGGATTTCCCTTCACATAGCCCAGGCGCACATGGGTATACCCCTGCCGGGCCAGCGCCTGGAGGGCCCCCGCCACGATGGCGGAGCCGACGCCACGGCCCTGGAGCTGCCGCGCCAGCATAAAAAAGCCCACAAAGGCCGTCTGCGCCCGGGGATAGTCCAGAATCAAGTCCAGCACCGCCGCCAGCTTGTCCCCTTGAAAGTAGCCGAAATAGTACTTGTCTGCCGCGGTCTTCCCCGGCGGCAGCGCCCGGCTGTCGGCCCGGATGCTCTCCCGGGTGACAAAGGGCGGGCAGTGTTGGTAAAAGAGCGGATTTTCGGCGCAGAGCTGGTAAATCGCCTCCACGTCCGCCTCCGTCAGCCGGCGGACCTGATAGCGTTCGGAAAGCACAGCGGGTTCCATGGCGCTGCCTCCTGTCACTTACATTTGTTCCATGATACCCGCCATCGCCGCCCATGTCAACAGCCGGACCCATGTGGAAACATGGGTCCGGCTGTTGGGAAGCGCTAATTAGTTGAGGACAAAGGCCTGCACGGCCTCCACCAGCGCCATCACCTGGCTTCTGGGCACCAGGGCCAGCGTGGCACCGTCCACTTCGGCCAGGCAGCTGGCGCCGTCATAGCGGTAGAAGGCCAGCTCCATGGTCGGGTAGTGGTCGTTCGACAGCGACAGCGTCAGGCGGATCTCCTCCTGGCCGTCGGCGGACTCCTCCGTGAAGCTGTCCGCCGTCAGCGCCGTCAGCGCCTCGGACAAGGTCTCCACCTCCAGGGTTTCCTCCTGGAAGTAGTAGGTCCTGACCTCCTCCTCCGTCTCCTCGTCCTCTGTCACCTCGGAGGTGATGGCGTAGGTCTCGCCCTCCAGGGTGATCTCCAGCGCCGTCACTTGGTCAAAGTCACAGGGGAAGATCTCCTGGTGGCGCAGGTCGTCCGCGGTGCAGGCCATCAGGTCGTTGTACTCCGCCTCGGTGATCTGGTAGACGATGGGCGACTCTCCCACCCGGGCGTAGGCGGTGAAGGTCTCCTCTTCCTCGTCAGTCTCCGCCTCGTCGGTCTCCTCGGCGGCTTCAGCTTCGGCTTCGGCCTCTGCTTCTGCCTCCTCAGCGGCCTTTTCCTCCGGGTCACGGCTCACCGAGAGAAGGAAGCTGCCGTCCTGCTCGTCGCCGTTTTCATCCAGGGTGACGTAGTCCATCCCAAATTGCAGCTCCGGCTCTGCGAGGCCGTAGGTCTCCAGGTCTTCCTCCGTCGCCTTGTAGTTTACATAATTCGTCAAATCCAGCCCCTGCACCGTGGAGAGGTAGCTGTCCACCAGGCTGGAATCCAGCGGGATCGTTTTTCCGTCCACGGTGGTGGTATAGACATCCTCGTCGGAATAGGAGACGTCGTTTTCCTCCTGGTAGGAGATCGCGTAGTCCGCCGCGCCGGAGAAGGTCAGCTGCTCAGCCAGGTCGAAGACCGGCACCTCGTCGTTGTCGATGAGGTCGCTCAGCTCTTTCTCATAGACCTCCATGGGGTCGGAGGCTGCCAGGTAGACCTTGCCGTCCCCGATGGAGACGTAGCGCTGCTGATCCATGGTGCTGAAGGCGCCCAGGAGAATTTCGTAAGAGGCGTCGTCGGTGTCGATATGGATGGTGCAGGTGGGCTCCTCCAAGCCGTACTGGTCGTAGTCCTCCACATCTTCGATGACAAAGGCAACACCGAAGGATTCAAAGGTGGAGAGCAGCTCCTCCATGGTATCTGCGTCCACCGGGAAGGCCTCGTCGTCGTCATAGAGCCAGCCGTCCTCCCGGTGGAAGGCAAAGCTCTCCTCGCCATAATCCCAGGAAAGGGCCGTGACCGTCTCGGGGTCGATGGTCAGGACCACCTCGTCGGTGCTGGCAATCTTCTCCTGCTCTTCCTGGTAGCGGCTGACACCGAAGGTGACGGCGCAGCACACCACCAACACTGCCAGCAAAATCAAAATGCGCTTATACCGTTTCATGCTGCCGCCTCCTTCTATAGAGTACCACGCCCACGCCGATGGCCAGGTAGGTCAGGGGGAAGACGCCGATCATCAGCACCTTCAGCAGAGAAGAGGTGGAGTCGCTGATGGTGAGGTAATTATAATTGAGCGATTTGCTGCGGATGGCCATGGCCTGGGTCTCGCCGATGAGGTTGGAGAGGGCGTTCATGGCCAGGTTGACATTGGCGCCGGAGGAATAGGCATTGTAGACATCATCCAGGAAGGTGGACGAAGAGAACCACACCAGTTGGCCGCCGCTGCTCTCTTCCACGGACACCGCCAGGGCGAAGGGGCCGTCGGTGTCGCCCTCCTCCTTGTCGTAGGTGGTGATATTCAGGCCGTCGGCCTTGCTGAAGGCCTGGTCCGAGGTGGTCAGCAGCTCCGTCACCGTGGCGCCGGAGGTATTGGTCCCCACCTGGAGGCCCTGTGCCATGGTGATGATGGGGAAGTAACGCTCCTCCACCAGCGAATCGGTGATTTCACTGCTGGCGATATCCGGCATCAGCACCACAGGGGTCTGGAAGGCATAGTGTTCCCGATCCTGTTCCACCACGATGCCGTCGGCCACGGTGACGCCGTAGGTCTCCAGAAGGCTGTTGAGGTTCTCCAGCGTCCCGTCTTCCGTGGGACCGGACACCACCATCAGCTTGCCGCCGCCGGTGACGTACTCCGCCAGCATATCCCGCTCCTCCTCGGAGATGTCGCTGCTAGGGGCGTAAATGAGGAGGCACGCGGCGTCCTCGGGGATGGCATCGATGTTCAGAAGCGACAGGGTGTTCAGCTCCATGTTGTCCTTTTCAATCTGGTCCGAAAGGCCGCTGGGAAGCTCCCCTTCGCCATGGCCCTCCAGCTGGTAGAGCTTCGGCAGCTCTTCACTGGTCACATAGTCGATGGCCGAGGTGATGGCGCCCTCTCCGTCGAAGGAGGCGCTGGTGGTATAGCCGTAGAGCGACTCCGTCAGGTAGATGTCGTCATAGGCGATGTAGCGGTTCTTCTCCCCGCACTCCACCACCAGGCTGTTGTTGGTGACGGTCTCTTCGGTATACTGCTCGGCGAAGGCGGGGTAGACATCCGGGTTGCGCTTGACCACACTGATGTGATCGGACAAGCTCTCATACTTGCTCAAAAGGTTGGAGAGGATGTCGTCCTCCTGGTCGGCCTGGACGATCCAGTAGATGGTCACGTCCTGATCCAGGGCGTGGAGGACTGCCTTGGTATTGCTGGTAACGGAGTAGAGCTGGGTGGCACTGATGTCAAACTTGGTGTAGGCCGTGGGCAGCGCGGCAGCCAGCACGTTGACCACCACCAGGATGGCCAGCACCACCGCGGTGATCACCAGGGAATAGGTGCCGCCCTGGAAGGCGATGCGGTTTCGCTCCGCCACCGCCGTCTTATGGGAATTGCGCGGCTTTTTCATCAGTTGTACCTCCTCTTTTCCAGAGACTGCACCGCCAGGAACAGGAAGAAGGCGGCGACGCTCAGGTCATAGACCACGGTGGTCATGTCGAAGACGCCGTAGACGATCACCGAGAAGCGCTCAAAGAGGGAGAGCTGCTCCATGATCTTGGGCAGGAGCCCTTCAAAGGCGGTGCTGTCGAGGATGTAAAGGGCCACGGTGGCAGCAATCAGCACGAAGCTGACCCAGTAGGCCAGGTTGCCGTTCTGGGTCAGGTGGCGAATCAGCAGGCCCAGCAGCAAGAATACCACCACCAGCGCGATCACCGAGCCCAGCGCCGTGGCTGAGACGTACTCCGAGAGGCTGACGCTGTAGTAATTGAGCAGAATCACCGCGATGCCGATGCCCGCGGCCAGGCCCTGGTTCTCCGTCAGGCTGGAGAGGAAGATACCCACGGCGATCAGCGCCGCGCCCAGCAGGAAGAAGCCCAGGATGGAGCCGTAGGAGGTGAGCAGATACACCTCGCCGAACTGGGCGAAGATCAGCGGGTAGATGGCAATCACCGCCAGGGGGATGAGATAGAGAATCAGCAGCGCCAGGTACTTGCCCAGAATCACCTGCACGGTGGTGATGGGCAGGGAGTAGAGCAGCGTGTCTGTCTTTTGCTTGCGCTCCTCCGCCACGGTGCGCATGGTGAGAATGGGCACGATGACGACGAAAATCAGGCTGGAGAACGTGAACACATATTCAAAGTTGCTCACCGCCATCTGGAGGTTATAAAGCATGGCGCCGATGCCCACAAAGGCCAGCAAAAACGCGCCGAAGACATAAGCGGTCAGAGAGTGGAAATAGCTTCGCAGCTCGTGTTTCAGAATTGCCGTCACGACGGTTCAGCCTCCTTTTTATCCTGTTCCCCGGAGGCAGGTTCGGCCTGCGGCTGCTTGTCGGTCAGCTCCAGAAAGATGTCCTCCAGGTTTGCTTTCTTCAAATTCAGCTCCAAGAGCGCCTTCTTCTCCCGCGCAAAGGCGAAGAACAGCTTCCGGGAGAGGTCGTGGAGGTCGGGCAGGTCCGTCTCCAGCCGCAGGGTGGTCAGCCCTTTCTCGGCGGCCGTCACGGTCCGGTGGGTGATGTGAGGCACTCCGGCCAGAATGGCCTCTGCCTCCGCCTCGGTGGCCTCTGCGGTGAGAGTGATCTCGTTGGGCGAGAGCAGCTGCCGCTCCAGATTGTCCGCCGTGTCAAATGCCACCAGCTTGCCGTGGGAAATAATCAGGATTTTCTCGCAGATCGCCTGGACCTCCGAGAGAATGTGGGAGCTGAGAATGACCGTGTGGCTGCCGCCCAGGCGGGTAATCAGCTCCCGGATCTCAATGATCTGGATGGGGTCGAGGCCCACGGTGGGCTCGTCGAGGATGATGACCTTGGGGTTGCCCAAAAGCGCCTGGGCGATGCCCACGCGCTGGCGGTAGCCCTTGGACAGCGTGGCGATGCGCTGGCGGCGCACCGGCCCCAGTCCGGTCTGCTCCACCACCGAGTCGATCTGCTCCCGCAGCGCCGTGCCCTTGATGCCCTTGGCCTCCCCCACAAAATGGAGATATTCCTCCGGCGTCTCATTGAGATAGAGGGGCGGCTGCTCCGGCAGATACCCGATCCAGCGCTTGGCCTCCTTGGGATGCTCAAACACGTCATAGCCATCGATCTGCACATGGCCGGCTGTGGCTGAAAGGCAGCCGGTCATGATGTTCATGGTGGTGGATTTCCCGGCGCCGTTGGGACCCAGGAAGCCGTAGACATGGCCGGCCTCGATCTCAAAGGAGAGATCGTCCACCGCTGTGAAGCTCCCATAGCGTTTGGTGAGATGTTCCACTGTAATCATGGTTTACCTCCTTGCAGTTTGATCCAAGGTGATTATAGCTACGGAAGCTGAAACAGCGCTGAAAGGCAGCAAAAAACCGCTCCCGCGCAGGCGGGAACGGGTTTTTGCGAAGCAGCTCCAAGCGGGCGGGGCGCTCTGGTAGGCAGGCGACGGGCCGATGTGGCCCGCAAGGGAGCGCCGCCTCCGGCGGGTTCGGGCCGATGAAGGCATCGGCCCCTACATCCTCACCAGGCCCCCATCCTCGCCGTAGGGGCGCGCATCGCGCGTCCGCTGGCTGGCGATGTCTGAGCAGTTCGCCGAACGCACTGGGGGTGCGATTCAGTCGTAGGGGCGGCCTGTATGGCCGCCCGGAACCGGCTGCGTTCGGCGGCAGCCTGCTGGGAGCGCACCCTGGGCACGGGCGGATATGAAATCTGCCCTTGCGGGCCTGCCCTAAAGCCCTTCGGGCGTTAGGGCAGGCTTTGGTCTGGCGCGTTTGGCGCAGGCGCTCAGACGGCGCTGGCCGGGCGGGCGGCTATGCAGGCCGCCCCTACAACAGAATCGCATCCTGGTGCGTATGGCGCGGGAGCTCAGATGGCGCTGACAAACGGGCGGCTGATAGCCGCCCCTACGTCACCCCTCCGTCAGGCCTGCGGCCTGCCACCTCCCCTAAAGCCCTCCGGGCGTTAGGGGAGGCTTTGGCTTGGTGCGTTCAGCGAAGGCGCTCTGGCAGCGCGGGCAAGCGGACGCGCGATGCGCGCCCCTACGATTATATCGTGCCCCGGTGCGTTCGACGAGGCGCTCTGGTAGAGCAGACCATCGGCCCCTACGGATTGCCGCAGTCGCCTGAGCCAAAAGCCCGCCGCGGAGCGCTTCGGCTCTGCGGCGGGCTTGTAGTACGGGGATGTACTTCTTACTTGGCGGAGAAGGCAAAGCGGGTGAAGCTCTCGAACACCTCGCCGGCGCGGAGGACGCAGCTGGGCCACTCGGGGTGGTGGATGGCGTCGGGGAAGTGCTGGGTCTCCAGGCAGACGCCGCTGTGGAGGCCGTAGGCCGCGCCGCCCTTGCCGGCGCGGGGCGTGAGGCTGTTGGAGGTGTAGACCTGGACACCGGGCTGGTCGGTGGTAACGGTCATGGAGATGCCGCTCTCCGGGGCGCGGAGGACCGCTGCCGGGGTACCGGAAAGGACAAAGTTGGAATCATAGCCGCCGTAGAGCCGGACGCAGTCCTCCTCGCTGTGGATGGCGTCGCCCAGGGCCCGCTCGGCGCGGAAGTCCATGGCTGTGTCGGCCACCGGCAAGAGCCGTCCGGTGGGCAGGCAGTCGCTGTCGCCCTCGGTGTAGCGGTCCGCCGAGAGCGTCAGCTGGTGGCCCAGGATATCGCCCTGGCCGTTGAGGTTGAAGTAGGTGTGGTTGGTGAGATTCAAAATGGTGTCGCGGTCGGTAGTGGCGCGGTATTTGAGTTCCAGCGTCGCGTCGCCCTGCCAGGAGACTTCCACGGTGGTGGTCATGGTGCCGGGGTAACCGTCCTGCCCGTCGGGCGAGACCAGGGTGAAGCGCAGCGCCGTCTCGGTCTCCTCCACCCGCCAGACCTGCCGCTCAAAGCCCAAAAGGCCGCCGTGGAGGTGGTTGGGGCCGTTATTGACCGCCAGCTGGTAGTCCACGCCTCCCAGGGTGAACTGTCCCTTGGCGATGCGGTTGGCAAAGCGTCCCACGGTGGCGCCCATAGAGCCGTCGTGGTCGGCGTACTCCTGCAGGGTGTCGTAGCCCAGAGCCACGTCCACCAGCTTCCCGGTGCGGTCCGGCACCAGGATGGCGCGGATGGTGACGCCGTAGTCCAGCACCTCGGCCTTGCAGCCGGAGGGAGAGGTCAGGGTGTAGGCTGTGACGGGCGTCCCGTCCGCCGTGGCGCCGAAGGGCCGTTTTTCAAGCAGCATGGAAATCTCTCCTTTGTTGTTTTCTTTGTCTCATTATATCACATTGGCGGTAAAAGGAAAGGAAAATTCTCCTTGGACGCCGCGGCCACCCTGTGGTATAATACCTTTTAGCCCCTCGGGGCCGACATTTCCCGGCCCAGGCCGGTTTGAGGAGAAACATATGAACCAAAAAGAAGTTTCCGAGATCCGGCGGCGATTCCGCCCGGATTACAGCAATATTACCAAGGTGACCGGCGTCTATGTCAGTGACACCGGCGAGATTCTCTCCCGCTTCACTCAGTCGGTGGGCATGATGCTGGACGACGAAAAGGAAAAGCTCCTGGGCATTTTGAAGCGCACGCTTTCGGGCGGCCTGGGGAAAAACCTGCTGGACCTCTCCATCCCCACCCAGGAGGTGGCCCAGGGCCCTTCGCTGGCGCTGCTTTCCAAGCTGCGCGACAGCCAGCTGGAGGACACGGAGGCCGCCCAGGCCTTCTTCGACCAGGTGATCCCCACCGTCACCATGGAGACCAACTATCTCATCCTGCTCTGCTGCGACGCCTACGATGTGCCCCACCGGGGCCGGGACGGCCTGGGCGGTGACTCGGAGGAGGTATACCGCTACTTGATCTCCTGCGTCTGCCCGGTGAAGCTGACCAAGTCCAACCTCAGCTTCCAGGTGAAGGAGGGAGAGTTCCACAACAGCAAGACCGACTGGGTGGTGGGTGCGCCGGAGCTGGGCTTCCTCTACCCCGCTTTTGACAGCCGCGCCACCAACCTCTACGGCGCCCTGCTCTACAGCCGCAGCATCGCCGACAACCACGAGGACTTCATCCGGGCCGTTTTCAACGCGGAGCCGCCCATGGCCGCCGCCGAGCAGCGGGAGACCTTCCAGTCCATCCTGGGCAGCAGTCTCGAAAAGGATTGCAGCCTGGAGGTGGTCAAATCCGTCCACGCCCAGCTGAGCGACATGATCGAAGAACACAAGCAGAGCGGCGAAAAGGAGACACTGGTCATCTCCAAGCCGGAGGTCAACCACGTTCTCAAATCCAGCGGCCTCTCGGAATCCCAGGTGGCCGCCTTTGACGCCGGCTTTGACGAGGCCTTTGGCGCCCACACCGACGTGAGCCCCGCCAACCTGATGGACCCCCGCCGCTTCGAGGTACAGACCCCCGACGTCAAGATCCACGTGGCCCCGGACAAGCGGGACCTGGTGGAGACCCGGGTGCTGGGCGGCGCCAAGTACATCCTCATCCGCGCCGAGGAGGGCGTGGAGGTCAACGGTGTCCCGGTGGAAATCCAGGGATAACCAAAATAAGAAAAAGTTTTTATTGCTGCTGAAACCTTCCCCCCAATCGGCCCGTCTTACCTGTGAACGACAAATGAGATGAGAAAGGCGCAGGGGGTTTATGAGTTTCAGCAGCATTCCATTTTTATTCGGGTTTATGCCCCTGTTCTTCCTTCTCTACTATCTCATCCCCCAGCGGGGCCGCATGGTCTGGATTCTCCTGGGCAGCCTGGTCTTTTACGGCTGGAGCTGCCGGGAAGCCCCGTGGCAGTTTTTCCTGCTGCTCTTCCTGGTACTGATGCACTTCGGGCTGGGCTGGTTTGTGGCAGGGCGATGGGGCCTGCTGGCCCTGGGACTGTTCGTAGACTTCGGCCTGCTGTTTCTCTACAAATATTTCGCCTTCTTCGTCAACGCGCTTTTGTCGGCGCTGGGGCTCCCCGCCACTTTGGTCGCCCCGGCCATGCCCCTGGGGCTGAGCTTCTTTGTCTTCCAGGGGGCGGCCTACCTGATCGACGCCTACCGCGGCCAGCTGCAGGAGACCTCCCTGGTGCGCTGCGGCGCCTTCTTCCTGCTCTTTCCTCACGCCGCCTCCGGCCCGATTTTGCGCCACGACGCCATGGCGACGCAGCTTTCAACCCCCCAGGTGTCCCTGGCCAACGTGGACCGGGGCCTCCGGGAGTTCTGCATCGGCCTGGGCCTCAAGGTGCTGCTGGCCGATCGGGTGGGCAAGCTCTGGCAGGACGCGGCCTCCATCGGCTACGAGAGCCTCTCCACGCCCCTGGCCTGGATGGCCCTGGCTGCCTACAGCTTTCAGTTGTATCTGGACTTTTACGGCTATTCCCGAATGGCGGTGGGACTGGGCTGGATGATGGGCCTCGAGCTGCCCCGCAACTTCTCCTATCCCTACACCGCCCACTCCATGACGGAGTTCTGGCGGCGGTGGCACATGAGTCTGAGCCAGTGGTTCCGGGATTACCTCTACATCCCCCTGGGCGGCAGCCGGTGCGGGATGGGGAAAACTCTCCGCAATTTGCTCATCGTCTGGCTGACCACCGGCCTGTGGCACGGCGCCAACTGGAATTTCCTCCTCTGGGGTCTGGTGCTGTTCGTTCTGCTGGCCCTGGAAAAGCTGGGGCTCCGGCGTCCGCTGGAGGCGGTGCCCTTCCTGGGGCGGCTCTATATGCTCCTGGCCATTCCCCTCACCTGGCTGGTGTTCGGCCTTTCGGACCTCTCCAGCCTGCACACGTATCTCTGCCGCCTGTTCGCCGTGGGCGGTGACTTCTGGGGGCCCTTCGCCCAGGATACATGGAAATACTTAGGGCAATACGGTCTGCTGCTCCTGCTGGCCGCCCTCTTCTCCACGCCGATTCCTCGGCGGGTCTACCAGCGCTACGCCGGGCGGCCCTGGATGGCCTTGCTCCTGGTAGCCGCGTTTCTCTTCTCGTTCTACTGTATTTATCGGGGACTCAGCGATCCCTTCCTCTATTTTCAATTCTAGGTGATAAACATGAAGCGCAGAAACAAACTCAAACGCCACTTGCTGTTTCCCTGTCTGATGCTGGTGACGCTGCTCACGACCATGCCGGTGGCTCTGGGCGCGTCCCGCCCCCGCACAACGCCGGACGTGACCGTGGAAGACACCCTGCCGCCGGAAACCGAAACGGCGCCGGAAACGCCGGTGCTGCCGGAAACGCCCGAAGACCCCTCCGTGCCCGATACGCCTGCGGCGCCGGACCTCACCGAAGAACCGGACCCGGAAGATGATGCGGCCCAGGCACCGCCGGAGACCGAACCGCTGACCGCGGAGGAACTGTTCTCCACCACACTCTTCATCGGCGACTCCCGTACCGTCGGGCTTCAGGAGTACGGCGGGATGACCGGCGCCACCTTCTTCTCGGATGTGGGCATGTCGGTCTTCACGGTGCAGGATAAAACCGTCTCCGTCCCCGGCCTCGGGAAGCTGACCCTGGAAGAGCTGCTCACGGAGAAATCCTTTGACCGCATTCATCTGATGCTGGGCATCAACGAGCTGGGGTATGATATGAACGCCATCGTCCAGCAGTACGGCCAGGTGGTGGAATACATTCGGGAGCTCCAGCCGGATGCCACGCTCTACCTGGGCGCCAATCTCCACGTGTCCGCCAGCCGTTCCCAGAGCGACAGCATCTACAATAATCCCCGGCTCAACCAGCTCAACCAGCAGATCGAAGCGCTGGCCGACGGGCAGCAGGTGATCTATCTGGACGTCAATCCCCTGTTTGACGACGCATCCGGCGCCCTCAACGCCGACCTCACCGGCGACGGCACCCACGTCTACGCCAGCGCCTATGCCACCTGGAGCCAGTGGCTCTATGAATCCATGCAGTGAGGAGGGAGACCCATCAAACCGGAATACACCAAGGAATGGTTCAGCGAGCAGGTACGTCTGTGCGAAAAAAGCCTCTACCGGGTGACAGTCAGCCTGCTTTCCAACCGCAGCGACGCGGAAGATGCCATGCAGGAGGCCCTGTGCTGTGCCTATGAAAAGCTCCACACCCTCAAAGAGGCCGAAAAATTCCGCCCCTGGCTCTTAAAAATCGCATCCAACGCGGCCTACGACATCCTCCGGCGGCGAGGCCGCACCGTGCCGCTGGAGGAAATCGAGCCAGCCGTCTCCGACACCACCGGAGACCGGCTGGGGCTATGGATGGCGGTGCAGCAGCTCCCGGCGGACTACCGGGCAGTGGTGGTCTTATTTTACTACGAGGATTTGGACGTGCGGGAAATCAGCCGGATCACCGGCGTGCCCGAGGCCACGGTCAAAACAAGATTGTTTCGCGCCCGCCAGCGGCTCAAGACCTTGCTGGCAGAGTAGGAGGTACCATGGAACGATTTGATGACAAGCTCAAGCGCATGGCCCAGGAAGAGGACTTTCCGCTCCCGGACTGGGCAGAGGCCTGCATGGAAGAGGCCCTGGAAAACCTGCCCCAGCGGCGCAAAAAAGGGCGGGTGATCTTCAAATACTTCGGCACGGCTCTGGCCGCCTGTCTGGCGCTGCTGATCGCCCTGCCCAATCTCAGCGCCCAGGCCGCCGACTCGCTGTCCGCCGTGCCTGTGCTGGGAGAGCTGGTGGAGCTGGTGACATTCCGCACCTACACCCACCAGGACGACAACCACCACGCCATGGTGGAAATTCCCCAAGTGGAGACCGGCAGCGACAGCGCCGTGATGCAGGAATCGGTCAACGCCATCAACCAGGACGTGGAAGTCCTGACCGAGACGCTCATCACCCAATTCGAAGCGGACGCCGCCGCCTTGGGCGACCAGGGGCACACTGCTCTGGAGGTGCGCCACGAGATCATTACCAACACGGATCAGTGGTTCACCCTCCGTCTGGAAATCTGGCAAGGAAGCGGCAGCAGCAACACCTATTACCGCTATTACCACATTGACAAGTCCACCGGTGAGATCGTCACCCTTTCGGACCTGTTCGCCGACGACGCCTATGTGGACGCCATCAGCGCCGAGATTCTGCGGCAGATGGTGGCGGAAAACGAGGCCGGCACCGGCGGTTATTGGGTGGACGCGAAGATCGAGGAGTGGAATTTCAGCACCATCGACCCGGACCAGAACTTCTATTTCGACGAAAACGGCGACCTGGTCATCGCCTTCGACAAATACCAGGTGGCGCCGGGCGCTTACGGCTGCCCCAGCTTCACCATCCCCCGCGCCGTTTACGAGGCGTATCTCCCATAATCCTTCGGCGGGCTGCTCCTCGGCAGCCCGCTTTTTCCGGCTTGCGGCGGGATGTCCCCGGCGGTATAATATTCTCACATTGTGCAGGGATACAGCCTGCGGCAAGGAGGGATCGCCATGGCAAAGCACCAGACCCAGACCGGCAAGGGCCGGCAGCTCTGGCAGCTCTTTTACTCCATGCTCTACATCAGCGCCTTTACCTTCGGCGGCGGCTTCGTCATCGTCACGCTGATGAAAAAGAAATTTGTCGACGGCTTCGGCTGGCTCACGGAGGCGGAAATGCTGGACATGACCGCCATCGCCCAGTCCTCCCCCGGGGCCATCGCCGTCAATGCGGCCATCCTGGTGGGCTGGCGGGTTGCCGGCTTCTGGGGCATGGTCTGCGCCGTAGTGGGCACCATTCTGCCGCCCATGGTCATCCTCTCGGTGATCTCCGTCTTTTATCAGCTCTTCGCCGCCAACCGCTATGTGGCGCTGGTGCTGGGCGGGATGCAGGCCGGCGTCGCCGCTGTCATCTTTGACGTGGTGTGCAACCTGGGTCAAACTGTCATCAAGGGCGGCGCTGTGCTGGACATCTGCCTGATGGTGGTGGCCTTCGTCGCTTCCTTCTTTTTCAAGGTCAACGTCATTGTCATTATCCTGGCGGCGGCCCTGATCGGCGTGATTCGGGCCCTGCTGGCCCGCAGAAAGGGGGCATCAGCGTGATTTACCTCCAGCTGTTCCTGAGCTTTTTGCAGGTGGGACTCTTCAGCGTCGGCGGCGGCTACGCGGCCATCCCGCTGATTCAATCCCAGGTGGTGACGACCCACAGCTGGCTCACCACCGCCGAGTTCATCGACCTCACCACCATCGCCGAGATGACCCCCGGCCCCATCGCCATCAACGCCGCCACCTTCGTGGGCATCCGGGTGGCAGGTCTCCCCGGCGCCATCATCGCCACCCTGGGCTCCATCACCCCGGCGCTCTTTTTGGTGTCGCTGCTGGCCAAACTGTACCTGCGCTACCAGAAGCTGGACACCATGCAGCGCATCCTCGGCAGCCTCCGCCCGGCGGTGGTGGCCCTGATCGCCGGTGCCGGCCTGACCATCCTCCTCACGGTCCTCTTCGGCGGCGCCAGCCCGGCCTGGGCCAGCCTCTCTCTGTCCGGTGCGGCGCTGTTCCTGGGCGCCTTCTTCGTGCTGCGGAAGTTCAAGTGGAACCCCATCGCAGTGATGAGCCTCTGCGGTCTGCTGGGTCTGGTCATCGGGCTCATTCAGGATTTTCTATAAGGAGTTTCTTCCATGAAATTTGTCCACCTCTCCGACCTCCACCTGGGAAAGCGGGTCAACGGCTTTTCCATGGTGGAGGATCAGCAATATATATTGGAACAAATTCTCGCGCTGGTGGCCCAGGTGCGGCCCGACGGCGCGCTGCTGGCTGGCGACCTCTACGACAAAGCCGTCCCCTCTGCCGAGGCCGTGGCGCTGCTGGACGACTTCCTGGTGCGGCTTTCCCGGCTCTGCGAGGTCTTCCTCATCAGCGGCAACCACGATTCCCCGGAGCGCCTGGCCTTCGGCGGGCGGCTGATGGAGCGCAGCGGCGTGTTCGTCTCGCCGGTCTACAGCGGCGCGGTGACGCCCCTGACCCGGCAGGACGCCTTCGGGCCGGTGCAGCTCTATCTCCTGCCCTTTGTAAAGCCCGCCCATGTTCGGCGCTGCTTCCCTGACCTGGAGATCAACTCCTACAACGACGCCCTCGCCGCCGTGCTTTCCGCCATGGAGGTGGACCCCACCCAGCGGAATATCCTCATGACCCACCAGTTCGTCACCGGCGCGGCCCCCTGCGACGGCGAGGACCTCTCCGTGGGCGGCACCGATCAGGTGGACGGCACCCTCTTCGACGCCTTTGACTATGTGGCCCTGGGCCACCTCCACAGCCCCCAGGCCGTGGGGCGAGAGAGCCTGCGCTACTGTGGCTCCCCCCTTAAATACTCCTTCTCTGAGGCGCGGCAGGAAAAATCCCTGACAGTGGTGGAGCTGGGGCCCAAGGGGCAGGTGTCCGTCAGCGCCCTCCCCCTCCGCCCCCTGCGGGACATGGTGGAGCTGCGGGGCAGCTACGAAGCCCTGACGTACCGCGGCTTTTACCAGGGCACCGCCTATCCCGAGAGCTACGTCCACATCACCCTGACCGACGAAGAGGACATCCCCGACGCCGTGCGGAAGCTCCAGGTGATCTATCCCTATTTGATGAAGCTCACCTACGACAACCGCCGCACCCAGGCCGCCGGTCTGGGCGAAGACTGGGAGGCCGACGAGCAGCAGTCCCCGCTGGAGCTGCTGGAGGCCTTCTACGCTGCCCAGAACGGCGCGGCCATGGACGACGCCCAGCGCGTCTACGCCCAGGCGCTGCTGGAGACCTTGGAGGAGGCGGAGCGATGCGGCCACTGAAACTCACCATGTCGGCCTTCGGCCCCTACGCCGGGCGCGTGGAGCTGGAGCTGAGCCGGTTGGGAGACCGGGGGCTCTATCTCATCACCGGCGACACCGGCGCGGGCAAGACCTCCCTCTTCGATGCCATCACCTACGCCCTCTACGGTGAGCCCAGCGGCACCAACCGCGACGCCTCCATGCTCCGCTCCCAGTACGCCCAGCCGGAGACCCCCACTCTGGTGGAGCTGGAATTTGCCTACGGCGGCCAAGTTTACCGCGTCCGCCGCAGCCCGGACTATCTGCGTCCCTCCAAGCGGGGCGACAGCCTGGTGCAGCAGAAGGCCGACGCCACGCTCACGCTGCCCGACGGCCGGGTGGTGACAAAGGTGCGGGAGGTCAACAGCGAGATCATCCGCATCATCGGCCTGGACCGGAATCAGTTCTCCCAAATCGCCATGATCGCCCAGGGCGACTTTTTGAAGCTGCTGCTGGCCGACACCAAGAGCCGGCAGGAGATCTTCCGGGAAATTTTCCACACCCGGTTTTACATGGCCTTCCAGGAGCGGCTCAAGCAGGAGACCGCCCAGCTCCAACGCGCCTGCGAGGCCGCCCGGAGCAGCCTGACGCAGTACCTCCATGGCGCTGTCTGCCCTGCGGAGCATCCCCAGGCAGCGGCACTGGAGCAGGCCCAGGCCGGACAGCTGCCGATTTCGGAGGTGGTACCGCTGCTGGAGGCGCTCCTCCACCAGGACACCGAGGCCGAAACGGCGGTGAAGGCCCAAATGGTCCAGGTGGACGCGGCGCTGGAGGAAATCGCCGCCCGACTGGGCCGGGCCCAGGAGACGGCCCGCACCCTTTCGAAGCTCCAGGCTGCCCGGCAGCAGCGCCCTGCCCTCCAGGCGGCTCTGGCGGAAGCCCAAAGCGCCTGGGAGAAAGCCCAGGCCCAGGCGCCGCAAGTGGAAGCGCTGACCGGCGAAATCGCCGCGCTGGAAGCGGCGATGCCCCAATACCAAACCCTGACCGACAAGCTGGAAGCACTAGCGGCGCTGACCCAGGAGGCGGCGGCGCTGAAAGCCCGCGGTGCCCAGGCCGCCCAGCGCCGGGACGACCAGGCCCGGCAGCTGACCCAGTGGCAGGCGGAAGCCCAGCAGCTGCTGCCTGCGGAGGCAACGCAACAGCAGCTATTGGGAGAGATCCGCGAGATCCAGGCGCGGCAAGCCGCGCTGGAAGCCTTGGCCGGCGACCTCGACCAGGCGCGGCATGGGGCCGCGCAGCTGCAAACGGCCCAGGCAGCCCAGGCGCAAGCGGCCCAGCGCTGCCGGGAAGTGGATGACGCCCTGGCCCAAGAGACGGAAGCGTTGCAGGCGGACAACCTGGCCCGAACTGCCGAAGCCGCGCTGGAGGCAGAGCAGGCGGCGCTGCTGCGCCGCCGGGACGCCCTGGCGGCCCGACACAAGGCCATCGCCGCCGGAGAAGACCTGCTGCGCCGCCGGGACGAGGCCCAGGCAACGCTGGAGCAGGCCCAACAAGTCTACACCGAGGCCCAGCGCCAGGCCGACGCGTTGGGCAGCCGGTACCGGCAGCTCAACCAGGCCTTTCTGGACGAGCAGGCGGGGATTCTGGCCCAGACGCTGACAGACGGGCAGCCCTGCCCGGTATGCGGCGCCCTCCACCACCCCGCTCCGGCCCAGGTGTCCCGGCAGGCGCCCACTGAGGCGGCACTGAAGGAAGCCAAGGCCGAAGCCGATGCGGCGCAGCAGACCGCTGCAGCCCAGAGCCTCCAGGCCGGGAGCTGGAAATCGGCCCTGGCGGAGCGGGAGCGGCAGCTCCTGGCCCAGCTGGAGGCCCTGAGCGACACGCCCCGGCTGGACGAGGCAGCGGCGCAGCTGCAAAGCTGCCGGGACGAGGCAGCCGCGGCACAGGCGGCGCTGGAACAGGAGGAAGCGGCGTTGGCCGCCCGGCTCCAGGCCCGGATCGCGCTGGAACAGCAGATTAAGAGGCGGGAGGAGCGCTGCAAAGAGCTGACCGCCCAGCGGAAACAATGGGAGCAGGCCTGCTCCCAGGCTGCTCTGGAAGCCCAGGCCCTGCTGGGGCAGAGTCAACAGCTCCGCACCGCCATCACCCGGCAGCTGGCGGCCCTGCTGCCCGGCTGCGACTGGGAAGCGGCCGACGCCGAGACCGGCGCGGCGCTGGAAGACGCCGCCGAAACGCTGCATCGCGCCAAAGCCGCCCTTTCGGAGGCGGAGCAGCGCCTCGCCCGGCAGGACGCGCTGCGCACGCAAATCGCCCAGGCAGAACAGGTGTTGCCGGAGCTGGAACGCCAGGAATCGGAGGCCCGGGACGCCTTGGCCCAAGCGGAGGTCCGCGCCGCCGCGCTCCGGGGCGAGATCGCCTCGCTCCAGCAGGGCCTGCGCCATCCCGACGCCATGGCAGCCGAGGCCCAGCGGCAGGATTTACTGACCGCCCGGGCGCGGCTGACCGATGCCTCGCAGCAGGCCCAGGCCCGCCGCGACAGCGCCGCCCAGGCCCTGGCCGCCTGTGACGCCGCCATCGGGGAGCTGACCCGGCTCACGGAGGCTTTCGACCCAGCGGAGCAGGACGCCCTGGAGGCCCAGCGGCGCGACCTGCTGGCCCAGCGGAAGGCTGCCGCCGACGCCCAACAGGCCTTGCACACCCGGCTGGCCGCCAACGGCGCCGCGCTGGAAGGCGTCCGCCAGCAGTCCGACGCCCTGGCGCAGCTGGAGCAGCAATTCAGCTGGATGCGCGCCCTTTCCCTGACCGTCAACGGCAATCTCCCCGGCAAGGAAAAGGTCTCCTTGGAGACATATGTCCAGGCCACCTTCTTTGACCGCATCCTCCGCCGTGCCAATCTGCGGCTATTGGTGATGTCCGGCGGGCAGTACGAGCTGCTGCGCCGCAGTGCGGCGGAAAACAACCGCAGCCAAAGCGGCCTGGAGCTGGACGTAATGGACCACTACAGCGGCAAGGCCAGAAGCGTCAAATCTCTCTCCGGCGGCGAGGCCTTCAAGGCCTCCCTCTCCCTGGCCCTGGGCCTCTCCGACGAGATTCAATCCGCCGCCGGCGGAATCCGGCTAGACACCATGTTCGTGGACGAAGGCTTTGGCTCCCTGGACGAGGTCTCGCTCCAGCAGGCCGTCCGCGCCCTCCAAGACCTGGCCGAGGGAAACCGGCTGGTGGGCATCATCTCCCATGTGGCGGAGCTGAAAACCCAGATCGACAAGCAGGTGGTCGTCACCAAGACCCGCGACGGCGGCAGCCAGGTGGAGATCGTACTGTAATCGGGCAGAAAATGCCCGGACCGCGGCAATTATGCGCGATCCGGGCATTTTGTTGTTCGTGAGCGGCTCACTTGGACTGGGCGAACCAGTAAGCCTCGTCGATCCACCGGAGCAAGGTCTCGTCCACCTCCTCGGGCGTCTGCACCAGGACGTGGTGGGTCCAGCGGTTGGGGTACGGCTCCACCGCCTGGGCGATGCGCGGATCGTCCAGCCGCCGGGCAAGGCCGAAGGTCACCAGCAGGTACTCCGCCGGCCAGCCCTTGACACGCCGCCAGGGCAGCGACGCCGCCGCGAAGCCATAGCGGTTGCGAAAAGAGATCTGGCTCTTCCCCACCCGAATCCCCAGGTCCGGGTAGGCCGCCTCCAGCTGCTCACGCAGACGCGCATAGACCGGCAGCATGGCGGGCATCTTGTCGAAAAACAGCAGTTCGTCCGGGTGCATGGGGCACTTCCTCTCCGGCGGGCCGTCGGGCAGTTGACATCCGCCCGGCGGTGGTAGATAATCAATATGTCAAATGAACGCAGCGTATTGCGTAAGGAGGGTTTCTATGAATCAGATTCGTTGGGCCATCGTGGGAACGGGCAACATCGCCCGACAGTTTGCTGAGGGGATGCGCGAGGCGCCGGACGCCGTCCTGTCCGCCGTGGTCTCCCGCAGCGAGGCCTCGGGCCGGGCCTTTGCCGCCCAGTTCGGCTGCGACCAGGTCTACACCGATTACACCCAGCTGCTGGAGAGCGGCCAGGTGGACGTGGTCTATCTGGGTCTGCCCAACCACCGCCATTTCCCCTATATCCTGGAGGCGCTGGAGCATCGCGTGGCCGTGCTGAGCGAAAAGCCCATGGTGGACAACCGCCGCCAGCTGGACCAGGTTCTGGAAAAGGCCCGGGAAAAGCAAGTGTTTCTCATGGAGGGGATGTGGACCCGCTGCTTCCCCGCGGTGCAGACGGCCAAGTCCTGGCTGGCCCAAGGAAAGATCGGCCGCCCCCTCTCGCTGCGGGCCTCCTTCTCCTTCCTGCTGGAGGAGGAAAACGCCTGGCGCTTTGAAAGTGCCGCCGCCGGCGGCGCCCTGCGGGACGTAGGCATCTATCCCCTGGCCATGGCATATCTGGTCTTCCCCGAGGGGCCGCAGCAGGTTCACGCCACAGTGCGCACCAACGGCCAGGTGGATTTGAGCTGCCATATGCTGCTGGAATACAGCGACGGCAGAGCGGCGCTTTTAAGCGGCGCCTTCGACCAGCTCTCCGGCACCGAGGCCGAGATCGTCGGCGAGACGGGCCGCATCGTCATCGGCCCGGAGTTCTGGCGCCCCACCACCGTCACCCGCTACGGAAACGACGGCGCCCGGGAGGAGTTTACGCTGCCCTACCCCGCCACCGGCTTCCAGTATGAGATCGCCCAGGTCAACCAGTGCCTGCGGGAGGGCCTGCTGGAGTGCCCCCTCTTTACCCACCGGGAGACGGAGCAGATCTCCGACCTCATCGAAGACATCCGCCTCCGCTGTGGCATCCGCTATCCCACCGACGAGGCGTAACAGCCGCCTCATCCGCCAAGGTCAGCCCGCGTGGTTGGCCTTGGCGACTTTTTTCCAGGTGATCTCCAGCATCACGATCATCAGGCCGGTGAAGAATGCCAGGTACACCGGCATCCACTGCAGGCCCACCAGGCCGGAAAGCCAGCCAAACAGCGGCGGCATAAAGGTGGAGCCCACATAGGCGCTGGCCATCTGCATGCCGATGATGGCCTGGGACTTGTCGGCGCCGAAGTTGGCCGGGGTGGCGTGGATGATGCTGGGATAGACCGGCGCACAGCCCAGGCCGAATACCACCAGGCCCGCCAGCACCAGAAGGTCGGTTTTCAGCGGCAGGAGCATCAGGACGATGCCCACCGCCGCCACCGAAGCGCCCAGTCGGATCATCTTGTGGTCACCCAGGGTGTCGGAGACAAAGCCGGCGGCAAAGCGCCCCGCCGTGATGCCCAGGAAGAAGAGGGAGGCGAAGGCGGCAGCGGTCTCCTCGGAGATGCCCCGGGTACCCACCAGGTAGCTGCTGGCCCATAACATGGCCGTGGCCTCCGCGGCGCAGTAGCCGAAAAACCCCAGGAACAGATTTGGCGCGCCCTTGATCTTCACGGCCCCGACGATGCCCAGCACCGGCCCCTTCTCCTCCGGCGCATCGGCCTTCTGGTTCACCTTCCACAGCGGCAGGGTGAGAAGCAGCACCAGGAAAATGCCCAGCTGGAGGAAGGACACCGTCCGGTAGCCGGCGTTCCAGGTGGAATAGGTCAGCGCGAGGCTCATGATATAGGGGCTGATGATGGTGCCCACGCCCCAGAAGCAGTGCAGCCAGCTCATATACCGGCCATTATAATGGAGGGCCACATAGTTGTTGATGGCCGAATCGATGGCCCCGGCCCCCAGGCCATAGGGGATGGCCCAGAGGCAGAGCATCCAGTAGGCCGTCGCGGTGGAGAAGCCGAACATGGCCGCCGCCGTCAGAAACACGCTGGCAATCGTCACCCAGCGGGTGGTGAAGCGCTTGGTCAGCCGCTCCGACATCAGGCTGGAGAGGATGGTGCAGCCGGCGATAATCATGGTGATGACGCCCGCGGCGGAGACCGGCATTCCAAACTCCAGCCGCATGGCGGGCCAGCCCGCGCCCAGCAGAGAGTCGGGCAGGCCCAGGCTGATGAAGATCAAATAAATGACGGCAAGCAGCAGCAGATACATGAAACTTTCCCTCGATTTTCTCGTTTTGGGGGCAGAAATTCGCACCCCGTCAATCCGGTAAGATTATAGTATGGGCCTTCTCCGTTGTCAACAGCCATCACAAGATCCTGGGCGGTTCTTTGCAGCAGCAAAGAACCGCCCAGGCGTTCGAAGCATGGGGCGCAGAGGTCTTAGGGATATCTTGTCCCGGAAGAACACTCCCGTGTCTCACCTCACCGCTCCTGCGAGAGCATTTCCATCAAATTGAGCTTATAGAGGCCGCCTTTGGCCGCAAGGTACAGGCCGACCACCAGGAGAAATTCTCCCAGGAGCAGCAGCGGCACAAACCAGGTATAGCGCAGCTGGCCCAGGTGATACGCAATCACCTCCGCCAGCGGCGGGAGCAGGCTGCCCGTCTTCTGATAATTCAAGATCGTATCGCGCACGCTGATGGCCACATAAATGCCGCAGCCCGCGACGATGGCCGTCATGGCCTGGAGCGCCGCCTGCCGGGCCAGGGCCAGGTTCTGCTGCCGCCGGGACATCCCCAGCGCCCGGAGGATGCCATAGCGCCGCCGCTCCCGCTGGGCCTCCAGCTCCAGGGTGCTGAGCAGGAGCAGCGCGGTGATCAGCCCAATGCAAAGGCCGCTGGCCGCCAGGGTCAGCATGGTCTGGAGGTTGGTTTGCACAACGGGGACGTTGATCATCCGAATGTTGCCCACGCTAAAATGGTGGTTGGACGCCAGCTGACTCACGGCGTTGTCGGTGGAGAGGTACTCCGCGGTGAGATCGGTAAAGAGCAAAACCTGTTGGTAGCCAAAGGGATCGTCTGTTCGATACCGTCCCATCTGGCTGCCTTCCGGCAGCGTGTCCAGGGCCCGCTGAACATACCCCGGCGAGACCAGTACCGTGTAGAGGCACTCGTCCCCGACGCGCAGGCCGAAATTCTGGTTGTCCTGGGCGTCAATCTGCAGCCGCGCCACCGTCCCCACTTCCAGGGGCAGGGAGAGCGCTTCACGGTGATAGGATGCCTCCGACTCGTTCTCTTCCCGCACAATGGCTTCTACAGAGAGAGCGATGGTATCTCCCGCCGCCGCTGTCACCTCCGCCGCGGTATTCACCGCAGTATAGATCGTCTCACCGTCCTCACCCGTCTCTTCTTCATAGGTGGTGACGGTCACGGTGCCGTCCGGCTGGGACAGGACCAGCAGCACCGCCGTTTCGCCGCGGCGGTAGGCCTCCAGGTCCACTTCGTCAAAGGCGGGCAAGCCGCCCCGCTCCATCCACTGGCCGGCATCCACCACATACACCGATGCAGCCTGCGTTTCCACCGTGTCCCCCGTGATGGTGCCGTCCAGCTCGGTCAGCCCCAGGCAGCCCGTAATGCCGGGAATTTCCAGAAACGGCGCCGTTTCCTCCGGCGTAATCACCAAGGGCGTCTCTTCAGATACAGCCGTGGTGGAAACGCGTCGCAGGGAACACCCTTCTACCCTCTTCATCCGGTTTCATCACGCCTTGTACGGTCGAAAAAGTGCCGTTTTCACGAGGTTTTTCTAACTTTTTGGATTCCATAGTGTGTCCTCCTGTGCCGTCTGGTTCGGGGCAAAAGTTGTAAAAAAGTTGTAGAAAGTTGTAGGCCGGTTTCCCGTCCTTTTTTTGAGCATTTTTACAAAAAGTCCCAAACAAAATTTTTTGTAAAATGTTTCCAAAAAATCGACTGATACATTGTAGAGCAATGGAGAACATCCCAAATGCTGTGTGCCTTAGAACAACGAAAGCCATTCAGAGCAATCAGCTGAACCCAATCGACAAAGCCTCCAGCCGATTCTTTTTACAATACAATAATAACATAAGCCCCCAAGATGTTCAAGTCAACGATTTTTTCGTTGGCCCTTCCAATTTCATACCTTATATATAAAAAGGAGAAAGCCATGCCAACCTATCAATTACAAATTAAACAGGTGGTGGACTATCCACGCTGCCGGATCTACCGGCAGTTCGTCCGCTTTCTGATGGAGGACCGGAGCATTCGCGTAAGCGGAGGCTCCGGCCTTTTTTATTTTACGGTACTTTGCAGCTACGCAAACTTCCGTACCTCATACCGCCGCATCGACGGCATCAGCTATACCGTCTACCCCGGCGAGTGGGTCTGCACCCTCAAGGAGCTGTCCCAATGGTTCCGCACCCGGTTCCAGTGTCAGGCGCTGGCCGAGCTGGAACGGCTGCAGAAGCAGCACCTCATTTCTTTCCAGACCCTGGGCCGCGGGAATGTAGTCCGCTATAAGATCTGCGACTGGGCGCGGCATAACACGGTTCTGGAGTACAATGCCCCTTGCCAGAAGGACACCGGCTTTTTCTTCCTGCCGGTTTCCGTTGCCACCGACCTCATCAGTTCAGACCGCTGCTCAGAGATGGACATTGTGCTGGACCTGTGGGTATCAGCCATCTACAACGACAATCAGGTACAAGGGTCAGACCTGGGGCCGGTGGTCTATTTCCGCAACGGCACCGGAAATCCCCTTGTCACCTACACCGAGCTGGCTGCCCGCTGGGGGCTGTCCCGGGCGACAGTCGGCCGTGTCCTGAAAAAGCTGGCCGCGCTGGACTACATCTCCCTCATGTCCTTCCCAGGCCGGCATGGCAGCGTAATCTATCTGCAAAAATATCTGTCCACCATGTTCGAGATCTCGGATGTGATGGTAGATAAAGAGGAGGTCGCTATGACGCTTAACATTCGCCTGGAGCTCCCGAAGGAGGATAGTGCAGGTCTTGACGCCCCTGCTTTGGAGCATGAGGTCATCGTTTCAGATGAACTCGCCAGCGTTTCAAAATCGCACATTGAAATTATCCTTCAGAAAATGGCGCAAATCCTGATGGCACAAGGGATTTCGTGCTTTGGCTGCCCGCTCTCTCGCTACAAGTTATATCCCTTATCGGGCGACTGCCGGGAAGATTTACTCCCCCGCGCGCGCGAGCAGTCCCTGCTGCGTTTTGGCCTTGCTGTTCTGTGCGGGAACAAGCAGGTCGCCACTTTTGAACTTACACTCTCTCCCTCGGCGGAGAATTGAACAAGGAGGTCTTACCATGAAGAAATTTGTTGAAAAAGATGTCGCTGAGAACCCTCTGTACCATGATACCTGGAAACTGCTGAAAAAATACCGCGATGTGGTTTGGAGCTTGGAGATTTCCGTCCAGCATGTGCGGGCCAAGTTCGAGATCGAATACGGCACTTCCATCGAGGAATTTCTGGATTCCGTCTACCTGGCCGGCGCAGACCTGAACGGGAGCGACATTGAGCACCATGCCAAGTGCATTGAGCGCAGCCACAAGATGCTAAAGCTCCTGGATTCAGCAGTCGAATTGCTCCGTACCCGG
>DVHE01000074.1 GCA_018712245.1 Candidatus Avoscillospira avicola | reverse complement strand
TACACTGGTCTTGCGTATGGTTTGTTTTCACAAATTAACCTTAACGCAAAAAGGCAGACTGGGCAACCCTTTTGGGGCTGCCCAGTCTGTTTTTTTGCAATTTGGTATTTTTTGTTTTTGCAACGGGCCCTCGTTTTGCCGCGGGCGCGGTCTCATACGGTTTCTTAATGAAACGCTTGCCTCCGGATCAGCCCCGCTGGAGGGCCGCGTCCACAAAGCCCCGGAACAGCGGGTGGGGCCGGTTGGGGCGGCTCAAAAATTCCGGGTGGAACTGGGCCGCCAGGAAGAAGGGGTGGTCCGGCAGCTCGATCAGCTCCACCAGCCGCCCGTCGGGGCTGGTGCCGGCCAGGGCCATGCCGTGGGCCTCCATGGCGGCGCGGTAGTCATTGTTGAATTCATACCGGTGGCGGTGGCGCTCCGCAATCTCCGCCCGGCCATAGAGAGCCGCGGCCCGGCTGCCCGGGGCCAGACGGCAGGGGTACTGCCCCAGGCGCATGGTGCCGCCCTTTTCCGTAACGCCCCGCTGGTCCGGCATCAGGTGGATCACCGGGTGGGCCGTATCCGGGGCGAACTCTGCCGAGTGGGCGTCAGCCCAGCCCAGGACGTGGCGGGCAAACTCGATCACCGCGATCTGCATGCCCAGGCAGATGCCCAGGTACGGCACGCCCCGGGTGCGGGCGTAGCGGGCCGCGGCGATCATGCCCTCGATGCCCCGATCCCCGAAGCCGCCGGGAACCAGAATGCCGGCGCAGCCGTCCAGCAGCGCCGCCGCATTTTCGTCGGTGACGGTCTCGGACTCCACCCAGCGGATTTTTACCACCGCGCCCAGATCGGTGCCGGCGTGGAACAGCGACTCCACCACCGAGAGGTAGGCGTCGTGGAGCTGGGTGTACTTGCCCACCAGGGCGATCTCCACCGGCGTTTCGGCGGCGAAGATCTTGTCCACCATGGCGCTCCACTCGCTGAGGTCCGGCGCCGGGACCGTCAGGCCCAGCTTCTCGCAGACCCGGTCCGCCAGGCCCTCCCGCTCCAAGAGCAGCGGCACCTGGTAGAGCGTCGAGGCCGTGGCGTTTTCAATGACGCAGTTTTCGTCCACATTGCAGAAGAGGGCGATTTTCCGGCGGACGTCCCCGGGAATGGGCGCGTCGGTGCGGCAGACCAGGATGTCCGGCTGGATGCCCACGGACAAAAGCTCCTTGACCGAGTGCTGGGTGGGCTTGCTCTTCAGCTCACCGGAGCCGGGCACCTGGACGATCAGCGGCACGTGGATGGAGAGGGCGTTTTTCCTGCCTTGCTCGGCGATCACCTGGCGGATGGCCTCCAGGAAGGGCTGGCTCTCGATGTCGCCCACGGTACCGCCCACCTCACTGATGACCACGTCCACATCGTCGCCGCCCATGGCGTAGATGCGCCGCTTGATCTCGTCGGTGACGTGGGGGATGATCTGCACCGTGCCGCCCAAGTAGCCGCCCTCCCGCTCCCGGCGCAGGACGTTCCAGAAGACCTGGCCCGAGGACACCGAGGCCGCGCCGGTAAGGCTCTCGTCCACGAAGCGCTCGTAGTGGCCCAGGTCCAGGTCGGTCTCGGCGCCGTCGTCGGTGACGAAGACCTCGCCGTGCTGGTAGGGGCTCATGGTGCCGGGGTCCACGTTGAGGTAGGGGTCGAACTTCTGGTTGCGGACCCGCAGGCCCCGCTGCTTCAAGAGCCGCCCCAGGGACGCGGCGCAGATGCCCTTGCCCAGGCCGGAGACCACGCCGCCGGTGATGAAGATGTATTTCATGGAAATCCCTCCTTGGATGTGGTGGATCAATGGATGGTGTAAAGGGCAGTGGAAGCAGACAATCGCTGCGGCTATAGAGCTTACCTCACAGGCCGCACTTACTGCCCCGGAACAGGTGTCTGATCTTGCGCACAGCAGGTTTTTTCGCAATCTTTCCATTTTCGCCGTAGGGGCGCGCATTGCGCGTCCGTGCCGCACAGCGGTCTCTTGCGAAGGGCGAGGCAGTTGCGAAAGGCCGTTTGCACCGCCGCGCTCAAAGCCTCTCCTGGAGGAGAGGTGTTCCCGTGCGCCGATGCGCCGCAGACTTTCTCCATAACGCGGCAGACACCGCTCCGTCATGGCTTTGCCATGCCACCTCCCCTCAATGGGAGGCTTGGGCTTGCGCTCGGCGGTAGCGCTCAGGCGTCGCAGCCAGGCGGACGCGCGATGCGCGCCCCTACGATGAGAACGGAAGCCCGGTGCATTCGGTTGGAGGCGCTCAAATGTCGCAGACAAGCGGGTTGTGCGTGTGCAGAAGGTGTTCCGGTGGGCCGCTTGGCGCTAGTTTGCCCGGCAGTTCCAAAAAAGATAGCAGGGGCGACTTTGGCTTGTCGCCCCTGCGGGGACTGTATGCATAGATCGACCCACTGCTTTAGCGGCCTGACGGCCGGCGGGCGGATGTGGGCATCCGCCCCTACGAACAAGCCTGCAGCCTGATGCGTAGGGGTCGATGCCCACATCGACCCGCGCCGCGTAAGCGGCTTGTGCAGGCACTTTCAAATCGCGACTGTCCCTACGAACAATGCCGTGACATGGATCGACTGAAACACGCCTCACACGGAGAAGAGGAGATCGTAATAGGTGGGCACCGGCCAGTAATCCGAGGCCACCAGCGTCTCCAGGTGGTCGATGATGGCGCGGACCTTGTTCATGTCGGCGAAGACCACATCGTGGTAGTACTTCAAAAGCTTTTCCGCCGGGGCGTCCGGCACGGTGCTGATGCTGGTCTTCAGCTCGGTGTACCGCTCCAGCAGGTCGTTGGTCAGGTGGCTGATGGACTCGGCCAGGGCCTCCTCCACGCGGCAGGTGACGCCGGGCAGCGCCTGCTTCTTGGCGATGATGGTCTCGCAGAGGCTCTTGGTGTACTGGCTGGCGGCGTTGAGAATCTGGTGCTGCACCATATCCACCAGGGTCTGGGCCTCGATATGGATGACCTTGCAGTAGTTCTCCATATGAATCTCGTGGCGGGCCATCAGCTCCCCGGGGGTGAACACGCCGTGGCGGGTGAAGAGGTCGATGTTCTTCGGCAGGATGTAGGCCGGCAGCGCCTCCGCCGTGTTCCGCAGGTTGGCCAGGCCCCGGCGCTCCGCCTCCTCGATCCAGCTCTCGTCGTAGCCGTTGCCCTCGAAGATAATCCGCTTATGCTCCGAGAGGACCTGTCGGATCAGGTTGTGGAGGTCGCCGTTGAAGTCGTGGGAGCCCTCCAGCCGGTCCGCAAACCACTTGAGTTCCTCGGCCATGATGGTGTTCAGGGCGATGTTCGGCCCGGAGATGGACTGGCTGGAGCCGGGCATCCGGAACTCGAACTTGTTGCCGGTGAAGGCCAGCGGGGAAGTGCGGTTGCGGTCGGTGGTATCCTGGGGGATGTGGGGCAGCACGTCCACACCGATCTGGAGGGAGCGCTTGTTCTTGTCCACGTAGTCGGTACCCTCGGTGATGGAGTCGATGATCTGGTGCAGCTCGTCGCCCAGGAAGATGGAGATGATGGCCGGAGGCGCCTCGTTGGCGCCCAGCCGGTGGTCGTTGCCGGCGAAGGCCACGGTGGAGCGGAGCAGCTCCTGATACTCGTCCACGCCCTTGATGAAGGCCGCCAGGAACAGCAGGAACTGGGCGTTCTGGCTGGGCGTCTTGCCGGGGGCGAAGAGGTTCTTGCCGGTGTCGGTGCCCAGGGACCAGTTGTCGTGCTTGCCGGAGCCGTTGACGCCGGCGAAGGGCTTCTCATGGAGCAGGCAGACCAGGCCGTGGCGATCCGCCACCTTCTTCATGGTCTCCATGGCCAGCTGGTTGTGGTCGCAGGCGGTGTTGGCGTCGGTGAAGATGGGGGCCATCTCGTGCTGGGCCGGGGCCACCTCGTTGTGCTTGGTCTTGGAGTAGACGCCCAGCTTCCAGAGCTCCTCGTCCAGATCCTTCATAAACGCGGCGACCCGGGGCTTGATGGCGCCGAAGTAGTGGTCGTCCAGTTCCTGGCCCTTGGGGGGCTTGGCGCCGAAGAGGGTCCGGCCGCAGAGCTTCAGATCCTCCCGCCGGCAGTAGAGCTTCTTGTCCACCAGGAAGTACTCCTGCTCGGGGCCGACGCTGGCTGTGACCTTGGTGGTGGCGGTGTCGCCGAAGAGCCGCAGCACCCGGACGGCCTGGCGGCTGACGGCGTCCATGGAGCGCAGCAGCGGCGTCTTCTTGTCCAGCGCCTCGCCGGAGTAGGAGCAGAAGACCGTGGGGATGCAGAGACTGCCGTCCTTGATAAAGGCGAAGGAGGTGGGATCCCAGGCAGTGTAGCCCCGGGCCTCGAAGGTGGCGCGGAGGCCGCCGGAGGGGAAGGAGGAGGCGTCGGGCTCGCCCCGGACCAGCTCCTTGCCGCGGAACTCCATGATGGCCTTGCCGCCGGAGGCGGGAGAGATGAAGCTGTCGTGCTTCTCGGCGGTGTAACCGGTCATGGGCTGGAACCAGTGGGTGAAGTGGGTGGCGCCGTGTTCGATGGCCCAGTTTTTCATGCCTTCCGCGATCTCATTGGCGGTGTCCAGCTGGAGAGAGGTGCCGTCCTTGAGGCACTGCTTCCAGGCCACCACGGCGTCGCAGGAGACATATTTGGCCATGGCCGTCTCATTGAAGACGTTCACGCCGAACATACTGGGGATGCAAGCGAATTCCTTTTCCTTCATTAGAAAAACCTCCTAAGGTAAAGTGAGCGAAGAAGTGGGCGAGGCGGGCTTAAACGCCGCTGCCGCCGTAGTTGGAGAGGACCCGGGCCGAGGGATCGTTGACGTCGCAGCCTTCCCAGGATTTGTTGGGCATCCAGAAATCCTGGACCATCTCGGCCTGGCCGGGGTAATACGTTTCAAAGATTTCGCGGTAAAGCAAACTTTCTTTCGTAAAGGGCCGGGCGAAGTCGTATTTCTGCCGCTTTTCCTCGAATTGCTCGTCGGTGTAGACCGTCTCGGCGTAGGCCTTGAGATCGTCCACCATGGAGTGGCCCACGGCGTCGGAGAAGGCCGCCTTCTCCCGCCAGAGGATCTCGTCGGGGAGGTAGTCCCCCTCGAAGGCCTTGCGCAGCAAATATTTGCCCTTGCCGTAGGTGTTGACCTTCCTGGCCGGGTCGATGGCCATGACGTAGCGGACGAAGTCCAGGTCGCCGAAGGGGACCCGGGCCTCCAGGGAGTTGACGCTGATGCAGCGGTCCGCCCGGAGGACGTCGTATTGGTACAGCTCATCCACCCGTTTCTTGGCCTCTGCCTGGAAGGCCGCGGGGGACGGCGCGAAGTCGGTATATTTATAGCCGAAAAGCTCGTCGGAGACTTCCCCGGTCAGCAGCACCCGGACGTCGGTCTGCTCGTGGATGGCCTTGCAGCACAGGTACATGCCCATGCTGGCCCGGATGGTGGTGATATCGTAGGTGCCCAGCATGGCGATGACTTCCTCCAGGGAGTCGATCACCTGCTGCCGGGTCATATAGACCTCGGTGTGGTCGGCGCCCAGGTAGTCGGCCACCTGACGAGCATACTTGAGGTCGATGGCGTCCACGTCCATGCCGATGGCGAAGGTGCGGATGGGCTTCTTCAGCTGCTTGGCGGCGATGGCGCAGACCAGGCTGGAGTCGAGGCCGCCGGAGAGGAGGAAGCCCAGGGGGGCGTCTGCGTCCAGCCGCTTCTCCACCCCGGCGATGAGCTTCTCCCGGATGTTCCGGCACACGGTCTCCAGGTCGTCCTTCCGGTACACATCCACGGTGGTCAGGTCGGCGTAGCGGACGAACTCGCCTCCGGCGTAGTAGTGGCCGGGCGGGAAGGGGAACACCTCTTTGCACAGGCCGATGAGGTTCTTGGCCTCGCTGGCAAAG
>DVHE01000073.1 GCA_018712245.1 Candidatus Avoscillospira avicola | reverse complement strand
TCGTCGCTCAGCAGCATGGCGCCCAGGTTGCCGTGGCCCAGGCCGACCTTGCGGTCGTCGGCGACGGAACCGTCGATGCAGAAGGCCTGCAGGCCGATGCCGATGGCCTTGGCAGCCTCAGCAGCGGTCTTCACGCCGGACTTGATGGCGATGGCGGAGCCCACCACGTAGGCCCAGCAGGCGTTCTCAAAGCAGATGGGCTGAATGCCCTTGACGATCTCGTAGGGATCGAAGCCCTTTTCCTTGCAGATCTCTCTGCACTCTTCCACAGAACCGATGCCGTACTGAGCGAGGACGCCATTGATTTTGTTAATTCTTCTTTCGTAACTTTCAAACAAAGCCATTTTCGTGTCCTCCTCTTATTCCTGACGGGGGTCAATATACTTGGCCGCGTTGTCGAACTGGCCGTAGTGACCCTGGGCCTTCTTCATGGCCTCGGCGGGATCGTCGCCCTTCTTGATGAAGTCCATCATCTTGCCCAGATTGATGAACTCGTAGCCGACGATCTCATCGTCCTTGTTGAGGGCGACGCGGGTGACATAGCCTTCGGCCATTTCCAGGTAACGGGGACCCTTTTCCTTGGTGGCGAACATGGTGCCCACCTGGCTGCGCAGGCCCTTGCCCAGGTCCTCCAGAGAGGCGCCGACGGCCAGGCCGTCCTCGGAGAAGGCGGACTGGGTACGGCCATAGACGATCTGCAGGAACAGCTCGCGCATGGCGGTGTTGATGGCGTCGCACACCAGGTCGGTGTTGAGGGCTTCGAGGATGGTCTTGCCGATGAGGATCTCAGAAGCCATGGCGGCGGAGTGGGTCATGCCGGAGCAGCCCAGGGTTTCCACCAGCGCCTCTTCAATAATACCGTTCTTGACATTCAGGGTCAGCTTGCAGGCACCCTGCTGGGGTGCGCACCAGCCCACACCATGGGTAAAGCCGGAGATGTCGCTGATTTCCTTGGCCTGCACCCACTTGCCCTCTTCGGGGATGGGAGCCGGGCCATGATATGCGCCCTTGGCAACGGGACACATATGCTGAACTTCGGTAGAGTAAATCATATGGACTTCTTCCTTTCCAAAATAGTTCCATAATCCTTGGGAGCCTGTCCTGTAGACATTTATACCCAAATTAACAAGGATAGTATACCGAATCCTGCGCGATAAGTCAAGCGATAGACAGCGGGAGAAATCCGTGGGATCATCAAGAAAAGATTCTGCGGCAGCATCACGGGTTTCTTGGAGGCGGCGCGGTGAAAACCATAGAAGGAGCGCGATTGTATGAAGTTGAAGGACAGAATTAGAATTGTGCTTGAAATCTTGCTTGTAATTGCGGCAGCTGCGGCAGTTATTTTTAATTTCTCAACACAAAGAGAGATTGTATACATCTCCTCGATGATAGCGTTCTTTGCAGCAATCACTTATTTGGTCAGGGACATCGCAGCTATAAAAAAGCAGAAGTAAAATCAGATTGATCGAGATACACGCAGGACGGACAAGTCGGACAGCTTGCCCGTCCTTTTCCGGATCGCGCCTGATTATGCCGTTTGGTGCGAGTTTGGCCTTTTCAGTTGACCGGCGCGGCGGGATTCCGCCGGATGATATGGAAAAACCGCACCCGTCGGGGTACGGTTTTTCCATGCCGAACGGCATTATTTTGTACCGAAGATGCGATCGCCGGCGTCGCCCAGGCCGGGGACGATATAGGCGTGGTCATTGAGGCAGGGGTCCACGGCGGCGACGAAGATGTCCACGTCGGGGTGCGTCTCCTGAACCTTTTTGATGCCCTCGGGCGCGGCGATGATGTTCATCAAAGTGATGGACTTACAGCCGTGGTTCTTGATGAAGGTGATGGCGTCCGCGGCGGAGCCGCCGGTAGCCAGCATGGGGTCCACCACGAAGACCTGCCGCTCGGAGATATCCGGGGGCATTTTGCAGTAATACTCCACCGGCTCATGGGTTTCGGGGTCGCGGTAGAGGCCGATATGTCCCACCTTGGCCGAGGGAACTAGGTTGATGATGGTGTCCACCATACCCAGGCCGGCCCGGAGAATGGGCACGATGGCCAGCTTCTTGCCGGCGAGTACCCGCACGGTGGCGGTGGCGATGGGCGTCTCCACAGTGCGCTCTTCCGTGGGAAGGTTGCGGGTGGCCTCATAGCACATCAAAGCTGCGATTTCACCGACAATTTCCCGGAATTCCTTCACACCGGTGTCCTTATTGCGGAGAATGGAGAGTTTGTGCTGCAACAACGGGTGATCCAAAACGTGTACGCTGCCCATGGTTTCATCCTCTTTCTCTAGTTTCAGTCGATAGTTGTTTGAGTCGTTCCCGCTCCGCCTGGCTCAGCCGGAGGTAGTTGGGGATCAGGTCGGCGCCGGAGGGCGAAAGCCCCTGCTGCGCCATCTCCCAGGCCAGGAGGGCCACGCCGGAGGCGCGCTGCTGCCTGAGATGCTCCGGAAGCAGCCGAAGCGCGGGGACGTCGTTGCCAAGGGTATTATAGCACAGAGATGCGCCGTCTCCAACTAGAAATTTTTCTCCCGGCAGCGCCAGCAGCTTTTCCTTCAGCTCCTCCAGGGAGATGGCGCTGTCCTCCATCAGCCGGGTGAACACGCCCTGCCGCAGGGAGAATAGCGCGGTATACACCTGATTGCGCCGGGCGTCCATGGCAGCGCAGTAAATCCCGTCGGCCCAGGCCGCGGCGCGGACCATGGCCTCCAGGGTGGAGACGCCGTAACAGGGCAGCTCCCGGCCCCAGGCAAAGCCCTTGGCCGCAGCCGCGCCGATCCGCACGCCGGTAAAGCTGCCGGGACCTGCGGCACAGGCCACGGCGTCCACGTCCGCCACGGTGCGGTCACAGTTGCGCAGCAGGTCCTCCGCCATCTGCATCAAGGTGCGGCTGTGGGTTTGGCCGCTGTTCTGAAAGTACTCCCCTATCAGGGCGCCGTCCTCCACCAGGGCGACGCTCACTGCTTTGGCCGAGGTCTCAAAGGCTAAAATTTGCAAGGCGCTCCCCTCCTTCCAGGGTGATTTCCCGATCCGTGTCGCTGACGCGCCGGATGGAGACGCGGATGGCGCTTTCCAGCGCGTCGGCCACATTCTCGCTCCACTCCACGGCGCAGATGCCGCCGCGGGTCAGATAGTCCTCCCAGCCGATGTCAAAGAGGTCGTCGGAGGAGGTCAGGCGATACATATCGAAGTGAAACAGCGGCATTCTCCCGGAGAGATACTCGTTGACCAGGGTGTAGGTGGGGCTGGTGACGGCTTCCGTGATTCCCAGTCCTCGGGCCAGACCCCGGGTGAAAGCGGTCTTCCCCGCGCCCAGATCGCCCCAGAAGGCTACCACGTCGCCGGGGCGGAGCAAGGCGGCCAGTCGTTGGCCCAGGGCCTCGGTCTCCTCCGGGCTGTGGCTCATTACTACCATAGTGTTCCTCTTTTCGTCAGTTACTTTCTTAATCATATCATGTTCCAGGTTTGATTGCAAAGGGCATTTGTATCGGCTTGGCAAGGGGCGGAAAACCTGATATAATAACAAAAAATCCACGGAGGGATGACCATGAAGCCGCTTCTCAAATGGCCCGGGGGAAAATCCAGCGAGATCGTCCGGTTCCGCACCATGATTCCCGGGTTTGATCGGTACTTTGAGCCTTTTTTCGGCGGCGGCGCCCTCTACTTTCACCTGTGCCCGCCCAAAGCCGCCGTCAACGACCTCAGCGGAGATCTGATGGCGCTTTACCGGCTGGTCCAGGCCCAGGACCCGGAGCTGGAGGCCTATCTCCGGGCCTATGCCTGGAGCTTCCGGCGGCTGGTTGCCCTGGGAGAGCGGCATGGGGAGCGGCTTTTGGCGCTGCTCCCTGCCCAGGAGGAGGCGCCGGAACGGGAGACGGTCAGCGCGTTGCTGGATTCCTGGCAGGACGAGCTGGCGCGGCTCTTTGATCCGCCGCTGACGCCGGACCTGGCGGACTTCCGGGCAGAACTGGAACACAGCCTTTTGGACAAGGTGACGCGGACGGTGCGCCACCAGGCGGTGCAGCCTTTCTCCAGGAACGATTTGCTGGAAAACCTTATCACCGGCCTGACCGGCGGGTATTATCTCTATTTCCGGCGGCTCTATAACGAGGCTGCCGCGGGAAAGCTGGACCTCTCCCCTGCCGCCAGAATGGCCAATTTTTACTTCATCCGGGAGATGTGCTACGGCTCCATGTTCCGTTACAATGCCAAGGGCGAGTTCAACATTCCCTACGGCGGCATGAGCTACAACCGCAAGGACCTCCTCTCCAAAGTGGAGGCCATCTTCTCGCCGGCGGTGGCGGAGCTTTTTGCCGGTACCGCGCTTTACAGCATGGACTTTGAGGACTTCCTCCGGGAGACGGCGCCGACGGAGCGGGACTTCCTCTTCCTGGACCCGCCCTATGACACGGAGTTTTCCAACTATGAAGGCTCGGCCTTCACCAAGCTGGACCATGCCCGGCTGGCCGTGGCCCTCAGCCGGACGCCGGCGAAGTTTTTGCTGATTATCAAAAATACAGACTTTATCCAGGCGCTCTACAGCCAGGGCTTCCACGTCTGGCGGTTTGACAAGCAGTACGCCTACAATGTTCGCAGCCGCAATGACCGGGCCGCGGAGCATTTGATCGTCACCAACTATGCCTTGCAGCTTTAGGTACAGCAGTCCGGCTGCCTCCCCGGTGCGGCTTTGAGGCGCCGCGGGATCAGCCCGGCAGCTTCGCGGATATGCTCCGGAGCGCCGGCACATGATGGCAGTCTCGGAAATCCCCCGCTTTTACGAGGAATTTCCGAGACTGCCAAAAAAATACGCTGAAATCCGCTCTGACGGGAATTTCCTCATTTCGCCGGAATTGCGCCGCGGGATTTTTCCAATAGGCACACGGCGTGGGCGGCGATGCCCTCTTCCCTGCCGGAAAAGCCCAAATGCTCTTCGGTGGTGGCCTTGATGTTGATTTGATCCAGGTCAACGCCCAGCGTCTTGGCTACGATCTCCCGCATGGCGGGGATGTGGGGGGCAAGCTTCGGCTTTTGAGCAATGACGGTGGCATCCACATTGCCGACCTCGTAGCCCGCTTCCCGAATTCTTGCGGCGACGGTTTCCAAAAGCAGCACGCTGGAAATGCCCTTGTATGCCGGGTCGGTATCCGGGAACAGGCGCCCGATGTCGCCCAGGGCTGCCGCACCCAGCAGCGCATCCATGATGGCATGGAGCAGCACGTCGGCGTCGGAGTGGCCGTCCAGGCCCAGAATGTAGGGAATCTCCACGCCGCCCAGCACCAGCTTTCGACCCGCGATCAGCCGGTGGACGTCGTAGCCGTGTCCGATTCTCATATCGCCTGCCTCCTGTTCAGAATGGCCTCCGCCACGGTCAAGTCAAAGGGGGTCGTCACTTTGATGTTTTCCTCATCGCCTGGCGTCAGGTGTACCTTCATCCCCAGGGCCTCCACTGCGGAACAGTCGTCGGTCATCGCGGCGCCTGTGTCCAGTGCTTTTTGCAGCGCGCCCCGCAGCAGGTCGAAGTCAAATACCTGGGGCGTCTGCACGGCATAGAGGCTGTTGCGGTTGGGTGTGGCCAGCACCACTTCCCGCTCCGCAACCTTGATGGTGTCTTTTACCGGAATTGCGGGGGCTGCCGCGCCGGTGCGCAGGGCGGTTTCCACCGCCTGGCGGATGACCACTTCACTGACCAGGGGCCGGGCGCCGTCGTGGATGGCGGCGTGGGTGGTGGCCGGGGAAGCCAGGTCCAGTCCTGCCATCACCGAGGCGCTGCGGGTCTCGCCACCGTCGGCAATGCCGCGGACTTTCTCAAAACCGTAAGCCCGGCAGAGCTTCTGGACGGCCTCATGGGAGTCCTGGCGGGCCACCACAATGATCTCGTCGATCAGCGGGCAACTTTCAAAGGCCCGCAAGGTATGGACCAGGAGCGGTGTGCCGTCCAGTTTGGTGAAAATCTTGTCGATGCCCTGCATCCGAGTGGAAGAGCCGGCTGCGACCACCACAGCGGTGCAATGAGTGTTCTTTTGGGAAAATCCACCCAGTAATTGCAGCAAATTTGTCATGCGGTTCATCCCTCCAACTGGCGCACCAGCGTCTTGAATGTCTCGCCCCGGACCATGAAGTTCTTGAACTGGTCGAAGGCGGCACAGGCCGGCGAGAGCAGTACCACGTCGCCGCTGTGGCTGTGGGCTCGGGCATACGCCACCGCCTCAGCAAGGGTGGTGACTTCCACCATTTCAGGATGGCCAGGGGCGTAATCCGGGGCGGCGGTGACAGCGTCGCGGATTTTTCCCGCTGTGGCGCCGCAGAGAATCAGCAGCCGCACGTGGCTGGTGATCTCCGGGCCCAGGGGCGCGAAGGAGATGTGCTTGTCGTAGCCGCCGGCAATGAGGATCACTTGCTCAGAGAAGGAGTGGAGTCCCGCGATGGTGCGGGTGGGACTGCTGGCGATGGAGTCGTTATAATATCGGACGCCGTCCAGCTCCCGCACCAGCTCGATGCGATGCTCCACGCCGCCGAAGGTCTGCGCCACGGCCCGGATGTCCTCCGGGGCGGCGTAGCCCTCCACCGCGCAGATGGCGGCCATATAATTTTCCACGTTGTGGATGCCGGGCAGCAGAATATCCCGGCGCGTCAAAATGGGCGTGCCGTGGAGATAGACTGTGTCGCCCTCCAGCCAGACGCCGCCCGCCGGCTGGGCCGTCCGGGAGAAGAACTGCACCGCGCCGGGCGCACGATCCGCAAAGCCACGGGTGATGTCATTGTCGTAGTTCAGCACCAGCTTGTCGCCCTGGTGCTGGAAGCGGAAAATTTGCTCCTTGGCATGGATGTATTCGTCCATATCCTTGTGGATGTCCAGGTGGTTGGGGGCCAGATTGGTCACCACGGCCACTCGGGGGGAATGGGTCATATCCATCAGCTGGAAGGAGCTGAGTTCCACTACCGCCAGATCGTCCGGCTGCATTTGCCCTGCCAGCGGCAGCAGCGGCTGGCCGATGTTGCCGCCGACCCAGACGGTCCTGCCGGCCTTTTTGAGAATCTCCGCAATCAGCGTGGTGGTGGTGGTCTTCCCGTCGGAGCCGGTGACGGCGAAAATCTCACAGGGGCAGACCTGGAAGAATGCCTCCATCTCCGAGGTAATAACGCTCCCCTGCTCCCGCAGCCGAACTAGAGCCGGATTTTCCGGGTGCATTCCAGGGGTGCGGAAGACGACGTCGGCGCAGAGGCCTTCCAGATAGTCCGGCCCCACGTGGAGAACGGCGCCTGCCCGCTCCAGCTCCAGCACCTCCTCATCCAACGCCTCCCGGGGCGTTTTGTCGCAGGCGGTGACGGAGATGCCGTAGGAGAGCAGCAGGCGAATCAGCGGGCGATTGCTCACGCCGATGCCCAGCACCGCAACGTGCTTTCCCTTCAGGGCGGAAAAATAGGAATCCAAAGTTTCCTTCATGGTTGGTCCCTCATTTTTGAAAGATTGCCGGCCCAGCCGGCGCTGTGAACGCCACATGGTCTATCTATATTATAGTGCCGGCGGCGTTACGCCGCAAGTCTGCCCGGCAGGCTTCGGACGTTTACCGCAGACTTTATTATAGCCAACTGGAAAGATATTTGCAATTCATTTGACAATACGGCTGAAATAAAGTAAAATAATCCAGCGACCGGGTTGGACAGTCGCGTGCCCAGTGCCGAAAGGCCGTGCATGAGGAAAGTCCGGGCTCCACAGGGCAAGAATAACGGGTAACGCCCGCCGAAGGCGACTTCAGGAAAAGTGCAACAGAGATATACCGCCTCATTTGAGGTAAGGGTGGAAAGGTGCGGTAAGAGCGCACCCGATGGCGCGGAAGTGTCCATCGCTGCAAACTCTATTCGGAGCAACACCGTGGAGGAAACAAGGCTGGCCCGGCTGTTTCCGAGGAGGTGGCTGGACCGCAGCGGCAACGCGGCGGCTAGATAGATGACTGTCTTTGACAGAACCCGGCTTACAGACCCGGTCGCTTACTAAATCACATCGAACGGACGCCCCGCAGCGTCCGTTTTTTCATATGTCTGTCAGCTTACACCTTTGTATAATTTTTACAAGGATGGCCGCCTATCGCGCCGGTTTCTCTCCACCTCCCTCGAAAATGACTGTTGATTTTATCGCGATGAAGCGTTAAAATGGTAAAAGAATAAAACAGGAAAGGATGCGGCCCATGGATGTGCTACATCAAAAGCCGGTGGAGCGGCTGTTTCAGGCGATTTTGACGCTGCACAATGTGGAGGAGTGCTATCGCTTCTTTGAAGATGCCTGTACCATCAAAGAGATTCAGGAGATCGCGCAGCGATATGAGGTTGCCGAGCTGCTGTGGGACGGCAAAAGCTATAATGAGATCAACAAAGAGACAGGTGCCAGCACTGCCACCATCTGCCGGGTGAAAAAGTGCCTGATGTACGGCAGCAGCGGCTACAAGCTGGCGCTGGAGCGGTTGACCGCACAGGAGGATACGGATGTCTGAACCACTGAAACTGGAAGAGCGGGCTGTGCTGGAGCTGCGGCGGCTCTACCGGGCCTACGGCTATGGCCCGTTTAAAATGAGCAAATTCGAGCCCTTTGCTCTCTACTTGAATCACAAGGAGTTTCTCGTTTCCGAGGGCGCCATCACCTTTACAGATACCGACGGCACGCTGATGGCCCTCAAGCCGGACGTGACGCTTTCCATTGTGAAAAACTACCGCCCGGAGCAGACGCCGTTGCAAAAGGTCTATTACAACGAAAATGTCTACCGAATGGCCGGTGCAGGTCACAGTTATCGGGAAATCATGCAGACCGGCGTGGAGTGCCTGGGCCAGGTGGACTTCGCCCAGCTGGCGGAGGTCATCCTGCTGGCGGCCTGGAGCTTGGCGGCCATCTCCCCTGCCTTTGTGCTGGACCTCTCCCATCTGGGGATCATCGCGGATGTTCTGGCGTCCCTGGGGCTTTCGGAGGAGGAGAAAACCAATGCGCTTACTTGCCTGCGGCAGAAGAACCGGGACGCCATGGCCCAGCTGCTGGAGGCGTATGCCCCGCAGGAGGCCGCACCGCTGCTGACGCTGACGACCCTCACCGGCCCTGTGGCGGCGGTGCTGCCGCAATTGGCCCCGCTGCTGTCCACCGAGACCGGGAAGGCAGCCTGCCAAGAGCTGCAGGCGCTGTCGGCGCTGCTGGAAGCGGCTGGCCTTTCCGAGCGGGTGCAGCTGGACTTCTCCGTGGTCAACGACATGAACTACTATAACGGCATTGTTTTCCGTGGTTACGTGGAGGGCATTCCCACCGGCATCCTCTCCGGCGGTCAGTACGACCAGCTGATGTCCAGGATGGGCAAGGAGGCCCGGGGCGTGGGCTTTGCGGTGTACCTGGATCAGCTGGAGCGGCTGGATCAGACGCCGGCGGACCTGGATGCCGACACGGTGCTGCTCTACGAGCCGGGACAGGACCTGGGGCCGCTGTTCGCGGCGGCGCAGGCGCTGCGGGACCAGGGAGAGCGGGTGCTGCTGCGGACCCGGGCGGAGCAGGTCAGCTGCCGCCGCGTGGTGCGGCTGGTCAACGGGGAGGTGACGGAGGTTGGATAAGATGGTCAACGTGGCGCTGCCCAAGGGCCGCCTGGGCGAGAAAGTCTACGGGATGTTTGAGCGGGCCGGGTTCGACTGCCCCAGCATCCGGGAGCCAGGCCGCAAGCTGATTTTTGAAAATCTCGAGAAGGGTATCCGCTTCTTCTGGGTCAAGCCCTCGGACGTGGCCATCTACGTGGAGCGGGGCGCGGCGGACATCGGCGTGGCCGGGAAAGACATCCTGCTGGAGTACCAGCCGGAGGTCTACGAGCTGCTGGACCTCAAAACCGGCATCTGTCGGATGGCGGTGGCGGCCAAAAGCACCTTCCGGGATGACCGGAGCAAGACGCTCCGGGTGGCCACGAAGTTTGCCAACATCGCCCGGCAGTATTACAGCGGACAGTGCCGGGACATCGATATCATCCATCTCAACGGCTCCATCGAGCTGGCCCCGATTTTAGGCCTTTCCGATGTGATCGTCGATATTGTCGAAACCGGCGCGACGCTCAAGGAGAATGACCTCATTCCCTTTGAGACTATCACGCCCATCAGTGCCCGGCTGATCGCCAACCAGGTCAGCTATAAGTTCAAGGGCGATATCATTTCCGCCATCGCGGCGGGCTTGAAAGGACAGGTGAAGGACCTGTGATTGAGATTATCAAACGGACCACCCTGACGCCGGAGGAGATTTTCACCCGCGTTTCCACCCGGGTGGATGTTTCGGCGGCGGTGGCGGAGATTTTGGAGGATGTCCGCGCCCGGGGCGACGCGGCCCTCTTCGACTACTGCGAAAAATTTGACCATGTTGCTCTGACTGCCCTGGAAGTCACCCAGGCGGAAAAGGATCGGGCCATGGCGGAAGTGGACGGCGCGTTTCTGGACATCCTCCGGGAGGCCGCGGCCAACATCCGCGCCTTTCACAGCCAGCAGGTCCGCTCCAGCTTTATCCTGACGGACCGGCCCGGCGTGGTCATGGGCCAGAAGATCATTCCCATTGAGAAGGTGGGGCTCTACGTCCCCGGCGGCACGGCGGCCTATCCCTCCACGGTGCTGATGGACGCCATCCCGGCCAAGATCGCCGGGTGCCGGGAGATCGTCATCGTCACGCCTCCCGGCAAAGACGGCAACGTCCCGGCGGCCATTCTGGCCGCGGCGCAGATTGCCGGAGTGGATCGGGTGTTCAAGGTGGGCGGCGCCCAGGCGGTGGCAGCCCTGGCGTACGGCACGGCCACGGTTCCCAAGGTGGATAAGATCGTCGGGCCGGGCAACGCCTTCGTAGCCGAGGCCAAGAAGCAGGTCTTCGGTACGGTGGCCATCGACATGATCGCAGGCCCCAGCGAGATTTTGGTCATCGCCGACGGCACGTGCAGCCCCCGGGTGGTGGCGGCGGATATGCTCTCCCAGGCGGAGCATGACAAGCTGGCCAGCGCCGTGCTGGTGACGGACAGCGAGCCGCTGGCCCAGGCGGTGGCGGAAGAGATCGAGGCCCAGCTGGCCCGGCTCCCCCGGGAGGAGATCGCCCGGGCCTCCGTGGAGAACAACGGCAAGATCATTGTCACGCCGGACCTGGCGGCGGCCATCGACGTGGCCAACCAGCTGGCGCCGGAGCATCTTGAGCTGTGCGTCGATCAGCCCTTTGACTATCTGGACCGCATCACCAACGCCGGTTCCATCTTCCTGGGGAAAAATTGCCCCGAGGCCCTGGGCGACTATCTGGCCGGGCCCAACCACACCCTGCCCACCAGCGGCACGGCCCGGTTCTCCAGTCCCCTTTCGGTGGATGATTTCGTGAAAAAATCCCAATATACCTACTTCACCCGGGACGCTCTGGCGCAGGTGGCGGGAAGTGTTGCACGCTTTGCCCGCCAGGAGGGCCTGGAGGCCCACGCCAGAAGCGCCACGGTCAGATTTGAGGATGACGCCCTATGAGTCGATTTTTGAACCCCCGCTTTGAGACATTGGAGGTCTACACCCCCGGAGAGCAGCCCCAGGATCAGGTGTACACGAAGCTCAACACCAACGAATCGCCCTACCCGGCGGCGCCGGAGGTGGTGGCGGCCATTGACGCCGAGCAGGTACGAAACCTCCGGCTCTACTCCGACCCGGAGTGCAGGCCACTGATCGCCAAGCTGGCCGAAGTTTACGGCCTCTCCCCTGCTCAGGTTTTCGTCTCTAATGGCTCGGATGACATTCTGAACTTCGCCTTTATGGCCTTTTCCGGCCAGCCGGGCAGGGCCGCCTTCCCCGATGTCACCTACGGCTTTTATCAGGTCTTTGCGGACCTCCACCAGGTGACGGCCACGGTCATTCCGCTGCAGCCCGATTTCTCGGTGCGCGTGGACGACTACCTCAACCTGGACCAGATGATCGTCCTGGCCAACCCCAATGCCCAGGTGGGCTGCGCCCTGCCCCGGCAGGACATGGAGCGCATCATCGCCTCCAACCCCGACCACGTGGTGGTGGTGGACGAGGCCTATGTGGACTTCGGCGCCGAGAGCTGCGTGCCGCTGATCGATCACTACCCCAATCTGCTGGTCGTCCAGACCTTCTCCAAGTCGAGAAGCCTGGCCGGGGCGCGGCTGGGCTTCGCCCTGGGAAGCGCTGAGCTGATCGCCGATTTGAACCGCATCAAATACTCCACCAATCCCTACAACGTCAACCGCCTGACCATGGCCGCCGGTGTGGCAGCGCTGGAGGCCCAGGCCTACTACGACGCCAACAGCCAGAAAATCCAGGCCACCCGGGCCTGGACGGTGCGGGAGCTGGAGCGGCTGGGCTTTACGGTGATCCCCTCCCAGGCCAACTTCGTCCTGGCAGGCCACAGCCGCGTGGACGGCGAGACCATCTACCGGGAGCTGAAGCGCCGGGGCATCCTGGTGCGGCACTTCACCCCAGTGCGCATCGCCAACTTCAACCGAATCACCATCGGCAGCCAGGAACAGATGGAGCTGCTGGTGCGTACCTTGGGGGAACTAGTATGAGAACTGCCACCATTACCCGCCATACGCTGGAGACGCAGATCTCCCTGACCTTGAACCTGGACGGCAAGGGCGAGAGCCGCGTGGACACCGGCTGCGGCTTCCTCAACCATATGCTGACGCTCTTTGCCCGCCATGGCCGCTTTGATTTGAACCTCACCTGCACCGGCGACCACGATGTGGACGACCACCACACCGTAGAGGACGTGGGCATCTGCCTGGGCATGGCCTTTAAGGAGGCCCTGGGCGATTGCCGGGGCGTCTGCCGCTACGGCTCCACCACGCTGCCCATGGACGAGACGCTGATCCTTTCTGCGGTGGACCTCTCTGGCCGCGGAATGCTCCGCTACACGGTCAATCTGCCCACGGAGAAGGTGGGCACCTTCGACACGGAGCTGGGCGAGGAGTTCTGGCTGGCCTTCACCCGCTGCGCCGGCATCACGCTACACATCCGCCAGCTGGACGGCACCAACAGCCACCACATCCTGGAGGGCTGCTTTAAATCCGTGGCCCGGAGCCTCCGCACCGCTGTGGCCATCGATCCGGCCAACCGGGATGAGATTCCTTCCACCAAGGGGGTGCTGGTGTGATCGCTGTCATTGACTACGGCGTGGGCAACCTCTTCTCCCTCCGGCGGTCCCTGGAGTTTGTCGGGGCCGAGGCGACGGTCAGCGGCGACGCGGCGGTGCTGCGCCGGGCCGATAAGCTGATCCTCCCCGGCGTGGGCGCCTTTGGGGACGCCGCCGCCAAGCTGCGGGCCACGGGCCTTGACCAGGTGGTGCTGGAGCAGGCAGCCGCCGGAAAGCCGCTGCTGGGCATCTGTCTGGGGATGCAGCTCCTCTTTGAGGAGAGTGAGGAGTACGGCATTCACCCGGGACTGGGCCTCTTAAAAGGCCGCGTGGTGGCCATGGAGGGCCGCCTCCCTGCCGGCCTGCCCATCCCCCACATCGGCTGGAACGGCCTGCGGCTGGTGAAGTCCGATTGTCCGCTGTTCCGGGAGACGAAGGACGGCGACTGCGTCTATTTCGTCCACTCCTTTTACGCTGAAGGCTGTGAGGACTCGCTGGCCGCCACCGCCGAATACGGCCTGGACCTGACGGCCACGGTCTGGAGGGACAACGTCTATGGCTGCCAGTTCCACCCGGAGAAGAGCGGCCCCGTGGGACTCAAGATGCTCCGGGCGTTTGTGGAGGTGTGACGAGATGCTGATTTTTCCTGCCATCGATCTCTACGGAGGCGAAGCCGTCCGGCTCTATCGGGGCGACTACGCCCAGAAGACCGTCTATCACCACGACCCCACGCAGGTGGCCAAGGACTTTGAAGCCGCGGGTGCCCAGTGGATTCACCTGGTGGACCTGGAGGGCGCCAAGTCCGGTGAGACCCCGAACCTCGACACCATCGCCCGCATCGTCCGCGCCACCGGCCTCTGCGCCCAGGTGGGCGGCGGCATCCGGTCCCTGGAGGTGATCCGGCGATACCTGGACATCGGCCTGAGCCGCGTGATCCTGGGCACCGCTGCTGTCACCGATCCGGCGTTCCTGGAGGCCGCGGTGGCCCAATTCGGCGAAAAAATCGCCGTGGGCGTGGACATCCGGGACGGCTGCGTGGCCATCCGCGGCTGGACGGAGCAGTCGGCCTGGACCTTTGAAGCCTTCTGCGGGCGGCTCCAATCCCTGGGCGTGTCCACGGTGATCTCCACCGACATCTCCCGGGACGGCGCCATGGAGGGCACCAACGTGGGGCTTTACCGCCGCCTTTCCACGGACTACTCCATGGACATCATCGCTTCGGGCGGCGTGTCCAGCCTGGCCGATGTGGAGGCGCTCAAGGCCATGGGGCTCTACGGCGCCATCATTGGCAAAGCATACTACACCGGCGCCATCGATCTGCGCCGGGCCATCGAGGTGGCGACATGATTACAAAACGCATCATTCCCTGCCTGGACGTCAAGGACGGACGGGTGGTCAAGGGCGTCAATTTTGCCGGGCTCAGCGACGTCTCCTCGCCGGTGGACCTGGCCAAATATTACAGCGACTGCGGCGCCGACGAGCTGGTGTTCTACGACATCACAGCCTCCGCCGAGGGCCGCGCCCTTTTCACCGATATTCTCACCGAGGCGGCCAGCCAGATTTTCATCCCCCTGACGGTGGGCGGCGGCATCCGCACCGTGGAGGACTTTGACCGGGTCCTCAAGTGCGGCGCCGACAAGGTCAGCGTCAACTCCGGCGCCATCGCCGACCCCGACCTCATCGGCGCGGCTGCGAAGAAGTACGGCGATCAGTGCGTGGTCCTCTCCTGCGACATCAAGCGGGTGGACGGCGCCTTCCACGTCTTTGCCAAGGGTGGCCGGGAGGACACCGGCATGGAGGCCATCGCCTGGATCAAGCGCGGCGTCTCCATGGGTGCCGGCGAGGTGGTAGTCAACTCCATTGACACCGACGGTGTCAAGGGCGGCTTTGACCTTCCTATGCTCCAGGCAGTCTGCGACGCGGTGGACGTGCCGGTGGTGGCCTCCGGCGGTGCCGGCTCGGCGCAGGACTTTGTGACGCTCTTTGAGACCATCCCCGCGGTCAGCGCCGGACTGGCGGCCTCCATCTTCCACTTTGGCGAGGTGGAGATCGTCCGGCTCAAGCAGCTCCTGCGGGAGAACAATATCAACGTGAGGTTATGACCATGATTGATTTGGAATCTTTGAAATTTGATGAAAAGGGCCTGATCCCTGCCATTGTGGTGGACGCCGAGAGCAAAAAGGTCCTGACGCTGGCCTACATGAACCGCGAGAGCCTGGAAATCTCCATCCGGGAGGGCCGCACCTGCTTCTATAGCCGCTCCCGTCAGGAGCTGTGGCGCAAGGGAGAGACCAGCGGCAACGTGCAGCACATCGTCTCCATTACCGCTGACTGTGACCGCGACGCGCTGACTGTGGAGGTTGTCAAAGAGGGCCCCGCCTGCCACTTGGGGACGGACTCGTGCTTTTCCAATCCGGTCTTCCGCAGCGACCTGCCGGAGCCCTTCTCCCTGGAGGGGCTGATGACGCTGCTCCAGGGCCGCAAGACCGAAAAGAAAGAGGGCTCCTACACCACCTACCTCTTTGAGAAGGGCATTGACAAGATCCTCAAAAAGGTCGGCGAAGAGACCACCGAGGTCATTGTGGCCGGCAAGGGCGGCGACAAGCGCGAGACCATCTATGAGATTGCGGACCTCGCATACCATGTGATGGTGCTGATGGTGGAGATGGGCATTTCCTTGGAGGACATCCATCAGGAACTGGCCTCCCGCCATGTGATCGACCACAAGGTCAAGCAGGAAAAAATGGTATAACGAGCGAACACCCCGCCGGGCTGAGAACCGGCGGGGTGTTCGCTTTACGCCACAAAAATGCCGCTTCGTAATCTTACGAAGCGGCATGGCAGTAATAATTAGGCCTGGCCCTTCATGCGGGCGAAGCAATCGCTGCAATACACGGGGCGATCAGACTTGGGCTCAAAGGGAACCTTGGCCTCGCCGCCGCAGGCAGCGCAGGTAGCAGTGAAATACTCTCTGGGACCGCGGGCCGCGTTCTTGCGGGCGTCACGGCAAGCCTTGCAGCGCTGGGGCTCATTCTGGAAGCCGCGTTCTGCATAGAACTCCTGCTCACCGGCGGTGAACACGAATTCAGCGCCACATTCCTTGCATACTAAAGTCTTGTCTTCGTACATGATGTTACCTCTCTTTAGCAATTTCTTCCCTGAAGTATTCCCAATTTGAAGCTACGGTCAGGGGTTGATATTTGCGAACAGCAAAATTGCTGTACTCGCCGTTCAGTGCTTCCCGCCGGGAAGCGCCCGGCACTCCGGGCATGATGATCTCACTGACGTTCGTTCGCGATAAGACGACCCTTCAAGTACACGCAAAGGCTTTCGCTTCTTGGGAAAGGAAAAAATGAAAAGAGGTTCCCGCTGAAAAAGAAGTAAAAGAACGCGGAATTGCCAGCAGATGGCTGGAATGGTGCTTGCCGCACAGACACTCGAACGTTCACAACAACGACCTTTTATGAACTTGCCATCATTATAACACAAGAATTGTATTTGTCAATAATAATAAAGGCTCCTGGAGCAAGGAATTGACCCCATGACGCCAGCCGGGAACATTGAGGCCGGTGTCCTGTTCCTCTCTGACTACCTCACCGCCTACGGGGACCCGGAAATGGCCATCATGGCCTACAACTGCGGCCCCTCCGGTGCTCAAAAGCTGTGGGCCTCCGGTACATACCACACGGAGCACTCCAGCAAGGTCATGGACCGCTTTGACTACTGGACAAGCATTTTGGAGGAATGAGCCATGCCGTATTACTGGACCTGTCCCTATTGTGGGGCCAACCTGGACCCCGGAGAGAAATGTGATTGCCAAGAAAATACAAAGGAGGATGACATCCATGATGGAAATGAAAATCACCGTTGAGGCTCCCGATCTGGCCGCCTCTATCTTGAAATTGGCTGAGGCCATCGCCTCTGGCCCGGACCCGGCGCTGCTCATCCCGGATGAGCCGCTGCCTGTTTCCGCCTATCCCACCACGCCCGCCCCTGCGGCCCCTGTGGCGGCTCCTATGAGCCCTGCGCCGGTAAACCCTACCCCGGGACCTGCGCCCACTACGGCGGCCCCTGTGGTGGCCCCCAGCCCCTCTCCCACGCCTGTGACCAATGCGCCGACTGCTGGCCCGACATCTGCCGCCCCTGGTAACACCCCGGCACCTGCTGTGCCTGTTGCGGGAGCCCCCACCTATACCCTGGACCAAATCTCCCGGGCCGGTGCCTCCCTGGTTGACGCCGGGAAGATGCAGCAGCTTTTGGAGCTCCTGGGCCGCTATGGCGTGCAGGCCGTCACCCAGCTCAAGCCGGAGCAGTATGGTGCTTTCGCCACGGAGCTCCGGGCCCTGGGCGCTCAGATTTAAGGAGGTGCCACATGCCTCCTGAGAAACACGCTTTGCTTTCTGCCTCCTCCGCCTCCCGCTGGCTCAAATGTACGGCGGCCCCCCGCTTTGAGGAGGGGCTGCCGGAGAACACCAGCGAATATGCAGAGGAGGGCCGCCTGGCCCACGCCATTGGTGAGCTCAAGGTCCTCAAGAAATGCACCCCCATGAGCACCCGGACCTACAACACCCGGCTCAATAAGCTCAAGAAAAACCCCCTCTATGACCCGGAGATGGACAAGACCACGGACCTCTACCTGGAGCACATCACGGAGCAGGTCATGGACTATGACAGCGCCCCCACCGTGGCCGTGGAGGTCCGGGTGGACTTTTCGGACTATGTGCCGGAGGGCTTTGGCACCTGTGACTGCTGCATCATCGGCGGCGATCTGCTGAGCATCACCGACTACAAGCACGGCAAGGGCGTCCCGGTTTCCGCCGTGGGCAACCCGCAAATGAAACTTTACGCCCTGGGAGCGCTCCGGCGCTATGCCGCCGTGTTCGGTGACACCATCAAGCGGGTCCGCATGACCATTGACCAACCCCGGCTGGACAGCTACACCACGGATGAAATCACCGTGGAGGAGCTGAGGGCCTGGGGCGAGAGCATCAAGCCCATTGCCCAGCGGGCCTTTTCTGGCCTGGGTGAGTTTGTCCCCGGTGACCATTGCCGCTTTTGCCGTGGCAAGGCTCAGTGCCGGGCCCGGGCCAATGTCAACACCGCCCTGGAGGACTTCAAGGACTGTGTGCCCGCCGGGAGCATCCCGGCGGATGCCCTTGTCCCCCAAGAGCACTCCCACACCGGAGCCATAACTGGTGAGGAGGTCCACCCGCTCCTCACGGATGCTGAGATTGGCGATCTGCTGGAGCGTGGAGCCCAGCTGGTCCAATGGTACAAAGACCTGGAGGCCTACGCCACGGAGGCCCTGCTGGCGGGCAAAGAAATCCCGGGCTGGAAACTGGTGGCAGGCCGGAGCAATCGGACCTTTACCGACCAGGACGCCGCCATCCAGGCTGTCATTGCTGCCGGATATGATGAGGCCCTGGTCTATGACCGCAAGCCCAAGACGCTCTCTGAGCTGGAGAAACTCATGGGCAAGGCTGAATTTGCGGAGAAGATTGGCGGCTTTGTGACTAAGCCTCTGGGCAAGCCCACCCTTGCCCCGGCCTCTGACAAGCGGGAAGCCTATGCCCCCGCCGCCTCTGATTTTGCCGGGGTGGTTGACGGATGAGCGGCAGCGACTTTTTCACCATCCGGCACGGCTCTTTCCATGCGGCTGTCCTGTACTCCGCACTGGAGCACCTGCCCATCCACAACCTCAAAAAGCTCTTTCGGCTGGCCAAAAAGGCCCAGTTTGAAAACGAGGACGCCATCCAAGGCATCCGGTCCTACTTTGACACCGCCATCCCGGAGGCTCAGGAAACCATGAGAGCCGCCGCAAAAGCCTATGAGGACGGCTGGAGAAAGGTGGACAAGCCAAGGAGCCGCAACCCCAAAACGGTTGAGCAGCTCCGCATCAACAAAGAGCTCACCACCCGTTTCAAGCAGGCCCACGCACGCTATGAGCGGCTGGTGGCGTCCCGCAAGGTATTTGAGGAAACCCTCTTTCCCGATACGAAACACCCAATGAATTAAGAAAAGGAGATCAAGGATTATGTATCAGAATGACCCCATGAAAGTGCTGACCGGCGAGGTGCGCCTCTCCTACTGCAACCTGACCACCCCCAGGGCCTCCCAGCAGGGCGGTGAGCCCAAGTTTTCCGTCACCCTGCTCATCCCCAAGACCGACACGGCCACCAAGGCAGACATTGACTCCGCCATCAACGCCGCCGCTCAGGAGGCTTTGACCAAGGCCTGGAACGGGGCCCGGCCCCCGGTGCTCAAGGTGCCCATCCACGACGGTGACGGCGTGCGCCAGTCCGGTGTCCCCTTTGGCGATGAGTGCAAGGGCCACTGGGTCATCACCGCCAGCACCAAGAACAAGCCCCAGGTGGTGGGCATCGACAACATCAACTGTGAGCTGGCCCCCTCCGACATTTACAGCGGCATGTATGGCCGTGTGACCATCCGCTTTTTCGGCTACTCCAACAGCGGAAACAAGGGCATCGGCTGCGGCCTGGGCAATGTCCTCAAAACCCGTGACGGGGAGCCTCTGAGCGGCCAGGCCTCCGCCGCCTCTGACTTTGCAGGCATCGGAGCATCCCCCGCCGCTCCGGCTCCCAACTACGGTGCCGCCCCCATGCCCGCCAACACTCCGCCCTGGAACAGCGGCAACGGCATCAACCCCATCACCGGACAGCCCATGTAAGGAGGCCCACTCATGCACCATCTCAGCATTGACCTTGAAACCTACTCCAGCGTGCCGCTGGCAAAGGCCGGTGCCCAGAAGTACATCCAGAGCCCGGACTTTGAAATCCTGCTCTTTGCGTTCAGCCTGGATGGTGCGCCTGTTGAAATCATCGACCTGGCACGGGGGGAGAGGCTCCCCCCGTGGCTGGTCCAGGCCATCACCAGCCCGGAGTACATCAAGCACGCCTACAACGCCCCCTTTGAGTGGGGCTGTCTGTCCAAGTACATGGGCACCCTGCCGCCGGACCAATGGCGCTGCACCATGTTCCATGGCCTCTACTGCGGCTATACGGCGGGCCTGGATGCCACAGGCAAGGCCCTGGGGCTCCCCCAGGACAAGCAAAAGCTCAACACCGGCAAGGCCCTCATCCGTTATTTCTGCGTCCCATGCAAGCCCTCCAAGGCCAACGGCCAGCGGAGCCGCAACCTGCCCCAGCACGACCCCGCCAAATGGGAGCTTTTCAAAGAATACTGCAAGCAGGATGTGGTCACCGAGATGGAGATTGAAAAGCGGCTGTCCGCTTTCCCCGTCCCGGATTGGGTGCAAAAGCAATGGGAAACGGACCTCATCATCAACGCCAGGGGCGTGGCCGTGAACCTGGAGCTGGTCACCGGGGCCCTCTCTCTGGGGGACACCGTGCGCCAGACCCTCATGGCGGAGGCCATGCAGCTCTCCGGCCTGTCTAACCCCAATAGCGTGGCCCAGCTCTCCGCATGGCTCCAGGAGGAGATTGGTGAGGAGCTGGCCGATCTGAGAAAGGACACGGTGGCCCGCCTGCTGGGCCGTGACGATAACAGCCCCCAGGTGAGCCGGATGCTGGAAATCCGGCAAGAGCTGGGCAAGACCTCCACCAAGAAGTATGACGCCATTGAGGCCGCCGTCTGCGAGGACGGACGGGTCCGGGGCCTGCTCCAATTCTACGGGGCGAACAGGACCGGGCGGTGGGCCGGGAGGCTGGTGCAGGTGCAAAACCTGCCCCGGACCTACACAGAGCCTCTGGACCTGGCCCGTGAGCTGGTCAAGGGCCGCAAGCTGGATGCTCTCCGGCTCATCTATGGGAGCGTGCCAGACACCCTCAGCCAGCTCATCCGCACGGCCTTTGTGGCCCCGGAGGGGCATGTGCTGATTGACGCCGACTTTTCCGCCATTGAGGCCCGTGTCATCTCATGGCTGGCCAAGGAGCAATGGCGGCTGGAGGTGTTCCGCACCCACGGCAAAATCTATGAGGCATCCGCCTCTCAAATGTTCGGCGTCCCCCTGGAGCTCATCAAGAAAGGCCGCCCGGAGTACGCCCTCCGCCAAAAGGGCAAGGTGGCAGAGCTGGCCCTGGGCTACCAGGGCAGCACCGGGGCCCTCATCACCATGGGAGCCCTGGACATGGGCCTCACCGAGGAGGAGCTCCCGGACATCGTGAGCCGCTGGAGAGAGGCCAACAAGCGCATCCGTGACCTGTGGTATTCCATGGACAATGCCGCCGTCCAAGTCATCACCGAGGGCGGCAGCGTGGGCGTCAACGGCCTGCTGCTGGCCCGTGAGTACGACTATGACAACGGCACCGACTGCCTCACCATCCGGCTCCCCTCCGGGCGCAAGCTCTACTATATCAGCCCCGGCATTGGCCAGAACGAATGGGGGCGGCCCTCCATCTCCTACATGGGCATGGACCAGAAAACAAAGCGCTGGAAACGCATCGAAACCTACGGCGGCAAGCTGGTGGAGAACTGTGTGCAGGCCATCGCCCGGGACTGTCTGGCCGCATCCATTGACAGGCTGGAGGCCGCTAAGCTCCCCGTGGTGTTCCATGTGCATGATGAGGTGGTCATTGATGTGGCCCCCTTTGCTGATGAGGACACCATGCTCTCCACCGTCTGCTCCATCATGGGGGAGCCGGTGCCCTGGGCACCTGATCTGCCCCTCAAAGCCGCTGGCTGGGTGGGCTACTACTTCACCAAAGACTGATAAAGGAGGCACGGACCATGCACATGGTAAACGATAAAGGTGAGGCCGTCTATTACAACCTGGTCCGCAAGAACAACAAGGACTACTGGCTGGTGCAGGGCATCGGCTCCACCGTTGTCTACGGACGGGACCGGGAGCGCCGCAAGAGCCGCCATTTCACCCAGGAACAGCAGGCGGAGCGCTACCTTGCCCGGCATGGTTTCCGGGCCGATTGACTGCCGTTTTTTCCGCCGGAAAAAACAACAAAGGAGGTTACCAATGAAAACCGTGTATGACCGGATGATGGAGAATGACTCCTACCAAAAGACCAAGGACTTCATCATCAAGCAAAAGTGGCCCTACCCCCAAAAAAAGGCCTATGCTGAAAAAATCGCCTGGGAGTTTTACCAGCACCCCGATGTTGCCGGACGGTGCTATGTGACCGTTGGTGGGCTTGACAGCATTACCCTGTTTCTGTTTCTCCGATCTATCGGCATCAATGTGCCCGCCGTGTCCGTTTCTTCTCTGGAGGACAAGAGCATCCAGCTTGTCCACAAGGCCCTGGGCATCCGCTCCCTGCCTCCAATCAAAGACGAAAACGGGAGGCCATACACAAAAATGCGAGTGATACAGCAATATGGCTATCCTGTCATATCCAAAGAGGCGGCACAGAAAATCAGCCATCTCCAAAACCCTACCAGCAAAAATGCAACCGTGCGCCACGCCATAATGACTGGAGAAACCGGAGAATACGGGGGATTTAAGAAAAACAGCCGGATGAAAATGTCCCAAAAATGGCTGGAGAAGTTTGGCGGGCCGGAAAATGAAAACGAGGGGACCAACTACCAGACCGCTCCCTTTAAGGTTTCAGACGCCTGCTGCTACTACCTCAAAGAGCGCCCCTGTGACCTGTATGCAAAAGAAACAAAGTGTTTCCCCTATCTGGGGCTCATGGCCTCCGAGGGTGGCCGCCGTCAAAAATCTCTAATGTGGAACGGGTGCAACTATGTTGGCAAAAAGACAAAGCGGAGCTGTCCCTTTGCCATTTTCAGCCGCCAGGACCTCCTCACATTGGCCCTGGAAATGGACGCCTACTACCACGCCCACTGGAAAGAATTTAAGCCAATCACCGTTGATGCTGACACCGGTGCCGTGACCTACGAGGAGCCCATACACCTGGGCACCATCGTCCCCGCCATCTATGGAGAGATTGCGGAATGTGGCCACCGCTCTGAGGCCGAAATCCAGGAGCTGGTGGAGGCCAACGGTGGCATCATGGATGAGAGCTTTTCCAAACCGCTCCTGTGTACCACTTTGGCTCAGAGGACCGGCTGCTCTATGTGCGGCTTTGGGGTACACATGGAAAAGCGCCCGCACCGCTTTGACCTGCTCTGGGAACGAAACCCCAAAGAATGGGACTTGTGGATGCACCACATTGAGCAGGACGCCTCTGGCAACTGGTACGGCTGGGACCGTGTTCTGGACTACATCGGCGTGGAGTGGAGAAACCCGGAGCAATTCTTTGGAGGTGAGAAAAAGTGATCTATGCAGATGCAGCAGCCACCACAAGGCTGGCCCCAGGTGTCCTCAAAGCCATGCAGCCCTACATGGAGGATAACTTTTTCAATCCTGGTGGGGTCTACCCAGGAGCCGTCTGTGTGCGCCGTGCAGTAAATGGTGCTCACTCCATTGTAGGTGAGGCACTGGGGTGCCAAGGGAGAGAAATTTTCTTCACCTCTGGAGGAACGGAGGCAGACAACTGGGCGCTCAAGCAGTTTATTGCCGAAAAGCCCGCTCACATCATCACCAGCCAGATTGAACACAAAGCCATCCTCAACACCTGCAAAGCGCTCCAGCAAATGGGCTGGGAGGTGACATATCTGCCGGTGGACAAATACGGGATTGTGCAGCCGGATGACCTGCAATCTGCCATGCGAAACAACACCAGACTGGTGAGCATCATGCTGGCAAACAACGAAGTGGGGACCATTGAGCCAATTAAAACGCTGGCAGCTGTGGCCCACGCTGGAGGCGCTCTGTTTCACACTGACGCTGTGCAGGCGGTGGGACACATCCCCGTAAATGTGAATGAGCTGGGCGTGGACTTTCTTTCCCTCTCTGCTCACAAGTTTGGGGGCCCCAAAGGCATGGGGGCCCTCTACGCCAAAGACGGTGCAATCTCCTCCTTTGTGGACGGAGGTGGCCAAGAAATGGGCCGCCGATCTGGCACAGAAAATGTGCCTGGTATCATTGGCACCGCTGTTGCCTTGATGCTGGCAGACGGCCTCATGCTGCACAATGCCCAGAAAGTCCGTCACCTCCGGGACCGCATCATTGATGAATTATCCAGCATGGACGGCGTTTTGGTAACTGGCCCGGACCCCGGACCTATGCGGCTGCCTGGGCTTGCCTCATTCATCATTGACGGAGTAGACAGTGAAACGCTTGTCATGGATTTATCTGCCAAGGGTGTCTGTGTTTCCGCTGGCTCAGCGTGTAGCTCTGGGACAGGCAAGCCATCCTATGTGCTCCGTGCCATGGGCTACTCCGAGCGGGAGGCCTGGTCCAGTCTGCGTGTTTCCCTGGATGACCACATAACCCACGATGAGGTTTCTGAGCTCATCCAGGCTATCAAATCCAGCATAAAGGTTATAAGAAACCAGCATTAAGGAGGCATCAACATGAAAATCATCTCTCCCAGTTTTGAAATCCTCACGCCCCTGGACGGCAAAACCATCCTCAAGCACATTGAGCTGTGCGGGCGGGTGTGCTACAAGTCGGAGGACAAAATCACCGACACCAGCGCCGCCACCTTTGTGGCCAGCATCATCAAGCGAGGCCATGAGGCCGTGCTGGAGCACTATGACATCACCGTCAAGTTTATCTGTGACCGGGGCGTGTCCCATGAGCTGGTCCGGCACCGCCTGGCCTCCTACTGTCAAGAAAGCACCCGCTACTGCAACTACTCCAAAGACGGCTTTGGCCGGGAAATCACTGTCATCAAGCCCATCTTTTTGGTGGAGGGGACGCCGGGCTGGGACATCTGGAGGGACGCCTGCCGCTGCGCTGAGGATGCCTATTTTGATATGCTCACCTTTGGCTGCACGCCCCAGGAGGCCCGCTCTGTGCTGCCCAACAGCCTCAAGACGGAGGTGGTGATGACCGCCAACCTGCGGGAATGGCGACATTTCTTCAAGCTCCGCACGGCTCCGGCGGCCCATCCCCAGATGAGAGAGCTGGCCGTCCCGCTGCTCCACCGGATGCAGGAGCTTGTCCCCGTGGTGTTTGATGACCTGGAGGTGCCCCATGAAAAGAGCTGAAATACTGGAGGCGGCCCGTGTCTGCGTCTGCGGAGAACGTGAGCGGGACTATGGCACCCCGGAAAACAACTTTGAAACCATCGGCCTGCTGTGGGGTGTCTACCTCCGAGCGGCCCACCCGGAGCTGGCCAAGGTCATGGCTGTCAACCACATCGCCGCCAAGGACGTGGCCGCCATGATGGGGCTGCTCAAGGTGGCCAGGATTGCCACCGGCTCCAGCCCAGACAGCTTTGTGGACCTGGCCGGTTATGCGGCCTGTGCAGGTGAGATTGCCACCAAGGAGGACAGCAATGTCTAAGAACAAGAAACGCCGCCGCCCGATGCCCAAGACCTGTGACCCCAACATGTGTGGCCATTGCATGTATCTGGGTGAGGGTGACTTTGTGTGTGACCTCCACGGCCTGGGGCCGGAGGAAACGGTCTTTGTGATGGAGGACTGGGAGCCCACGGAGCACTTTCTCCAATGCGTGAAAGAGGCCCACCATGAATAGGCAGGAACGCCGCAAGCTGAAAAAGCAGGGCATCCAGGTGCCCAAGGACCCCAGCATCAACATCAAGCTCTCCGATCTGGGCCGGGGTATGATGACCCCGGCCATGGAGAGCGCCATGATGCACGAGATAAACCAACAATGCCTTGAGGCGGATGCCCGTTTTTCCCTTGACCTGGACACCATGGTGCTCTGGACCCTGTACCAGTGCTATGGCTGGAGGGAAAAGCGGCTCCATGACTTCTACCTGGCAATGGCCAGGGAACACCGCCGGATGAGGGAGTATTACCAAATGGATGACCTCTACCCGGAGCGCTACAAGCTCAAGGAAAAAGGCATTGACGTTGAAAAATGGCGAGAGGAGGTGTTGCGAGATGACCCCTAAACCCTGGGAAAACGGTGAGGGCTAC
>DVHE01000072.1 GCA_018712245.1 Candidatus Avoscillospira avicola | reverse complement strand
AAGGTTCTCGGTTTTCTTCGAAAAGCTGTCGAACCTTTTGGGGTGTAAAGTGCGATTTCCGATGCGCATGTCCCCGGAAATCGCGATTTAAATTTTATTTCGCCGCTGCGGCGGCGAAACTCTGCGAGGCTCATTTCCCGCTTCCGGAGGTTTTTTGACACGCTCAGCCGGGCCGCAGTGCAAACACTGCGGCCCGGCGGAAACTGTCGAAAAACTATGATAAAAGCCGCCAGGACAGAGAAGCGGGGGGTGTGGGGGCAAAGAGCCTGCGAAGGTGAATTGCCCGCAGGACAAGAGAAGCCGGCCTGGGCCACGCACGTGAAATCAGGTCGTTTCTGCAACTTTTGGAAGTTGCAAAAACGGGGAACAGGCACAATTCGATCCAGCGGCAGACAGTTTATTTATCTCCCTGCATCAGCTGGCGGCGGTATTCCTCCAGGCCGCTGCGGCCCTCCTCCGTGACAGGCATCAGCCACTTAAGAGACTTGAAATGCCGCAGGCACAAGAAAGCCTTAGGCACGTCCTCGCCCAGGTACGCCACCATGACCACCCCCAGGAAGGGCAGATGCAGCACATGGGCAGCCAAGAGCGTCAGTGGGATGCTCACCAGCCACAGACAGGTGAGGTCGTAGACCATGCCGCGCAGGGTGTCGCCGCCGGAGCGGAACACACCCACCACCTGCACATAAGAGACGTTGCGGAAGATGACCTCAATGGAGCAGAAAATGGTGACGGCCAGCGCCGTCTCCATCGTCACCGCCGAGAGATTGTCCCCCGTGGCAAAGAGGGAGATCAGCGGATAGCGGAACAGGATAGTGAGGCCGCCGATGACCAGTCCCGCCAGGGGCAGCAGCATTGAAAAGCGCCGGGCATCCTGGATGCCCCGCTGGATCTTTCCTTGGCCGACGCTCTTGCCTACCATGATGACGCAGGCGTTGCCCAGGCCCACGTAGAAGGAGAAGGCCAGGTCGGAGAAGGTGCGGAAGATCGTCATGCCGGCGTAGTAAACGTAGCCTAGGTTGGAGTAAGTCATATTGAGGACCAGCGTACCGACGGCCCAGAGGCCTTCATTGAACAGCACCGGCATGGCCCGGCGGCAGAACTGGCCCATATCCCGGAGGTTGAAGCTCAGCAGCTCTTTCACGGGGCCGATCAGAAGGTTTTTCTCGATGGCGGAGAAAAGCAGGATCAGCGCCGGGCCCATCCAGGCGGAAATGCAGGTGGCCAGGGCCGCGCCCCGCACGCCCATTGCCGGCAGGCCGAAGGCGCCGAAGATCAGGCCGTAGTCCACCACGGCGTTGACCACCGTGGTGACAGCCGAGACATACATAGGGAGCTTCACCCGCTCCGTGTTGCGCAGTACCGTGGCCAAAACGTTGGTCAGTGTCACTGCCGGGTAAGAGAAGCAGACGATGGAGAGATACTGCGCCCCCACCGACACCACTGCGGCCTCCCGGTTGAACAGCTGCACCACCTGGCTGGGGATGGCCAGCGCCACCGCCAGGAAGATGGCCGTCAGCAGCAGCGCCGTCAGCAGGCCCATGCCCAGCACCCGGCGGATGCCCTTATAGTCCCGGACGCCCCAGTACTGGGCCACGAACACCGACATACCGGAGCAGAGGCCGAACCCCAGCAGGTTGGAGAGCCAACCCCACTGGGCAGCCATGCCCACGGCGGAGAGCGTCACGTCTCCCAGCCGGGAGACCATCAGCGTGTCCACCAGCTGGAAAGAACTGGTGAGGACGTTTTGAATGGCGATGGGCAGCGCCAGGCGAGCCGTCACCCGCCAGAAAGGCTTGTCGCCCAGGTAATTGGAAAGCATAGTGACCTCCGAAGATGGATGATGACAATTTGTACGGCATGGCCGGGGGCCCCCCGCCGAACGCTGCCAGCCCCGACGCCCGAGAAGGCAGGCTCCCTTGTATAAATGCAGCTGTCTCGCGCAGCGAGACTGAGGGATTGAGGCCGTCAAAAACCTCGCTGAAGACTGATGCGATAGGGCAGCGGGGGGTGTGTGCGGGGGCAAAGGATCCGCGAAGGTGAAGCCGCCGCACGCCGCGAAAAAACGCCCCGGGAGACCCCGGGGCGCCTTGGCTGAACGGGTTACGCCATGCCGGCGGTGATGATGGCCATCTTGTAGACCTCGTCGGCGTTGCAGCCGCGGGAGAGGTCGTTGATGGGCGCATTGAGGCCCTGGAGAATGGGGCCGTAAGCCTCATAGCCGCCCAGGCGCTGGGCGATCTTATAGCCGATGTTGCCGGCCTCGATGCAGGGGAAGACAAAGGTGTTGGCATAGCCGGCCACGGAGGAGCCGGGGAATTTCAGCTGGCCGACCGTGGGGGACACAGCGGCGTCAAACTGCATTTCGCCGTCGATGGCCAGATCAGGTGCCAGCTCCTTGGCGACCTTGGTGGCCTCAGCGGAAAGGCCCACCGTGGCGCCCTTGCCGGAACCCTTGGTGGAGAAGCTCAGCATGGCGACCTTGGGGTCGATGCCGAAGAACTCCGCGGTCTTGGCGCACTCCACAGCCACCTCGGCCAGCTTCTGGGCGGCGGTGACAGTGACGTTGCCTTCCTTGTCCACGGTGTCTTCATAGGAGATGTTGATGGCGCAGTCGCCCATGCAGAGCTTGGACAGGGCGTCGTCGCCGGGACGGGTGAGGATAAAGGCGGAGGACACCAGGTGCGCGCCCTTCTTGGTCTTGATGAGCTGCAGGGCGGGGCGGACGGTGTCGGCGGTGGAGTAGGTAGCGCCGCCCAGCAGAGCGTCGGCCTTGCCCATCTTCACCAGCATGGTGCCGAAGTAGTTGCCCTTGGAGAGCGCCTTGGCGCAGTCCTCGGCAGTCATCTTGCCCTTGCGCAGCTCCACCATCTTTTCGACCATGGCGTCCATCTCGGGATATGTAGCGGGGTCGAGAATCTCCACGCCCTCGATGTTGAAGCCGCCCTTCTGGGCAGCGGCCTTGACCTCGTCCACATTGCCCACCAGGATGACATCCATCAGGTCGTCCTTCAGCAGGCGGTCGGTGGCCTCGAGGATCCGGGCGTCGGGGCCCTCGGTGAAGACGATGGTGCGGCGGGTGGCTTTCAGCGCGTCAATCAGCTTTGTAAACATACTGTACCTCCATACAATATTGCGGCGTACCGCATAACATTTCTTCCTTGATTATACACGGTTTTCTCCCGGGTCTCAACGGGGTTGGGCAAAATTTTTTGCCCAGCGGCTCCGGTAGACCAGCCACCAGCCTCCGACGCACAGGGGCAGCGCCGCGAAGACGTCCAGCGCCGAGTGCTGCTTGAGAAATACCGTAGACAGGCAGATCAGCACGGTGATGACTGTAAATACCGTCCGCCACAGGCGCGTGCCAAACCGGCGGCTGTGCCATCCCGCGGCCATACAGGCCACGGCCCCGATGACGTGGATCGAGGGGCAGACGTTGGTGTTGGTATCGAAGGCGTAGAACCGGGCCATAAACCGGGTCAGCACGTTGTCCCGGGGGAAGTGCTGGGGCCGCAGCTCCTGGCACGTGGGGAAGAGGAAGTAGATGAGCATGGTGATGGAGTAGGTCAGGATAATAAACCACATCATCTGCCGGAAGCCGTCCACCTCCCAGAAGAAGGTGTAGGCCAGCATCCCGACCAAGAAGACGAACCAGAACAGATAGGGAAAAACGAACCACTCGCAGAAGGGGATCACGTCGTCCAGCGCGATGTGGACCGGCGTATAGACGTCGGTGACGCCGACCCGCTCCACAAAGGCAAACAGCAGCCCGAACAGGGGCCAGAATAAAAGCAGCTTGACATGGGAATACGCCGGCGTATTCAAAAGCCGCAGCCGGAACTTCCGATAATCCAGAGCTTGGGGAGCCTCCATGGCAAGACCTCCTTTGAAGCTGCATATTATCCCGAAAATCGGGTATCCAGGAGATTATACCCCAAAGTTTTCTCCTTGGCAAGAGGGGCAGCTGTGGGATTTTCCAGAATAGCGCCGCATACAATATTGCTGGGAGGGATGTAGTATGTACCAAAGAAAAAGCCGCCGGGCCGGGGCTGCCATGGTGGCGCTTTCCCTGTGCCTGCGGCTGTGCATTCTGCTGGGGCTGGACGCCAAAGCTGCCGCGCTGCTGTCCCAGGCAGCCCAGACGCCCGTCTTCGCCCAGTGGATGCTGTATCTGGAGACCGGGCAGGTGGCCTCGGTAGAGCAGCCGGAGGACACCCAGGTGTTCGTTCTCCAGTGGGAGCAGCCGGAAAACGACGCGGAAGCGGAGGAGACAGCGCCGCAGGAGGCGCCCGAAGCGTCGGAAGACGTCCCATCCCAGGAGGCTCCCGCCAGCGTACCCACGGAGACCTTCCAGAGCGCGGAGCTGCCGGCAGTCCTGGCCTCCGCCGATGCCATTCCCATCGCGGGGGGCTGTACATACACTGTGGACAAGGCGGCGCTGCTGGCCCAGCCCTCCACCCTGGACTTTTCGGTGGACGGGCCGACGATCCTGATCCTCCACACCCACGCCTCCGAGGCCTACACCCCGGAGCCGGGCTGGGAATATGAAGAGAGCAGCGCGTACCGAACGCTGGACCTGAGCCGCTCCGTGGTAGCCGTGGGCAAGGCCCTGGCCGAGACGCTCCGGCGCTACGGCCTGGAGGTGATTCACGACGCCACAGTCAACGACTACCCATCCTATAATGATTCTTACGCCAACGCCCTTTCGCGGATCGAGGCCTGGAAGGCCCAGTATCCATCGCTCCAGATGGTCATCGACGTCCACCGCGACGCCGTGGCCGGCACCGACGGCCAGGCCTATCCCCTGTCGGCCACGGTAAACGGCGCGGAGGTGGCGCAGCTGATGCTGGTGGTGGGCACCGACCAGGGCGGCCTCTACCACCCCAACTGGCGGGAAAACCTGGCCAATGCCCTGAAGCTCCAGTCGGTGCTGGAGGGCGCCTATCCGGGGCTGTGCCGGAATCTCAACCTGCGCACTGAGCGCTTCAACCAGCACGCCACGCCGGGGTCCATCCTGGTGGAGTTCGGCAGCAACGGCAACACGCTCTCCCAGGCCATCCAATCGGCGGAGCTGCTGGGCCAGAGCATTGCCTCGATGATCGAGGCAATCAGTCAAAACGGCGGCGTGCTTTCCTAAAGGCCATTGGGCGGCAGAATAAATCCGCCGCACCGCGCAAAGCGGCCGGCTCCTCAGGGCCGGCCGCTTCCGTATGATAAACTTAAATCCGCTTGGCGATTTCAGCCAGGAAGGTCTCGCTGTCCACCGCCGTGGCCGTGAAGCCAGGCTCCACCAGGCCCACCAGGTCCTTCGTCATGATCCCGGCGTTGAGGGTGGCAAAGCAGGCCGCCTCCAGCCGGTCTGCAAAGGCCTCCAGGTCGGTGAGGCCGTCCAGCTGGGCGCGCTTGCGCAGGGCCCCGCTCCAGGCGAAGATGGTGGCCATGGGGTTGGTGGAGGTCTTCTCCCCGGCCTTCCACTTATAATAGTGCTTGGTGACGGTACCGTGGGCCGCCTCGTACTCGGTGGTGCCGTCAGGCGCCACCAGCACCGAGGTCATCATGGCCAGGGAGCCGAAGGCCGTAGAGACCATGTCGCTCATGACGTCGCCGTCGTAGTTCTTGCAGGCCCAGATAAAGCCGCCCTCGGACCGGATGACCCGGGCCACGGCGTCGTCGATCAGGGTGTAGAAGTAGGTGATGCCCGCCTCTTTGAATTTGGCCTCGTATTCGGCGAAGACCTCTTCAAAGACGGCCTTGAACTTGCCGTCGTAGATCTTGGCGATGGTGTCCTTGGTGGAGAACCACAGGTCCTGCTTGGTGGCCAGAGCATACTGGAAGCAGGCGTGGGCGAAGGAGCGGATGGACTTGTCGGTGTTGTGGGCGCCCTGGAAGACGGCGGGGCCGTCGGTCTTCTGCACCAGGGCTTCGTGCCGCTCGCCGTTTTCGCCCTCAAAGACCAGCTTGCACACGCCGGGCTCGGTGGTCTCGAAGTCCACGCTCTTATAGACGTCGCCGTAGGCGTGACGGGCGATGGTAATGGGCTTTTTCCAGTTCTTCACCACCGGCTTGATGGCGTCGATGCAGATGGGGGCCCGGAAGACGGTGCCGTCCAGGATGGAGCGGATGGTGCCGTTGGGGCTCTTCCACATCTGGGTCAGCTCCGGGTACTCCTCCATCCGCTGGCGGTTGGGGGTGATGGTGGCGCACTTGACGGCCACGCCGTACTTTTTCGTGGCGTTGGCGGCGTCTACCGTCACCTGGTCCTGGGTGGCGTTCCGATGGAGGAGGCCCAGGTCATAGTATTCGGTCTTCAGGTCCACATAGGGGAGGATCAGCTGCTCTTTAATCATGGCCCAGAGGACCCGGGTCATTTCGTCGCCGTCCATCTCCACCAGCGGGGTGGTCATTTTGATTTTTTCCAAAGTCAGCACTCCTTGTTGCGATGTGAATCGATATGGGCGACCAAAGCCTCCCCTGTGCAAGGGGAGGTGGCGCGTAGCGCCGGAGGGGTTGACAATCCCCCAGTCTCGCTTCGCGCGCCAGCCCCCTTTACACAAGGGGGCCTTTGTTGCAATAAACTCCTTTAATCCTTCCCGTAGCCCGCCGCGTAGTAGTTCATCAGGCAGCCCTCGGTGAGGATTTTCCGCTCGTTCTCGGTCAGGCCGCGGCAGAGGAGCGTCAGGTCAGTCACGGTATCGCCATGGATCAGCTTGGCGGCAAATTCCTCCTGTCCCGCGAGGATGCCGGCCCGCAGGCCGGGGATGTACACATAGTCGCCCACTTCGCCGGGGAACGCCGCGCCCTCGGGCAGGGTAAAGGGCGTCATACCCCAGTTGATGCAGTTGGAGCGGTAGCGCTTGGTGGCGTACTCCTGGCAGATGTTGGCGAAGCCGCCCAGAACCTTCTGGCAGGAAGCGGCCTGCTCCCGGGCGGAGCCGTCGCCGGGCCGGTTGGCGTAGAGGCAGGAGCCGATGGAGGTCTTCTGGAGGTCTCCGCCCAGGGCGGTCAGCACCTTTGCGGCCTCTTCGGGCACTTCCCCGGCCTCCCGGGCCTCTTCCATGGCGCGGACGGCCTTGCTGCGGCCCACGTACTCGGGGACGCGGCGGGAAAGGGCAAACTCACTGAGGCCGATGGGGTTGGAGCGGTACGAAGAGGTCTCGCCGGAGGGGATCAGCTCGTCGGTGGTGGTGACGGGGTCGCGGATCACGGCGCAGAGCTTTACCAGGAGGTCGTCCTCCAGCTTCGGCATCTGGGGCCAGTCCTTGATGTTGGGGCCGTAGCGCAGCTCGGCGGTGGGGTCGGCCTTACCGAAGCCCTCGTAGCAGCGCTTTTCATAGACGGAGCCGTCGTAGTGGTAGACCATCTCCTCCGCGGTGGGCTCGTCGTAGTCGATGTCGGTGGCCGCGGTGAGGACGCCGCCGTTGCGGGCCGTGGCGGCGATGGACCGGGCGTCCATCAGGGCCACCGCGGCGATCTGGCCATTGGCGGGCTTGCTGCCCTCGCGGTTGGCAAAGTTCCGGGTGGCATGGCGGATGGACAGGGCGTTGTTGGCCGGGGTGTCGCCGGCGCCAAAGCAGGGGCCGCAGAAGGCGGGCTTCATGACGCAGCCGGCCTCCATCAGCGTGGCGGCGATGCCGTTTTTGGTGATGGCCAGGGAGATGGGCGTGGAGGAGGGGTAGACGGACATATCAAAGTAGCCGTTGCCGATGCTGCCGCCCTTCAAAATAGCCGCGGCCTCGCAGATATTCTCATACATACCGCCGGAGCAGCCGACAATGACGCCCTGGTCGCAGTGAACCTTGCCATCGATGATGTTGTGCCGCAGGTCCATGGTGACCCTGCCGCCCAGCTGCTTGTTGCAGGCTTCCTCCACTTCCGCGAAGATCTTCTCCGGGTTTTCCTGCACCTCGTGAATGGTGTAGGCGATGGAGGGGTGGAAGGGCAGGGCGATCATCGGCTCCACCTGGGAGAGGTCGATGGTCACGACGCTGTCGTAGTAGGCGCCCTCGCCGGGGGCCAGGACTTTGAAGTCCGCCGGACGCTGAATGTTCTCATAGTAGGCCCGGATCACGTCGTCGGTCTGCCAGATGGAGGTGAGGCAGGAGGTCTCGGTGGTCATGACGTCGATGCCGATGCGGTAGTCGGCGCTCAAGGAGGCCACACCGGGGCCGATGAACTCCAGGACCTTGTTCTTCACCAGACCCTGGGGGAAGGTGGCGCCCACCAGCGCGATGGCCACGTCCTGGGGTCCCACGCCCTTTCTCGGCTTGCCGGTGAGGTACACCGCCACCACCTGGGGGGCGGCCACATCATAGGTGTTCTCCAACAGCTGCTTGACCAGCTCGCCGCCGCCCTCGCCGACACCCATGCAGCCGTAGGCGCCGTAGCGGGTGTGGGAATCGGAGCCCAGGATCATCTTGCCGCAGCCGGCCAGCTTTTCCCGGGCGTACTGGTGAATGACGGCCTGGTTGGCCGGCACGTAGATACCGCCGTACTTCCTTGCCGCCGAGAGGCCGAAGGCGTGGTCATCCTCGTTGATGGTGCCGCCGACGGCGCACAGGCTGTTGTGGCAGTTGGTCATGGCATAGGGGATGGGGAACTGCTTGAGGCCCGAGGCCTTGGCCGTCTGAATGATACCCACGAAGGTGATGTCGTGGGAGATCAGCGCGTCAAATTTCAGCCGGAGCTTGTCCGGGTCGGCGCTCTTGTTGTGGGCGCGGAACATGGAATAGGCAATGGTCTTTTCCCGCGCCTCCCGGGGCGGCGCGAAGCCCTGGGCCTCGTCGGCCCAAATCAGATTCCCGGCGGCGTAATACGCGCCGCGGGCGTGGTATGCTACCATAGAAACTACCTCCGTTTCGGTCATTGGTCTAAGTTTACCACAGGAATAAGGTAAAGTAAATTGAAAATCCAAGAAGTTTTGCCCCGGAGCCGGACGGCCTGCGGTCCCACAGACCACTGATAGACGCAAAAACCCGGGAGCGCGGTGCGCTCCCGGGGCAATGTGCGATTTTCAGCCGACGCCCGCGGCGATGGGATGGGGGTCGAAGGTCTCGGTGCGCTTGATGGACGCACCCAGGTTGGTGAGCTTGCCGATGATGTCCTCATAGCCCCGCTCAATGAGATGGGCGTCCTCAATGATGGTGGTGCCCTGGGCCGAGAGGGCCGCGATCACCATGGCCGCGCCGGCCCGCAGGTCGCAGGCCCGCACCTCGCAGCCGTGGAGTTCCTTGACGCCGTCGATGACGGCGGCCTTGCCCTCCACCTGAATGTGGGCGCCCATGCGGTTTAGCTCCGCCGTATAGCGGAAGCGCGTATCGTAAATACTTTCTGTGACAATGCTTGTCCCGTTGGCCAGGGACATACAGACGGCGATCTGCGGCTGCATATCCGTGGGGAAGCCGGGATAGACCATGGTCTTCACATTGGCCCGCTTGAGCCGCCGGGTCTTCTCCAGGCGCATGGCGTCGTCCATCTCATGGATCACCATGCCCATCTCCCGCAGCTTGGCGGTGATGCAGTCCAGGTGCTTGGGAATCACGCCGTGGATGGTGACGTCGCCCCCCGCCGCGGCCACAGCTGCCATGTAGGTGCCGGCCTCGATCTGGTCGGGGATGATGGAATAGCTGCCGCCGTGGAGGCTCCGGACGCCACGGACCTTGATGACGTCGGTGCCGGCGCCGGAGATCCGCGCGCCCATGGCGTTGAGGAAGTTGGCCAGGTCTACGATGTGGGGCTCCTTGGCGCAGTTTTCAATGATGGTCATGCCGCTGGCCAGGGTGGCGGCCAGGAGGATATTCATGGTGGCGCCCACGGAGACGATGTCCAGATAGACATGGCCGCCCTGGAGGCCGCCCTCGGGCGCGTCACAGGTGACGTAGCCGCCGCTCTGCTCTACCATGGCGCCCATGGCCTCAAAGCCCTTGATATGCTGGTCGATGGGCCGGACGCCGAAGTTGCAGCCGCCGGGCATGGCGTTGCGGGCATGGCCGAAGCGGCCCAGCTGCGCGCCCAGCAGGTAATAGGAGGCCCGAATCCGCCGCACCAGGTCGATGGGCGCGGTGATGTTCCGGGCGCGGGTGCAGTCAATCTCCAGGGCGTTGCGGCTCAGGCGGCGAATCTGCGCGCCCATGTCGCTCAAAATCTCCAGCAGCAGACGCACGTCGGAAATATCCGGCACGTTCTCGATGTGGCACTTGCCGGACACCAGCAGCGTGGCCGGCAAAATCGCTACCGCGGCGTTCTTCGCGCCGGAAATCGTCACATCGCCGTGGAGCGGCTTGCCGCCATCAATGATATATTTAACCAAGAATATCCCTCATTTTCCCTCAATTCGTCGGCCGCTGCGACGGGGCGCGGCTTCGAACATCTATATAGAAAGTATGGCCCCCTGACGGGGGAATTACCTACGCTATTATTTACCAGAAGCATCATAGCACAAAAAGCCAGTTATGTAAAGCGAAAGATGACAAAACAGATGCAATTCGGATACAAATTAAGCTATTTAGTATGTTTCGACAAAAAATACCCCAAGATTTAGGAGCTATGGCGAAACTGCCGTCACCTCTCGGGTCAATCCGTTGACCTGAAACACGCCGGTATCGGTCTCCAGCCGCCACACCGGCGTCAGATGGACGGCGGCGGCCGCCGCCGTTTCCGAGCGGGCATAGCCCTGAACCACGGACTCGATGGCGCTGCCCACCCAGCCCAGGTCGTAGCGGGCGTCCAAAAAAGCCACCACGGCGTCCGCCGCGGAGATGGAGACCTCCTCGCTGACTCGGGTCAGCTGCCCGGCACTGGTGAAAAAGACGCCCTCAATGCCCGTGAGGCAGTTGTTGGAATACGTCAGCGTCAGGCCACCGGACAGTACCGGCACATCCAGCACCGACTGCCACGCCGTGACGGTGTAGACGCCGGCCCGCACCCGCACCGGGTCTTCAAGTTTGCCTGCGGTGAAGCCCATGTTTTTCAGCACCCGCGCCGCGGAGCCGGAGAGATCGCTGTCCTCCGGTTGGTTTTGGAGCTTGGCAGAAAAAGCGCCGCTGCGGCTGATCTGGCAGGTGCCATCCGCCGAGGAATAGAGGCTTTGGTAGCGGGTGGAGTCGTCCTGGGCCAGCACTTCCTGGCCCAGCAGGGCTGTGGCGGCCCGCAGGTCGGCCTCGGCGTCCTCTCCCAGCTCCAGGGCATAGAGGCTGGCCGTGTCCGGGATGCTGTCCGGGTCCAGTGCCACATCCTGGGCCGCGCAGAGCTGGCTGAGGGAGGCGCGCATCTGCTCCGCCTCCTGCCGCGTCGCCAGGCGCGAAGGAACCAGCATCGCCAGCAGCGCCAGGTTCGCCAGCAGTAAAATCAAAATCGCCAGGTTTTTCAGTTTGGAAACAGGCATACCCTCACCTCCCGGGGACCCAGCCGGCCTGCATGGCGCCATCTTGCAGCTGATACTCTAGCGTCAAGTCGCTGCCCTCCGGCAGCACCGCCGCCGCCTGGGCCACCGGCATCACCAGCTGTGTGTCCCCGGTGGTTTCAAAGCGGAGGGCGGTCCCCTCCATCCGCTGGACCGACTGGCCGGAAAACGTCACTTGTATCCCATACCCCGCGGCCAGGGAAACCGGAATGCCGGAGAGATAGTAGTCAAAGGTGCAGACCGTCTCCTCCTCCGTCACCGTCAGGTCTGAGAGGTACAGCCGCGCCTCTCCGGCGGCGTCTCCCGCGGCCAGCGCCGCCAGGCGGCGGGCCTCCTCCACCAGCTCCTCCACGCCGTCTCCGCCGGCCCGGAAGCGGTCCTGGGCCGTGGAGGTCAAAAGAATCTCGCCCGCGGCGGAGATTTGCAGGGCGCAGCCGGCCTCCGAGAAATAGGCCGTGCCGTCGCTGTCAGTATAGGAGGTGTCGCCATAGGGGTTGAAGCCCAGGGCCGTTGCCAGGGACTCGATATAGCGGTTGTCGCAGGGATTGCCCACCACGGCGCTGGGCGGCGCCGGATTCCCGCCGGGCAAAAGCGCATCGGGCGCGAGGGTGGAGTCCACTTCAAAGGCGAAGGCCGAACCGTCGGGGCGGAACTGCTCCAAGAGATTCTCCAGCGTCTCCGGCAAAAGGCCGGTCTCGGCCCGCTGGTACGTCTCTCCCAGCAGATAGAGCGCCACCTGGTCCCCCTCCACAGCCAGGGCGCAGGCGTGTACCTCCGGCAGCGATTCCTCCGGCACGGCGTCCAGCCAGGAGGCCAGCACCGCGGCCGGCAGCGTCAGACCGTAGTCAAAGTAGACGCTCTCCCCCGCCAGGACTCCCTGGACCTGGGCCTCGCTGACCGTGCTGGGTGCGGAAGCGGTGTCCAGCGCTTCGCCCAGGGCGCCGCCCAGGGTCTCAAAGGCGGTGTCCAGCGCCGCAAAATCCCAGATGGCCGTATAGCGCCCCGCGCTGTTGCGCAGCGTCACCGCCAGGGGGCGGGCAGCGTCCATCACCGGCTCCGCCACCTCCATATACGCCAGCTCCGCCTGGTCCATGCCCAGCACCTGAGCCAGCGGCTGCAGGAGCGCCGAGAGCAGCGGGCTTTGACGCACGCTCTCCGTGGGCAGAGACATCAGGGCCAGCAGAATGAGGTTGACCACCAAAAGGACCAGGATCACATCTTTACAAAGTTCTATCGTCCGGCGCTTCAAAGGGCACCCCTCCTTCCGCCGTTGCTGTTTCGCCGCGCATCCGCGGCGATTTTCGTTTGTGGGCAATTATGATACCATGACGGCGCAGCCGGAATGGTATCATATGTCATCTTTTTCGGTTGCCCCGTCAGGGGCGAGAAAAAGGACTTTAATCTAAAGGTATAATAGCCGCTATGCGGCTCTTATACCATGACGGCGCAGCCGGAATGGTATGCTCGGTCATCATTGCGGCTATTATACTGTATTTTCTCCCGTTTGACCAGAGGAGACTTCTGCAGCCGTCGGCGCGCCGTTGCAATGGGGCAGATTTTCTGGTATGATTCTCTCAAACGACATGGCCGCTTTTCGCGGCGAAAGGAGCGAGGGCAATGCAGTATCTTCTGGCGCACGATCTGGGGACCTCCGGGGACAAGGCCACCTTATTCACCACCGACGGGGCCCTGGTGCGCAGCACCGTGGCCTCCTACCCCTGCCACTATGGCCCTGGGAACCGGGCCGAGCAGGACCCGGAGGACTGGTATGCCGCCGTCTGCCAGGCCACCCGGGGCCTGCTGGAGCTGGCCGCTCCGGAAGACGTGGTGGGCGTCAGCTTTTCGGGGCATATGATGGGATCGGTGCTGCTGGACCGCCACGGCGCGCTGCTGCGCCCGGCCATCATCTGGGCCGACCAGCGGGCCACGGAGGAGCAGGCCCTTCTTTCCCAGCGGATGGATGACACGCGGTTTTATGAAATCACCGGAAACCGCAACAATCCCACCAACTCCCTGGTGAAAATCCTCTGGTGCCAGCGGCACGAGGGCTGGGGTGACCGGCTGGCCACCTCCCTCAACTGCAAGGACTACCTGATCTACCGGCTGACCGGCGCCATCGGCACCGACTACTCCGACGCCTCCGGCACCGGGGCCTTCGACCTGGGCACCTTCACCTGGTCGGCGGAGATTTTGGAGGCCGCGGGCGTGGCACCGTCGGTGATGCCCCCGCTCCACGCCTCCACCGACCTGGCCGGCACCATCACGCCCCAGGCCGCCCGCGACACCGGCCTTCTCCCCGGCACGCCGGTCTACTGCGGCTGCGGCGACGGCACCGCGGCGTCGGTGGGCACCGGCGTCCGCCAGCCGGGCCAGGGCTACATCAGCCTGGGCACCTCGGCCTGGATTTCCTACGCCGACGACGCCCCGCTCCTGGACCCCCGCCAGCGGACGTTCAACCTGGCCGGCATCCAAAAGGGTCAGGTGTTCCCCATCGGCACCATGCAGGCCGCCGGCTCCTCCTACAACTGGATGCGCGATCAGCTCTGCCAGCTGGAAAAGCAGGCCGCCACGGCCCAGGGCGGCAGCGTCTATGACCGGATCAACCGCCAAATCGCCGCCGAGGCCCCCGGCGCGGGCGGGGTGCTGTTCCTGCCCTACCTCACCGGGGAGCGAAGCCCCTGGTGGGACGCCAACGCCAAGGGCGCCTTCCTGGGGCTGACCATCTCCACTACCCATGCCCAGCTGCTGCGGGCCGTGATGGAGGGCGTCGCCATGAACCTGGGGCTGATTCTCCGGGTGTTCCGGGAGAAATACCCCTTCTCCGCCCTGCGGATCATCGGCGGCGGCGCCCAGGAGCCGCTGTGGCGGCAGGTGCTGGCCGACGCGCTGAATGTCCGGGTGGAGAAGCTCAGCCTGCTGGAGGAGGGCTGCTCCCTGGGGGCGGCCCTGGCGGCAGGCATCGGCGCCGGGGTGTTCCCGGACGCCGGCGCCATCGACCGCTTCCTCCGGGTGGAGGACGTGACCGAACCGGACCCCGGGCGCGCCGCCCTCTACGCCGATCTCACAGACCGGCTGGAGCAGGCCTATCTCCGCCTGCGGGGCTTTGCGTAAAGGCGTGTAAAGAAGAGAAGATTTAAAAGGCCGCGACGGCTTCTTGGGGAAGCCGTCGCGGCCTTTTGCCTTGCGATTGCCCGCGCTTTTCAGCGAATTCTGGCCAGGGGGTTGGATTTCTGCTGGACCTCCAGCAGCTCCACCAAAATGGCATTGGACACCATAAATCCCTTGGGCGTCAGCCGCCAGCGGCCATTTTCCTCTTTCTTGGCCAGATCCCGCTGGGCGTAGGTGGTCAGCAGCTTCTCCAGCGGCGCAAAGGGCAGCAGGTACGTCTGCATATACTCGTTTTCCTCAATGCCGTAGCTGGTCCGCAGCCGGAGCATCAGGTATTCCCCAGCCCGCTCCCGCAGCGGAATGGATTCGCATTCGCTGAGGATGGTTTTCTGCTCCAGAATGCCGGTGATATACTGGTCCAGGTTGGCCGCCGCCGTAAAGCGCTTGCCGGCAAAGTCCGAAGACGCCGCCGGGCCGAAGCCCAGATACGGGTCGCCCATCCAGTATTTGAGGTTGTGGCGGCACTCTCGCCCGGGCTTGGCGAAGTTGGAGATCTCATACTGCTGATAGCCGAAGGACTCCAGCGTCTCCACGGCGTAGAAGTACATGTCGGCCTGGGCGTCGTCGTCGGGGAGGTTGGCACAGTCCTTGTACTCCCACAGCCGCGTCCCCTCCTCCACCTTGAGGCCGTAGCAGGAGACGTGGTCGGGCTTCAGGTCCAGCACGTGGCGCAGCGTGTCCATCCACTGCTGGCGGCTCTGGCTGGGCAGGCCGAACATCAGGTCCACCGACACGTTGTCAAACCCGGCCCGCCGGGCCAGGGACACCGCCTGCTGAGCCTGCTTATAGTTGTGGGGCCGGCCCAGGGACTTGAGCTGGGCATCGTCGTCGGACTGGACGCCGATGGAGATGCGGTTGAAGCCGGCGCGGCGGAGCTTGTCCAGGCTCTGGGCCGTCACCGAATCGGGGTTGGCCTCCAGGGTGATCTCGGCGTCCCGGGACAGCCGCAGCCGCCGGTCCAACTCGGTGAGGATGCGGATCAGCCCCTCGTGGCCGAAGAAGCTGGGGGTGCCGCCGCCGAAGTAGATGCTGTCCACCTCGTAGCCCACCACCCGCTGGGCCGCCTCCCGGATGTGGGCCAGCACCGCCTGGAGGTAGAGGTCCATGGACTCCCGGTTCATGCCGCCGCCCAGGGAATAGAAGTCACAGTATTCGCATTTGCTCCGGCAGAAGGGCACGTGGACATAGATCCCCAGGGGCTGCCGGGCGTCCTGGAGCGCTTTTTTGTCGTTTCGCATGGGTACCTCCAACGAACTGTAGGGGCGGATTGCATATCCGCCCGAGAGCAGGTGCGGTTTTTGCCAGCCCCCAACATACAGAGGGTGCGTAGGGGTCGATGCCCACATCGACCCGAACCGGCCGAAGGCCGGTCATTGGGATGTGGCACAGTGGTGCAAATGATTTGTTGCAGACAACGTATGCAGCGGGAGAGGCCGCTGGCGCGGCGTGGGCCGATGTGGGCATCGGCCCCTACAGAGCGTGTTTGTTCAGTCCTCGTCCAGCTTCAGGACGGCCATAAATGCCTCGGATGGGATGGACACGGAGCCAAAGCTGCGCATCCGCTTTTTGCCCTCCTTCTGCTTCTCCAGCAGCTTCTTCTTCCGGGTGATGTCGCCGCCGTAGCACTTGGCCAAGACGTCCTTGCGGAAGGCCTTGATGGTCTCCCGGGCGATGACCTTGCCGCCGATGGCCGCCTGGACCGGAATCTCGAACATCTGCCGCGGGATGTTCTCCTTGAGCTTTTCGCAGATCTTCCGGGCCCGGGGATAGGCGTTGTCGGCAAAGAGGATGAAGCTCAGGGCGTCCACCACCTCGCCGTTCAAGAGGATATCCAGCTTCACCAGCTTGCTGGGCCGGTAGCCGGAGAGGGTGTAGTCCAGCGACGCATAGCCCCGAGTACGAGACTTGAGGGCGTCGAAAAAGTCGTAGATGATCTCGTTGAGGGGCATCTCGTAGTGCAGCTCGACCCGGGTGGTGTCCAGGTACTGCATATCCTGGAATTCGCCCCGGCGCTGCTGGCACAGCTCCATGATGTTGCCCACGTACTCCTGGGGCGCTAAAATGCTGGCCTTGACGAAGGGCTCCCGGGCCTCGGCGATCTCCGCCGGGTCAGGGTAGTTGAGGGGGGTGTAGACCTCTACTTCAGTGCCGTCGGTCTTGGTGATCTGATAGACGACGTTGGGCGCCGTGGTGATGAGGTCCAGGTTGTACTCCCGCTCCAGGCGCTCCATGATGATCTCCATGTGCAAAAGGCCCAAAAAGCCGCACCGGAAGCCGAAGCCCAGGGCGATGGAGTTCTCCTGGACGTAGGACATGGAGGCGTCGTTGAGCTTGAGCTTTTCCAGCGCGTCCCGGAGGTCTCCGTACTTGCTGCCGTCGGCGGGGTAGACGCCGGAGAAGACCATGGGCTGCACACTCTGGTAGCCCGGCAGCGCCTCGGCGGCGGGGTTTTCTTTCCCGGTGACGGTGTCGCCCACCCGGGTGTCGGAGACGGTCTTGATGGAGGCCGTCAGGTAGCCCACCTCGCCGGCGCCCAGGGCGTCGCAGGGGACCATGCCCTTGGGATGGAGATAGCCGCACTCCACCACCTTATACTCCGCGCCGGTGGCCATCATTTTGATGTCCATACCGGGGGTGATGGTGCCGTCCATCACCCGGAGGTAGACAATAACGCCGCGGTAGGAATCGTACTGGCTGTCGAAGATCAGCGCCTTGAGGGGCGCGTCGCGGTCTCCCTTCGGCGGGGGCACGTCCCGCACGACCAGCTCCAGCACGGAATGGATGTTGATGCCGTTTTTGGCGGAGATCTCCGGGGCGTCCATGGCCGGGATGCCGATGACGTCCTCCACCTCCTGCTTGACCTCCTGGGGCCGGGCAGCGGGCAGATCGATCTTGTTGATGACCGGCAGGACTTCCAGCCCGGCGTCGATGGCGAGATACGTGTTGGCCAGGGTCTGGGCCTCGATGCCCTGGGAGGCGTCCACCACCAGCACCGCGCCCTCACAGGCCGTGAGGCTCCGGGAGACCTCGTAGTTGAAATCCACGTGGCCGGGGGTATCGATGAGGTTGAGTACATAGTCCTGCCCGTCGTCGGCGTGGTAGTTGAGCCGGACAGCCCGGGCCTTGATGGTGATGCCCCGCTCCCGCTCCAGGTCCATATTGTCGAGAATCTGGTCCTCCATCTCCCGCTTTTCCACGGTGTTGCAGGCCTCCAGCAGCCGGTCCGCCAGCGTTGACTTGCCGTGGTCGATGTGGGCCACGATGGAGAAGTTGCGGATGTTGGATAGATCGGTCATAGGTTGTCCCTCGCTTGTCTGGAATATGGGAATGCGCAAATCAGATGTTGCGTTTACTGCACAGTGTTTTCGTTGTAGGTGGTCTCGTACTTGCTCTCCTGGGAGAAGAAGGCGTCGAGGATGGGGCGGACGACGTTTGCCAAGTTGCCGCCCTGGGCGCCGTGTTCCACATAGACGGCAATGGCGATCTGGGGATCGTCCGCCGGGGCATAGCAGACAAAGCTGGCGTTATCCGAACCGCCGGAGCCGTGCTGGGCCGTGCCGGTCTTGGCAGCCACAGCGATGGGATAGTCGTGGAGGTAGGAGTAGGCCGTGCCGGAGTAGTCGCTGGCGGTCATCTTCATGCCCTCGTTGATGCAGGCCAGGGTCTTCTCGTCCATTTCCAGCCGGCTCGCCACCTCCGGCTCGCTCTCCTCGATCAGCTCCTGATAGTCCCAGGAGACCACGCGGCTCAAAAGCGTCGCCTTATAGCGTGTGCCCGCATTGGCCAGGGCCGAGACATAGCAGGCCATTTGCAGCGGCGTAAAGGAATTCAGGCTCTGGCCGATGGAGGCCTGGAGCTTGTCGCCCTCGACCCACGCTTCCATGTCGGTGCCGGCGAAGGTCTCAGCCTTCGTCTCGGCATTGGCGCGGGTGCCGGTCTCCTCGTAGAGTTCAATGCCGGTGGGTTCGCCAAGGCCCAGATTCTTCGCCACTAAGTCCATGTCGGTGGTGGCCACCTGGAGGCCCACTTCGTAGAAATAGTAGTTACAGGAAACGGCCAGGGCCTGCATCATGTTCACGGTGCCGTGGGTCCGGCCGGAGCTGCGCCAGATATAGCAGGCCGGAGCAAAGCCCTGCAGCTCGTACTTATCGTAGACGCCCAAGTCCGTCACCTGGTAGTAAGCGCCCACGCCTGCCTTCTCCATGGCGGCGATTGCCGTGACCATCTTATAAATGGAGCCGGGGGGGTAGAGGCCCTGGAGGGCATGGTTCAAAAGGGGATTGCCGTCGGCCTCGGCCAGCTCGTTGAAGTCCAGGTTGTACCGGGCCGGGTCATAGGTGGGGTAAGAGGCCATGGCCAGCACCTCGTTGTTGGTAGCGTCCAGCACCACCACAGCGCCGGAGTCGGCGTCCTTGCCCTCTTTTTGCGAACCGACGCCGTTTTGCTGGAGGTTTTCGATCACCTGGGCCAGGGCGTTTTCCGCCGTGGCCTGGAGGCCGATATCGATGGTCAGCTCCACGTTGTCGCCGGGCTCCGGCGTGGCGAGATACTGCTGCTCCAGCACTTCGCCGGTGGAGAGGATCGTGGTTTGCAGCAGGCCGTCGGTGCCGTGGAGATAGCTCTCAAAGGTTCGCTCCACGCCCTCCTTGCCCACCACCGCGTCCATCGCGTAGTCGGGGTAGAGGTTTTCATATTCGTAGGCAGTCATCGCGCCGGTGTGGCCCAGCAGATGCGCCGCATAGGTGGTGTTGTACTCCCGCACGGTGGTGGTCTCCACCAGCACACCGGGGATACCCAGCTCCATCACCGCCGCCAGGTCCTCCGAGGAGATGTCCCGGGCCAGGCAGTAGTTGTCCAGCGGCATCCCCTCGATGGTCCGAAGCTCCAGCTCAAAGCGCACGGCGATGAGCCGGTAGGCCTCCTCGTCGCTGAGGTCTTTGGGGATATTGTAGTCGCTGCGCAGATTGTTCATCAGATTCTGGGCGGACATATCCGGGTCCCAGCCGCGGCTGGTGAGGAAGCGGCGGAAATAGCTCTGCCACGCCTCGGAGTAGTCCTCCAGGGTATAGGTATAGGGCCGCGTCTCACTGACGGGGAAGTTGCTCTCCACCTCGATGCCCAGCTCGTCGCACAGCCCCAGCAGCTCGATCAGAGATTCGTTGGGGCTGGGGCCGTTGAAGAAGACGTAGCCGATCATAATGAGGTTGTAGCTGGCCCGGTTGCCCACCAGCACCGTGCCGTTCCGGTCCAGGATCTGGCCCCGGGAGGCGTCCACCGTGGTCTGGATGGTCAGGGAGTTGGAGGTGCGAATCTCCTCCTCGGTGAGGGAGGTCTGCAGGGCATAGAGCCGGAAGGTGAAGATTGCCATAATCAGCACGATCAGCGCAATGAATATACCGGTGCGGAAGCGGGCACGCCGTTCCATTTAACCACCCACCTTTCCGATGGCCCGGCACAGGAGGTACAGCACCGGGCAGGCCAAAAGCGAAAGCCCCACCGTCACCAGGGCCCACAGGCCCATGGGGAAAGAAGCCTCCGCCAGGAGCAAATTGAGGAAAAACACCACGCCCTCGTGAAACAAGAGGGCCAGGGCGCTCAGCCCCAGGGCCGGCAGAAACCGGCGAACCAGGACGGCGTCGCAGACAAAGCCGGCGGCAATGCCGGTGACAGTCCAGGTGAAAATGGCAGCCGAGCCGTCGCTCGCGCCGGTGAGGCACCAGAAAACGCCCGCCAGCAGACCGAACAGGCCGCCCACCTCGTGGCCCAGGTGCATGGCGATGAGGGCAACGGTCATGGGCAGCAGATTGAGTTTCGCGCCGAAAAACCGCTGCCGGGCCAGGGTGACGTCCTGCACCAGCAGCACCAGCAAAAACAGCAGGGCGTAGAGGCCCCACATCAGATATTTTCGATAGACTTGGGAAGCGTGCATGGAAGCTCCTTTCCGGCATCCCTACAGCAGGGAATAGGACCTGTCGGGGCGGGTTAAAGATCCGCCCGAGGCAGACGCGGGTTTTGCCAGCCCCCGGCATATCGGGGGTGCGGATGGGCGCATATGCAATGCGCCCCTACGGCAGGGAACGGTGATGGGTTGCGCCCGCAGCGCCTTACGACCCGGCGTAGTTGGTGATGATGAAGACCTGCTCCAGCCCGTCCAGGCTGCAGCTGGCCTCCAGGGCGGCGTACTTGGCCACGCCGGTCTCGTCCAGGGAGACGTTGGTCACATAGCCCAGCAGCAGCCCTCGGGGATAGAGGGTGGAGCCGGTGGTGACGACCTGGTCGCCGTTTTTCAGCACGGCGTCGGTGGGCAGGTAGTTCATCCGCAGCGTCCGGGTGTTTTCGGCGTCATACGTGCCCTGGACCACGCCGGTATAGCCGGAGGCGGCCACCGAGGCGCTGATCTCCTGGCTCTGGTCCAAAATGGTGGTGACGGTGGCCCAGTTGGTGCCCACCTCGGTAAGAATGCCCACCATTTGATTGTTCTCCGTGACGGCGCACATCCCCTCGGTCAGCCCGGCGTTTTCCCCCTTGCCGATGGTGAAGCTGCTGCGCCAGGTGGAGGCGTCCCAGGAGATGATGTAGGCGTCTTCAAACTGATAGTCCTCGTGGACTTCCGACAGATTCAGAAGCTGCTTGAGCCGGGCGTTTTCCCGCTCATACTCCTGGGCCAGCCGCACCTCCTCCTGCATTTCGAGAATCTGCTGCTCCAGCGCTTCCTTCTCGGCCCGGAGCGTCTCGTAGGAGAAGATATAATTATAGACCCGCAGCGCCTGGCGGTCAATGGCGGCCAGGCCGGCGCGGATGGGCGAGAGGACGGTGCCCACCACATTCTGCCCCGGGACCATGCCGCCGGAGACGGCCACAGCCACCGTGGTCAGAATGGCCAGCGCCACCGCCACCACCAGGATCGTCTTGATTTTTGAGGTGAAGAGATGCTTTTTCATGGTTCCACCGTCCCCAATACGGCCACGCCCCGCCGCCGCAGGCATTGCACCAGCGCGCACAGAGGCAGGCCCATGACATTATAGTAGTCGCCTTCGATGGCCCTGACAAACACCGCCGCCTGGTCCTGAATGCCGTAGGCGCCGGCCTTGTCCATAGGCGAGCCGCTGGCCACGTAGGCTGCGATCTCCCCTTCCGAGAGGGGCTTGAAGTGGAGGTGCGTCTTTTCCACGTGGACGTCGGCCAAGCCGTTTTGCAGCAGGCAGAAGGCCGTCATCACCGTGTGGCTGCGGCCGGAGAGCCGCCGCAGGTGGGCCTTGGCCTCTTCGGCGTCGTGGGGCTTTCCCAGGACGCAGCCGTCCACCACCACGACGGTGTCCGCCGTGAGGATCAGGTCGCCGGGGTGCTTTTGCTCCACGGCCCGGGCCTTGGCCTCGGAGAGCCGCGCCACCTCGGTTTCGGGCGGCAGGGCCGGATCCATGGTCTCGTCGATGTCGGCGGTGTCCACGGCGAAGTCCAGCCCCAGCATGGCGAGCAGTGACCGCCGCCGGGGCGATTGAGATGCGAGAATCAGCATAGAAGTCACCAGAATTGTAAGAGTTCTGTAGGGGTCGATGCCCATATCGCCCCCTGCCGCGAAGCGGCCTGGTACCGGCGGGCGGCTGATAGCCGCCCCTACTCCACGCCCCGGACGTAGAGGCCGCGGGTGCAGGTGCCGGGATCGAAGTCCCCGGCGCCGAAATACTGCGAAAGGGCAGCGTCCACCTCGGCGGGGTTTTCTGTCGTAAAGCTCATGCGGAAGGCCCAAAGGCCGATCTTCTCCACGGTGGAGAGCTTGTCCAGGAGGTACAGCCGCTTGCCGTTGTAGAGGACGTTGCGGCAGGTGCCGGGGTCCTTGAGCAGGGGGAATTCCTCTCCCATCCGGTCGATGAGCCGGGTGGGCGTGTCGCAGGAGCAGGTGCCGGTGCGGCTTTTGATGACGCAGTTTTCCATCAGCATCAGCGGCAGCCGCCCGTAGACCAAGAGCTCCGTATCCACAGCCTTGCTGAGGTCGCGAACCTGGGAGAGCATCATCTCAAAGCTGGCCATCTGGCTCTGCAGGCCCAGGCTCTTACAGTAGTGCATCGCCCGGGAGTTGAAGACATTGAGGCCGAAATCACCCCGGACATTGAAGCCCTTCTGCTGCGCCAGGCGAATCTGGCCCAGGTTGCCGGTGAGGACCTGGCGGACGCCCATGGCCCGGACCCGCTCCAGCGCGACAGCCCAGCTGCTGCGCTCCCGGTCCGGGATCACCCGGGGCAAAATCGCGGCCAGGGCCGTTTGGGCGCCCACGCGGCCCGGCAGCTCGGGATGCTCCAGCAGCTCCGAGAGCGGCACATAGAGGACCGCGGGCTCCGCCGCCAGCAGCGCCGGCGTGATCTGGCCGGCAGTGCGCACGGCTACCGTCAGCACCGGCTTCTCGCTCCGCCCGGGGTACGACTCCAGGCGGCTGTAGACGCCGATGTCCGGCGGGTCCGTCCGGCCCCGGAGGGCCGTGAGCCGGTCCAGCACCTCCCGGCGCATGGCATTGATGGCCGCCGCCGGCAGCGTCAGCCCCGGCTCCACCGCGGCCTTGACCTGGGCCGCCAGATAAGGCGTGCCGCCGGTCTTGGAGAGGCGCTGGGCCAGATCCGCCTCGCTGAGCGGGCGATTCACCGCCGGCTCCGGCACGGGGCCCTTGGTTCGGAGGACATGGCCCTCCGGGTCCTCCACGGCCAGCTGGCTCTCCTCCCCGGCGCGGAGCATGGCGTAAAAGGTGACGGGCACCCGGGGGTTCTCCCCCCGCTCATAGGTCGCCCGGGCGGCGGCCAGCAGGTCCCGGTCCTCCGGGGTATCCTGATGGATGCCGAACATATCCGGCCCGGTTCTGCCCAGGTAGTAGCCCTGGGTGAAGCCCTGCCGGGAGAAAATGGTCTCCAGCTGGCTGAGGTCCTCTTCGGTGACGGGGCGGCCGTCCAGTACGGCGCGGTAGATCCGCGTCACCACGGCCACATACTCCGGCCGCTTCATCCGCCCCTCCAGCTTCAGAGAGCGAACGCCCATAGCCCGCAGCTCGCTGAGGTACTCCACCAGGCAGCTGTCCTTGAGGCTCAGAGGATAGCGGGTCTCTTCAAACCGCCCGAAGCCGTAGGGCATCCGGCAGGGCTGGGCGCACTGGCCGCGGTTGCCGCTGCGGCGGCCAATGACCGAGGAGAGGTAGCACTGGCCGGAATAGCACATACAGAGGGCCCCGTGGGCAAAGACCTCGATCTCCACGGGGCTGTTGCGGCAAATGAAGGCAATCTCCTCCCGGGGCAGCTCCCGGGCCAGCACCACCCGGCTCACACCCATCCGGGCGGCCTCCAGCACGCCCTCCAGGGAGTGGATGCTCATCTGGGTGGAGGCGTGGATGGGAATGGTCGGCGCCAGCTGGCGGATCAGCTGCACCAGCCCCAGGTCCTGGACGATGAAGGCGTCCACCCCCAGCCGGGCGGCGGCGCGGACGACGTCCGAGGCCGCCAGCATCTCCCGGTCCGAGACCAGGATGTTCAGGGCCAGATGGACCTGCACGCCCCGGACGTGGCAGTAGGGCACCGCCTCCTGCAGCTCTTCCAGGGTAAAATTTTTCGCGCCCCGGCGGGCGTTGAACGCGTTGAGGCCCAGATAGACCGCGTCAGCTCCATTCTGCACGGCAGCCCGCAGCGCGTCCATGGAGCCGGCGGGAGAGAGAAGTTCCAGCATAATGCCTCCTATCAAAAAAGGGCCGTTGGCCCGAAACAGACGAACCATATACCGGGAAACGGCCGCCCGCTGGGCATCCGATCCCTTTTACATCATACCACAAGTTGCGCCGTCCGAAAAGTGGGCGGCAGGCAAAGTTTATGAGGATTTTGTAAATTTTCGTCCCGGAACGGTCTTTCCTTGACAGATTTGTTTCCTTTTGGCTATAATATACAAAACTCACGAGGAGGGACTGCCATGAATTTGCACGAATCCGGCGAGGACTACCTGGAGGCCGTTCTCAAACTTCGGGAAGCCAAAGGGCAGGTCCGCTCCATCGATGTGGCCGGGGAGCTGGGCGTCACCAAGCCGAGCGTGTCTGTGGCCATGAAAAAGCTCCGGGAGGCCGGGCATATCACCATGGACGAGAGCGGACTCCTCTCCCTCACGCCCCAGGGCGAGGCGGTCGCCCAGCGGATCTATGAGCGCCACCGCATCCTCACGCAGCTGCTGATGGGCCTGGGCGTGGACGAAGCCACCGCCGCCCAGGAGGCCTGCAAAATCGAACACCATATCTCCGACGACACCTTCCAGAAAATGAAGGCCCACTTGCAGCGGCAGACTTGAATTTGCTTCATTATCACTTTGCACAAGAAAAGAGTCTGATTTTCCACCCCTTTCTCCGCATCGTCCGTTGACATCCGGAGCCGGAAGTGGTATCTTATTCTCAAATCTGATTGAAGGAGACCGTTACAATGAACTGCCGCAGCTTTTTCGTATCCTTTTACTTTTACTTTCGCAGCCGGAAGTAAGAGTGATTTGTGATGCGTAAAAGTGAAAACGGCAGGCGTTGCCGTTGACTTGGACCACACAGAATCACTTCTGTGTGGTCCTTTTTCATAGGCTTGGACGTCTTCCGGCCAGATGGTCCTTCCACCTGAACCGGCGACGCCCCGGCAAGGTTCCCCCATTCCACTTTCCACACCTCATCGTAAAAGGAGCAGACCACCATGATTGCAATTTTGAAAGCAGGCGTCTCCCAGGCGCAAGTCGACAATCTCATCCACTGGCTGGAGAGCCAGGGGCTCAAAATCCACGTCTCCGCCGGGGACTACTACACCGTGCTGGGCCTGGTGGGCGACACCGGAAAAATCGACATGGACCTCCTGGCCAGTCTGGACATCGTCCAGTCGGTGAAGCGGGTGTCGGAGCCCTTCAAGCGGTGCAGCCGGGACTTTCAGCCCCAGGACACGGTCATCGAGGTGGGCTCGGCCAAAATCGGCGGCGGCAACTTCTGCCTGATCGCCGGCCCCTGCTCCGTGGAGACCCACGAGCAGATCATCGGCGTGGCCAAGGCCGTCAAGGCCGCCGGTGCCAACGTCCTGCGCGGCGGCGCCTTCAAGCCCCGCACCTCCCCCTATGACTTCCAGGGCCTTGGCAAGCTGGGCATCGAGATGCTGACTGAAGCCAAGAGGGAAACCGGCCTTCCCATCATCACCGAGGTCATGAACATCAACCAGCTGCCCCTTTTCGACGATGTGGACATCATTCAGATCGGTGCGAGAAATATGCAGAACTTCGACCTTTTGAAGGAAGTGGGCAAGCTCCACAAGCCCATCCTCTTGAAGCGCGGCCTCTGCGGCACCATGAAGGAGTGGCTGATGAGCGCGGAATACATCATGTCCGAGGGCAACGAACAGGTGATCCTCTGCGAGCGGGGCATCCGCACCTATGAGACCTACACCCGCAACACCCTGGATCTCTCGGCAGTGCCCATGCTCAAGCAGCTGAGCCACCTGCCGGTGGTGGTGGATCCCAGCCACGCCACCGGAAAGGCCAAGCTGGTGCCGCCCATGGCGCTGGCCGCCGCGGCTGCCGGCGCCGATGGCCTGATGATCGAGGTCCACAACGATCCGCCCCACGCCTGGTGTGACGGCGCCCAGTCCCTGACGCCGGAGCAGTTTGCCGACGTGGCCCGCCGGGCCCGCGCCGTGCGGGAGGCAGCGCTGTGAGTACCGTGGGCATTGTGGGCCTGGGGCTGATCGGCGGCTCCATGGCCAAGGCCTACGCGCTGGCCGGGCACCGGGTGCTGGGCGATGATCTGGACCGGGTGATTCTGGAGTTCGCCCAGATGAGCGGCGCCATCCACGGCAGGCTGGAGGCCGGCACCGCCGGCCAGTGCGACCTGCTGCTGCTGGCCATCCCGCCCCGGGCCGCTATTGAGGCGCTCCGGGCACTGGCCCCGCGCCTCTCCCCCAGCGCCCTGGTCATCGACCTGTGCGGCACCAAACGGGCGGTCTGCGAGGCCCTGTTCCCCCTGGCAAAGCAGTACGGCTTCACCTTCGTGGGCGGCCACCCCATGGCCGGCACCCACAACTCCGGCTTCAAATACGCCCGGGCCAACCTCTTCAAAGGCGCGCCCATGGTGCTGGTGCCGCCGGAGGGCCACGACATGGCCCTTTTGCAGCGGGTCAAGGAGGCCCTGGCCCCGGCTGGCTTCGGCAGCCTCTCCGTGACCACGGCCCGGGAACACGACAAAATGATCGCCTTTACCTCCCAGATGTGTCACGTGGTCTCCAACGCCTACATCAAGAGTCCCACGGCCCGGGCCCACAAGGGCTTCTCCGCCGGGAGCTACAAGGATCTGACCCGGGTCGCCTGGCTCAACCCCACCATGTGGGCCGAGCTGATGCTGGAAAACCGGGACTTTATGCTGGAGGAAATGGACACGCTGCTCCATAACCTGGCGGCCTACCGCCAGGCCCTGGCTGACGATGATTTCGGCGCCCTCTCCGCCCTGCTGGACGAGGGCCGGCGCCGCAAAGCGGAGGTGGATGGACGATGAAAACCATTGAAATTCGAGCCTCCCGCCCTTACACCGTCACGGTGGGCAGAGGCCTCCTTCCCGCCCTGGGTGCGACCTGCGCCACCCTGGTCAAAGGCCGCCGGGCCATGGTGGTCAGCGAGACTACGGTCTTCCCCCTCCACGGGGCGGCAGCCGTCGCCTCGCTGGAAAAAGCCGGCTTTGACGTCGTGACCCACGTCTTCCCCGCCGGAGAGGCCAGCAAGTGCGGCACGGAATTTCTCAATCTGGTCAACGACCTGGCCGCCAGCCACCTGACCCGGAGCGACCTGGTGGTGGCCCTGGGCGGCGGCGTCACCGGCGACCTCACCGGCTTCGCCGCGGCCTGCTACCTCCGGGGCATCGCCTATGTCCAGGTGCCCACCACGCTCCTGGCCATGGTGGACAGCTCTGTGGGCGGCAAGACCGCCATTGACCTGCCCGCCGGAAAAAATCTCTGCGGCGCCTTTTACCAGCCCGCCGCCGTTCTCTGCGACCTGGACCTCTTAAAGACGCTGCCCGGCGCCGTCTTCCGGGACGGCTGCGCCGAGGTCATCAAATACGGCGTCCTCTCCGGCCGCGCCCTCTTCGACGCGCTGACGCCGGAGACCATTGACGAGGCCATCATCGCCGCCTGCATCGACGACAAGCGGCAGAAGGTGGAGGCCGACGAATTTGACAACGGCGCCCGGCAGTTCCTAAACCTGGGCCACACCCTGGGCCACGCCGTGGAAAAAGAGAGCTGCTTCACCCTCTCCCACGGCCAGGCGGTCTCCATTGGCATGGCCATGATCGCCCGGGCCGCCGCCCGCTTCGGCCTCTGCGCGCCGGAGACTGCGGCGGAGATCACAGCCAAGCTGGCGGCCTTCGGCCTGCCCACTGCCACCGCCCAGTCCCCCGAGGCCATCCTGGCCGCCGCCCTGGGCGACAAGAAGCGCCGGGGCGACACGCTGACCCTGGTGGTGCCCCGGGCCATCGGCGACTGCGTCCTCCATCCCATCCCCGTCGCGGCGCTGCCGGACTGGATCGCCGCGGGAAAGGAGGGCTGAGATGGACGTCACCATTCTCCCCGGCAAGCTCTCCGGCACCGTGGCTGCCATCCCCTCCAAGTCGGCTGCCCACCGGCTGCTGATCGCCGCGGCCCTGGCCCAGGCACCCACCGCCATCGCCTGCCCCGCCGTCTCCCAGGACATCCTGGCCACGGCCCGGTGCCTCTCGGCCCTGGGGGCCAAGGTCCTGCACACCGAGGCGGGCTTCACCGTCGTCCCCGGCCCGGCACCCCAGGCGGCCCTTTTACCCTGCGGCGAGAGCGGCTCCACCCTGCGCTTTCTCCTGCCGGTGGCGGCGGCTCTGGGCGTGGAAGCCACCTTCCAGATGGAGGGGCGGCTGCCCCAGCGGCCTCTGTTCCCCCTGGACCGGGAGCTGACGTCCCACGGCGCCGTTCTGACCCGGACCACCGAGACCACTCTGACCGTCTCCGGCCAACTGGCCCCCGGCGCCTACGCGCTGCCCGGGGATGTCTCCAGCCAGTATATTACCGGCCTGCTCTTCGCCCTGCCCCTGCTGGGGGAGGCCAGCACGCTGACCGTCGCCGGGCGGATCGAATCGGCCCCCTACCTGCGCCTGACCGAAGCGGCCCTCTCGCAGTTCGGCGCCGCGCCCCAGTGGCACGCGCCGGTCTACGACATCGCCCCCCGCGCCTTCCAAAGCCCCGGCAGCGCCGTGGTGGAGGGCGACTGGTCCAACGCCGCCTTCTTCCTGGCCTCCGGCGCGGCGGTATCGGGGCTGGACCTCCACAGCTGCCAGGGCGACCGGGCCATCCTGTGGCTACTCAGCCGCTTCGGCGCCGCGGTTTCCCAGCAGGGCGACACCGCCGCCGTGACCCTGGGGCCGCTCCAGGCCCAGGACATCGACGCCGCCGCCATCCCGGACCTGGTGCCGGTGCTGGCGGTGCTGGCGGCCAACGCGAAGGGCACCAGCCGCATTTTCAACGCGGCGCGGCTGCGGCTCAAGGAGTCGGACCGGCTGGAGACCGTGGCGGCGCTGCTGCGCAGCCTGGGCGGCGACGTCACCGTCACCGCCGACGGCCTCATCATTCAAGGCACCGGGCTCACCGGCGGCACGGTGGAGAGCTTTTTCGACCACCGCATCGCCATGGCCGCCGCCGTGGCGGCGACCTTCGCCAGCGGCCCCGTCACCATCCGCAACGCCCAGGCGGTGGAGAAGTCCTATCCCGGCTTCTGGGCAGACTTTCAAGCATTGGGAGGGAAACTCCAATGAGCAGCACCTACGGCGAACGATTTCGCCTGACGATTTTCGGCCAGTCCCACGCCCCGGCCATCGGCGTGACCATCGAAGGCCTGCCCGCCGGCGTTGCCGTGGACGAGGAACGGCTTCAGCAGTTTTTGGCCCGCCGGGCCCCCGGCCAGGGCCGGATCACCACCTCGCGGAAGGAGCCGGACACGCCGGAATTCGTCTCCGGGCTGGTGGATGGCCGCACCTGCGGCGCACCGCTGACGGCCATCATCCGCAACACCAACACCCGCTCCCGGGACTACGACAATCTCCGGGACTGCCCCAGGCCAGGCCACGCCGACTACCCGGCCCAGGTGAAGTTCGGCGGCTACCAGGACGTGGCCGGCGGCGGCCACTTCTCCGGGCGGCTGACGGCGCCGCTGTGCATCGCCGGCGGCATCGCCATCCAGCTGCTGGAGAAGCTGGGCGTCACCGTGGCGGCCCACATCCAGTCCATCGGCAGCGTGGACGACGCTTCCTTCGACCTGGCCGGTGTGAACGCGGCCCAACTCCAGGCCCTGCTCCAAAAGCCCTTCCCGGTGCTGCGCGACGGCGCGGCTGAGGAGATGCGCTCTGCCATTCTGGCGGCCAAAGGAAACCTCGACTCCCTGGGCGGCGTCATCGAATGCGCCGCCGTGGGCGTCCCGGTGGGCTGGGGTGACCCGATGTTCGGCGGCATGGAAAACCGCATCGCCCAGCTGGTCTTCGGCATCCCCGCCATTCGGGGCATTGAGTTCGGCCTGGGCTTCCCAGCGGCGCGGCTGACCGGCAGCCAGCACAACGACCCTTACTATATGGACGGCGGCGCCGTCCGCACCCGCACCAACCGCCACGGCGGCATCCTCGGCGGCATCACCTCGGGAATGCCGGTGGTGTTCCGGGCGGCAGTGAAGCCCACGGCCTCCATCGCCCAGCGCCAGGAGAGTGTGTCCCTCTCGCAAAAGGCCGACGCGCCGCTGGAGGTCCACGGCCGCCACGACCCGTGCATCGTTCCCCGGGCGGTGCCGGTGATGGAGGCCGCCGCCGCCATCGCGCTGCTGGACGCCTATTTCTGTGCCAGCACCAATACAAAGGAGGATTCCCCATGGATTTAAAGGATTACCGCGTCCAGATCGACGAAATTGACAATCAGCTTACAGACCTCTTTCGGAAGCGGATGGAGACCGCCGGCGCCATCGCGTCCTACAAGAAGGCCCACGGCCTGCCGGTGCTGGACGCCGGACGGGAGCGGGAGAAAATGCGCACCCTGCTGGAAAAGATGCCGCCGGAGATGAAGAACTACACCAGTGTCCTCTACTCCTCCCTCTTTGAGCTAAGCCGCTCTTACCAGAGCCGCCAGATGGAGCAGTACACCGACCTGAGCCACAAGATCGCCGACGCCATCGCTGGCACCCCCAGCCTCTTCCCCCAGAACGCCGCCGTAGGCGTCTGCGGCGTCGAAGGGGCCTACGCCCAGATCGCCACGGAAAAGCTGTTCAAAATGCCCTTCATCCTCTACTTCAACAGCTTCGAGGGCGTCTTCTCCGCCATTGAGCAGGGCCTGTGCCAGTACGGCGTGGTGCCCATTGAAAACTCCACCGCCGGCTCGGTAAAAAAGGTATATGACCTGATGATCCACCACAACTTCTCCATCGTCCGCTCCGTGCGGCTGAAGATTGACCACAACCTGCTGGCCAAGCGGGGCACCAAGCTCTCGGACATCAAGGAGATCTTCTCCCACGAGCAGGCCATCAGCCAGTGCGCTGAGTTCCTCAAAACCCTGGGGCCAGACGTGAAGGTGACAGCCGTGGAGAACACCGCCATGGCCGCCAAGCGGGTGGCCGAATCGGAGCGCAGCGACGTGGCCGCCCTCTGCTCGAGAAGCTGCATGGACCTCTATGACCTCAGCTGCCTCAAGTACAACGTCCAGGACCAGGGCAACAACTACACCCGCTTCATCTGCATCTCCCGGAACCTGGAGATCTACCCCGGCGCGGACCGCACCAGCCTGATGCTGGCCACGGCCCACAAGCCCGGCGCCCTCTACCGGCTGCTGGCCCGGTTCTACGCCCTGGGCATCAACATCACCAAGCTGGAGTCCCGCCCCATCCCGGACCGGGATTTCGAGTTCATGTTCTACTTCGACCTGGAGACCTCCATCTACTCCGAGGAGTTCATCCAGATCATCTGTGAGCTGTCCGCCTCCACCGAGGACTTCACCTACCTCGGCTCCTACTCCGAGGTGGTCTGATGCTGCGGTGCGGACTTCTGGGCCGGACCCTGGGCCACAGCTACTCCCCGGCCATCCACGCCCTGCTGGGGGACTACCGCTACGATCTCATCGAGCTGGAGCCGGAGGCCCTGGAGGCCTTCGTGAAGACCGGCCCCTGGGACGGCCTCAACGTCACCATCCCCTATAAAAAAGCCGTGGCGCCCTTCTGCGACGAGCTCTCTCCCCTGGCAGCGGCCCTGGGCAGCGTCAACACCCTGGTGAAGCGGGACGGCAAAATTTACGGCGACAACACCGACGCCTACGGCTTCGAGGCCATGGTGCATCATCTGGGCGTGGACTGCCGGGGCAAAAAGGCCCTGGTGCTGGGCTCCGGCGGCGCGTCGGTGACGGCCCAGGCCGTGCTTTCCAATTTGGGCGCGGCGGTGACGGTGATCTCCCGCTCCGGCCCGGACAACTACGAAAATCTCCACCGCCACAGTGACGCGGCCATCCTGGTCAACGCCACGCCGGTGGGCATGTACCCCAAGGCCGGGCAGTCCCCGGTAAACCTGGATCGCCTGCCGCAGCTGGAGGCGGTGCTGGACATCGTCTATAACCCCACCAGGACGCGGCTGATGCTGGACGCCCAGGCCCGGGGCATCCCCTGCGAGAGCGGCCTTCTTATGCTGGTAGCCCAGGCCGTCCGGGCCAGCGAGATTTTCACCGGCCAGGCCATCCCGGAAGAGACTCTTTCGCGGGTGGTGGCCGCCGTGGCCCGGGATATGGAAAACATCGCGCTGATCGGGATGCCCGGCGCCGGCAAGACCACCGTGGGCCGAATCCTTGCCCAAAAGCTGGGCCGGGAATTTGTGGACTGTGACGAAGTATTGGTGCAGCGGGCCGGGATGCCCATCCCCGACTACTTCGCGCAGTTTGGCGAGGACGCCTTCCGACAGCTGGAGACGGCTCTGCTCCGGGAGCTGGGGCAGAAGTCCCGCCTGGTGCTGGCCACCGGCGGCGGCTGCGTCACCCGCCCGGAAAACCGGGACCTCCTCCGGCAAAACGGCACGGTGGTCTGGGTGAAGCGGCCTCTGGAGGCCCTGCCCATCGCGGGCCGCCCGGTGTCCCAGGCCCTGGGCGTGGAGGAAATCTACCGCCGCCGTCAGCCTCTGTATGAACAGTTTTCCGACTTCGCCGTGGACAACACCACACCGGAAGCGGCAGCTGAAGCGATTTTGCAGCAGCTATCTGTAACTCCGTAGGGGCCGATGCCCACATCGGCCCAACCGCCGAAAGGCGGTATTCCACCTGGGTGTGGTGGCACAAAGATCCGGCTTTGGCAGAGAGGCCGCTTGCGCGGCACGGGTCGATGTGGGCATCGACCCCTACGATGCTGTCGTTCCGTGAAAGGAGCATCCCATGAAATTTCTGATTCTCAACGGCCCGAACCTCAATCTTCTGGGCCTCCGGGAGCCGGCCATCTATGGCCGGGAGACGTATGAAGACCTCCGGATCCTGGTCGCGGCCACCGCCGCCCGGCTGGGCGTGGAGGCCGACACCTATCAGAGCAACCACGAGGGCGCGCTGGTGGACGCCATTCAGGCCGCCTACGGCGTCTACGATGGGCTGGTTTTCAACCCGGCGGCCTACACCCACACCAGCGTCGCCCTGCTGGACGCCCTGAAGGCCGTCTCCATCCCCACGGTGGAGGTCCATATCTCCGACGTCTCCCAGCGGGAGGCCTTCCGCCAGGTCTCCTACGTCCGCAGCGCCTGTATCGCCACCATCACCGGCCACGGCCTCCAGGGCTACGCCAAAGCCATGGAGTTATTAAAGGAGCATCTTTCCAAATAAAAGGAGGAATCGCCATGTTTGCCCAGAATTTGATCGACTATGGGCGCAAGCCCAACGTTATCCGCGACCTTTCGGCCTACGCCGGGGCCCGGAAGGCGCAGATCGGCCCGGAGAACGTCTTCGACTTCTCCATCGGCAGCCCCAACGTGCCCCCGCCGCCGGAGGTCCACGCCGCCATGCTGGACCTGCTGCAACACGCCGACCCCGTGGCCATCCACAGCTACACCCCGGCTCCCGGCCTCATGTCCCTGCGGCAGACCATCGCGGCCTCCATCAACCGCCGCTTTGGCGACCATGTGGACGCCTCGGGCATCTTCGTCACCGCCGGCGCCTCCGGGGCCATCGCCATGGCCCTCAAAGGTCTGACCCAGCCCGGCGACGAGGTCATCATCTTCACGCCCCACTATATGGAGTACCTCATCTATGTGGAGGCCTACGGGGCCAAGGCGGTCATCGTCAAGTCGCTGCCCGACACCTTCCAGCTGGACCTGCCCGCCTTCGAAGCCGCGCTGACCGAGAAGACCCGGGTGGTGATCCTCAACTCCCCCAACAACCCCTCCGGCGTCATCTACACCCGGGAGACCATCCAGGGCCTGACCGACGCCATGAAGGCCGCTGAGGCGAAGTTCGGCCACCCCATCTACCTGCTCTCTGACGAGCCCTACCGGGAGCTGGCCTACGACGGCGTGGAGGTCCCCTACCTGATGGACTTCTACGACGATACCCTGGTCTGCTACTCCTACTCCAAGACCCTCTCCATCCCCGGCGAGCGGATGGGCTACCTGGCCATCTGCCGCCGCTGCGCCGCCTATGAAGACGTGGTGGACGTCTGCTCCGGCGCGGCCCGGGCCCTGGGCCATATCTGCACCTCGAACCTCTATCAGCGGGTCATCGAGCGGTGCGTGGACGTGGTGGCCGATGTGGACTACTACAAGCGCAACCGGGACGTGCTGGTGAAAGGCCTGGAGGACCTGGGTTTCACCTGCGTCCACCCCGACGGTGCCTTCTACCTCTTTATGAAGTCCCCCTGGCCGGACTCCATGGCCTTCTGCGAAAAGGCCAAGGAATATGAGCTGATGCTGGTCCCGGGCCACGACTTCGGCGTGCCGGAATACCTGCGCGTCAGCTACTGCGTGGATCACGAGACCATCGTCCGATCCCTCCCCGCCTTTGCCCGGCTGGCCCAGGCCTGCGGCGTCTCCAAGGTCTGAGAGCGGGACGCACATCACAGAATCAAAATCACCGTGAAACACATTCAGTGGGTTTCACGGTGATTTTATATCAATTTTCAAACTTCTGGCAGCAATATGGACCAGATCATCCCCGGACCGGATGCGCGCCATCAGCCGTACTGTTCCAGCATATACAGGCTGGCGCGGTCCTGGATGTTTTTGGCGGTCTCCGCCGCCGTCACATTTCCGGCCAGCAGCTCCTGGGCCTCCTCCAAAATAATGTCCATAACCGCGTCGTCGTAGAAGCTCATGGTGGTACACCGGGCTGCCAAAGCGCGGAAGGCATCGGCGTCCGATTGCAGCGGCTCAAAAAGGCGGTTGGGGTCTGTCAGGGTCTTCGGGTTCTCCGGCATTGCCGGGATATAGAGCGGGAAGCCCTGATTCCGCACCTCCATATCATAGATATACCCGGGGTGCATGATCATATATTTGACGAATTGCCAGCAGGCGTCCTTGTGCGCCGTGTCCGCCATCACCCCCAGGGAGCCGAGCAGATGGATGTCCGAGCCGCCGCTTCCGTCGGGCGTGGGCCAGCCGATATAGGCCATGGGCTCCGTCCGACCGGCCTCCGTGCGGTCGAAGGCAACACTCCAAGATCCTTGCACGTCTGTATAGCAGCCCATCAGAGTACCATCCATCATCAGCGCACAAACGCCCTTTCCTTCCCATTCCGCCTTGTATTCTCGGACCTTGGTGGCGCTGTCCAGCAGGGCGATAAATTCCGCATTGTCAAAGTCACAGGCGGCGTGCTCCAGGTCCAGCGCCTTCTGCATATACCGGCTGCCGATCCCCAGGAGAAAATACTCGGGGTTCATAGCATCCATCATCTCATAGCCATCGGGCAGAGCCGCCTCCAGCTCCAGATACTCCGCAATCGTCCAGCCCGCATGGTCCGCATAGAACGACGGGGCGCAGACCACAGTCTGCACGGAGAACAGGTCGGAGACCAGGTACAGCCCGCCGTACTGGTGTAGGGCATCCCAAATCAGAATATCCTCCGCCTGCAGGTCCGGGTCCTGGGCCACATAGGGGTCCAGGTCCAGCAGCAGCCCCTGGCCGATAAAGGGAAGCGGTGACAACAAATTGACCGTCTCCGTCCCCAGGAACCACAAATCCGGGAAATATACCAGGTCCGGCCGGTTGCCGGCCAGAATCTCCGTGGTCAGCAGAGACGCCGCCCGCTCCTTCTCCTCCGGGCCGAACTCCGTGCCATAGTCCGTCAGCTCGATCACAATGGCGTCCTGGGCCTGGTTGAAGGCCTTGACCATGGCGTCTATGGGCTCGCCGGTGATGTCGATGCCCGCCAACTTCAGCGTGACGGGTTCCGCTGCCGTGTCCGCTGCCGAAACCGGTCCCGCCGCGTCCTGGGGCGCTTCCGTCACCGTGGGATGGGCCGAGCATCCGGCCAAAAGCAAAAGTACGAAAAGCCATGCAAAAATACGCTTCATATTCTTCTCCTCCCTAAGCGGCTGAAATGCGCATCGTGAGCACATGCAATACAACAGGCAACCAGCAAAAGCGCTTTCAATTTCTTCGTGTCATCTTCCTTATATCATAACAAGACGACATTTTTGACGATTGGTTTTCAACACCTGCATGAGACTTTCCTTATAAGTCTGCGGCAAGCCGCAGACGCGGCATGGGCGGGCATACAGCCCGTCCCTACGACGACCCCCGGGGCGAGTCTGTAGGGGCGGCTAATAGCCGCCCGTCTGGCTGCGTTGTTTGAGCGCTTCCGCCGAACGCATCGGGGGCGCGATTCCGCCGTAGGGGCGCGCATTGCGCGTCCGCGCCGCGAAGCGGCCTCTCGTAGTGGGCGCGGTGGCGGCTGCGGGAGGCCGTTTGTATCGCCGCACCCCAAAGGCCCCCTTGTGTAAAGGGGGCTGGCTCGCGAAGCGAGACTGGGGGATTGTCAACCCCTCCGTCGCTGGACCGCTGCGGTCGCTGCATCTGCCGAAGCCAGCGCTCCCTTGCGGGCCACATCGGCCCGCGCCGCGTGAGCGGCCTCTCGTGGAAGGCGCGGGGGTTGCATAAAGCCGTTTGTACCGCCGCACTCCCGTCGCCGCCGTAGGGGCCGATGCCTTCATCGGCCCAAACCCGCCGCAGGCGGGTCTGTTCGACGAAAGCGCTCTAGCGTCGCGGGCCTGTTGCCTCCGGCGGGGAACTTTTCACCGCGGAAAAGTCCCCAAAACGCGCCGAGGGCTGCGGCCCCCGGTCCCCCGTTGGGGCTGCGCGGCGTGCATCCCCGGAAGAGGCATTGCCCAGGCAGCTGCGGTCCTCCGGGCCATCCCGTCCCATACTGCCTGCCCCTTCCCGGCTTCGCGCGGGCCAGTGGAATCGGGGAATCGTTACGGCTACAGTGATTTTCGCTAAGGCCGCACAAACCGCCCCGGAACATGGGGTGGACTTTGCACACGGCAGCTTTTATGTGCGCGCTTGCGTCTTCGCCGTAGATAACGCGCATTGCGCGTTCGCGCCGCGAAGCGGCCTCTCGTGAAGGGCGCGGTGGCTGCGGGAGGCCGTTTGTACCACCGCACCCCCATCGCCGCCCCTACAGCATCCCTCCGGCATGGCTTCGCCATGTCCCCGGGCCGCCGCTTCTTCCGCCACTGGCGGCGCTCCCTTGCGGGCCTCCCCGAAAGCCCTGCGGGCGTTAGGGGAGGCTTGGGCGAGTGCGCTCGGCGAAGGCCCTCGGGTACTGCCGCTAAGCGGACGCGCGATGCGCGCCCCTACGGCAAAAGGGATAAAAACGCTCAACCCCCGGACGCGGCATTTGGCCGCGTCCGGGGGGCTTGTCTATGTTATGCCATTTATGCCTTTGTGTTCTCTTCCGGCGGCGTTTCCCCGGGCGGGGTCTCCACCGGCAGAACAATGGTGAAGCGGCTGCCCACGCCTTCCCAGCTGTAGACCTCCAAATAGCCGCCGTGCTGGGAGATGACCCAGCTGGCAATGGAGAGGCCCAACCCCGCGCCGCCGCTCTGGCGGCTCCTGGCCGGGTCGGCCCGGTAAAACCGCTGGAACACGTGGGGCGCGTCCTCCGGGCGGATACCCATGCCGGAATCCCGCACCGAGACTGTGGCCCGGCCCTCGGAATCGAGACAAACCCGCAGCTGAATCTCGCCGCCCCGGGCCGTATACTTGGCGGCGTTGTCCGAGAGAATCCGCAGCGCCTGCTTGAGCATATCCCGGTCCGCCCAGATGGTCAGCGGCGCGGGCGCATCCAGCAGCCAGTGGTGGGCAGAGTCGATCATGTTGGACTCCTCCCAGACCTCCCGCGCCAGATCGGAGAGATCCACCGTTCCCTTGCTGAGCTGGGTGCGTCCGCTGTCGCCCCGGGCCAGGAACAAAAGCTGCTCCACCAGGCGGCTCATCCGCTCTGCCTCGGTCTGGATGGCGGCGATGGATTCGTCGCGCACCTGGGGGTCGTCCTTGCCCCAGCGCTCCAGAAGATCGGCGTAGCCCTTGAGGACGGCGATGGGCGTCCGCAGCTCGTGGGATGCGTCGGAGACGAAGCGGGTCTGCTGGCTGTAGGCCGCCTGCATCCGGTCCAGCAGGTCGTTGACGGCGTCCTCCAGGCCCTTGAGGTCCGGGTCGGCGGTGTGGAGCCGGGTGGGCTCGGTGGGCTGGATGTGGCCGATGGCCTCCCGCAGATGCTCCACCTTTTGGGGCGCGGCAGCCTCGGCGCCCAGGCGCCGGGCCTCCTGGGCCAGGCTGGTCAGGCGCTTCAGGTGCTGCCGCACCCGGCCCCGCCAGATGGCCCCGGAGATGGCGGAAATCAGGCCCTGCACCAGGACAAAGCCCAGAAACAGCGCCAGAGTCAGCGCCAACTCTGTCGTAACATCCCAGGATCGGGCCTCCATGCCCACAGCCTCCAGGGTGAAGCGCAGCCGCAGCCGCGGCTCCAGCGTGATGGCGTCCAGGTACGCGGCGGTGAACGTGGTGCTGCCCAGCGCCGCCCAGCCGCCGGCGTAAAGCTGCATATAGTAGAGCGCCTGGCCGCCCAGGGCCAGGGTCAGGAGCAGCAGGTTGGAGAGCAGCAGCGTCCAGCCCATGGCGCTCTTTTGGGTTCTCAGTATTTTTCGGGCCGTGGCGCCCGTCTTTACCTCGCGCATTCAGTCCTCCCGCAGGACGTAGCCCACGCCCCGCACCGTGTGAATCAGGCTCTTTCCGCAGGCGGCATCCAGCTTGCCGCGAAGATAGCGGATATAGACGTCCACCACATTGGTCTCACCCACGTAATCGTAGCCCCAGACCCGGCTCAAAAACGTCTCCCGGGAGAGGACGATCTCCGGATTCTCCAAAAAGAGCCGCAGCACATCAAATTCCCGGGTTGTCAGCTCCACCGCCTGGCCGTTGCAGCGGACCTGCCGCCGGGCGGTGTCCATGGCAATGGGCCCCAGGGTCAGCACCGGCTCGGGAGCCTTGGCCGGGCGCTTGCGCAGCGCCGTGCGGATGCGGGCCAGCAGCTCCTCGATGGCGAAGGGCTTGGTGATATAGTCGTCGGCGCCCATGTCCAGCCCCGAGACCTTGTCCATCACCGTGTCCCGGGCGGTGAGGAGGATCACCGGCGTGTCCTTTTCCCGCCGCAGCCGCCGCAGCACCTCCAGCCCCGAGAGGCCCGGCAGCATGATGTCCAGCAAAACAAGGTCATACTGCCCAGCCATGGCCTGCTCCAGCCCGGCGCGGCCATCCTCGGCCTTGTCCACCTGGTAGCCTTCATGCCGCAGCTCCAGCTCCACAAACCGGGCGATGGCCGCCTCGTCCTCCACAATCAAAATCCGTCCGGCCATGGGCCAGCCTCCTTACTCCTGGAATTCCATTTTAATGTCCTCGGCAAAGTCGGTGGCCTTGCCCATGGCGCTGTTGATGTCCTCCCGGCCCAGCTCCGGCCCGGCAAAGGAGAAGCGGCAGCCGAAGAACAGAGCCACCACCATCAGCGGCACCACCACCCAAAAGGCCGCCACCAGCAGCACCACAAACAGTGTCACCGGCATCGACAGGGTTTGGCGGCCTCCCTTGTCGGTCATCACGAAGTGATTTCGGTTGCCGCGGCGAATCAGCGCCACGATGCCGTCCCAAAACGCCTTGCAGCCCTTGGCAAAAGCGCCGTCGTCCTGGGGCTGTTCCTGCCGGGGCTCCTCCGGCGGGGGCTCCTGGGCCGTGGAGCTGTAAGCGCCGGCCACCAGGGACTTGCCGTGGCTCTCCAGATAGCACAATGCGTCCAGCAAATCCCCGTCGCACTGCTCCAGCGCGGCCCGGGCCTCCGTATAGCTGCACCCTGTCTTTTCCCGCAGGGTTTCAATCTTTTCCATTTGGTCCATGGGGGACACCTCCTTATTGATGGCCCTATTCTACCATGGCTCCATGAGGGCGTCTTTGCGGCAAGATGAAAAGAAGATTAAAAGAAAGGGCGCCTTTCATGGAAATCGCAGCAGCAATTGGATCTGCCGCGCCGTCATGGTCCGGGAGAGAATCTCCTCCAGGCGTTCCCGGGGTGCGTCCACCGGCGCCGCCTGGGGCGCGTCCCGCTCCCAGTCCGCCGCGGTGCCGTAGAGGAACGTGGACCAGTTCTCGTTGCGGGCCGTCCCGTTTTGGACGGCGGTGATCCGGAGGTTACGCAGCAGGCATTGAAATCCCTGCTGGAAATCCCGGGGCGGCAGCCCGCAGAGCCGCTTCAGCAGCGCCGTGTCGGCCGCATTTCCCTCCAGCAGCCCATAGATCCGGGCCGCCGCCTCGGGCAGCGGCCTTTCGGGCCTACAGGCTTTCAGCAGGCCGTAGACCTCCGGCGACAGGTAGGTCGTGCGGCCCCGGTAGGCCTTGGAATAAAAGAGCCGGTGGGCGTCGATCAGCGCCGTGACATCCTGCCACCCCGCCCCGATGTCTTCCAGCGCGGGCAGCTCGGGATTCTGGTTGCAGAGAAGCAGGCCGTATTCCCGCAAATATCGTTCCAGCGGATTCATCGCAGTCCTCCTTGGCATGGCTCTGCAGGCGCATCGCCGCCTTCAAATCTCTCCAGCTGCCAGCAAATACCGCGCCGCCTGGTCCAAAATATCCCGGGCGCTGTCATAGGTCAGCTGTGCCCGAGCCTCTTCCAGCGTCGCCCAGTGCAGGCTCTGAATTTCCGACGGCTGGGGCGTCGTCTCCGTGTCCCCAGCCCGGGCGGTAAAATACACCACGTCCTTGATGCAGCCCGGATAGGGGGAGTAGGTCGTCACGACCCGAAAGCTCGGGTCCAGCTCCACAATCAGGCCCGTCTCCTCCCAGATTTCCCGGGCAGCCGTCTGTAATTCATTTTCCCCCGGCTCCATGTGGCCCTTGGCGAAGTCCACATGGCCCTTGCGCATTTGTACCATCAGATACCGAACCCCATCGGCAAACCGCGCCCAGACTACGGCGCCGCAGCTCTTTTCATAAATCGGTTCCATCTTCATCCGCCTCTCACTCCGGCAGTCCCAGCCGCTCCCCGGCTGACTCGGTAATCACCTGATCCAGCCGTGCCTTGGTCTCCTGTTGTTCCCGATCCGCGGCCCGCAGGAGTGCTTCCAGACGATCCAGCACCAGCTGAATCTGATTTCGGGTCTCCTGGGTCTGGGACTGAGATTGGCCGATGCGGTCCAGCACCATCCAGTCGGCAAACAGGCCGTCAAAAAAGTAGTCGGCAAAGCGGAGGAAGCCATCGATGCTGATTTGCAGATCGGCCTGGATGGTCACGTCGGCCAGCTCCGTCTTGAAGCGCCGCAGCTGGACCTGGAGCTGCTCCACCATCTGCTGCGCATCATCCAAATGTCCGTGCTTGGCCAGATCGGAAATGAGACCGCCGCCCACCAAGTCCCAGGTAGCCCAGCCCTCGGCGCTGTTCAGACTGGAGAGAATAGCATCCGCGGTATTCCGTGCCTGTTCTCCAGCGAAAACAGCCTCCCGCAGCTCCCGGCGCTGGCTTTCCAGAGCGGCCAGCCGCTCCTCCAGCTTTAGGATTTCGGCGCCGACGGCGCCGCCGGCTGCTTTAAGTGCCTCCCCTCGCGCATGGAGGGCTTGGGCGTAGCGGGCCTCGCAGCCAGACAGCGTACGCAGCTCGTCTTCCCGGTCCCGCAGGGCCGCTTCCAAATCAGAAAGCTCCCGAGCAGCGGCGTCATACTTGACCCGAGCAGCATAGGCCTCCCGACGCTCTTTCGTCAGCTTTTCATCCATTTTGCCGATGACGCCATAGAAAAATGCCGCCAGACTGTGGCCCTCCAGCCGGTCTACATCGGCTTGCTCCATCTGCATCTGCCGCTGCAGCTCCTGCACCCGGCGCGTCAAATTCTCTCGCTGGGTCCGCATCTCTCGCACCTGCGCCTCCAGCTGGCGCTTGCGCTCCATCTGCGCCCGCAGCCGCCGCAAATCCTCGGATTCTGCCATGTCGCCGCCTCCTTTTTCGAATTTCCCAATCATTATACAGAAGTTTCAAAGAAAAGACAAGAAGCCTCGCTGTTTTCTTTTGGCCATAGGCACATCCTGTGCAGGCAGTCTTTCTGCCCTGAACAGCGACAACCCGTCTTGCCAAAGCAAGCCGGGTTGTTATATTGGCGCTGCCTATCTTCCTGTGTAGGCAAAGTATTGTCCCGGCGGAGCCGGGACCAGAAGCCGTCTGTCGAATTTGTAAACGAAAAGGACTTGCCGGTGGCAAGTCCTTTTCTGAGCGTGTCAAAAAACCTCCGGAAGCGGGAAATAAGCCTCGCAGAGTTTCGCCGCCGCAGCGGCGAAATAAAATTAAAATCGCGATTTCTGGGGACATGCGCATCGGAAATCGCACTTTACACCCCAAAAGGTTCGACAGCTTTTCGAAGAAAACCGAGAACCTTTT